>SHVR01000015.1 GCA_009694185.1 Alphaproteobacteria bacterium | reverse complement strand
GCGAATGTCCTGCAACGCCCGCTCACCGGGCGATTTTCGGGCAGAGGGTTTTGGTCTCATCTTCGTTCCTTCGTCACTACGATGAGACCAAAACCCTCCTCTGCTCAATACCGCATATCTGTCTCATAGGTGCTGACGGGGAACAGCCGGGAAATTTCAAAGTGAGACAGTGCCTGGCCCTGAGCAGTCTTGGCTACAGCCGGCGGATGATATCGGCCCAGCGGTCGAGGAGGGGCAGGATCACGTCCGCCTTGGCCGAGGGCAGCATCGCGACGGCGCGCGCGACCGAAGCCGTCCGCCAGCGCCGCATGGTATCGAGGTCCGGTTCGGCATAGAAAATGGAGATGGGCAAGCTCGCGGGCTCACGACCCGCTTCGGCCACCATCTGGCGGAACTTCGGTAGCTGGTCGAGGATGTCGAAGCCCGGCCGCGCCAACGGGACCCAGCCATCGCCGTAAGCAATGGCGCGCCTGGCACCATGGGGGAAAGCGCCACCGACAATGATCGGCGGGTACGGTTTTTGCGCCGGCTTCGGCCAGGTCATCATCGGCGGGAAATCCACATACGTGCCGCGATATTCGGGCTTCGCCTCGGTCCAGATCGCCCGCATCGCCTCGATCCGCTCGGCCATGACGGCAAAGCGCGTCTCGAAGACTGTGCCGTGATCCGCCATCTCCTCGGCGTTCCAGCCGCCGCCGACGCCGAACAGGAAGCGCCCGCCCGAGAGGAGGTCGAGGGTCGCCACCTCTTTCGCGGTCTGGATCGGATCGCGTTGGATGACGAGGCAGATGCCGGTCGCAAGCTTGAGTCGGGTCGTGACGGCGGCGGCACTCGCCAGGCCGACAAAGGGATCGATCACGTCGTAATAGAATTTCGGTAGCTCGCCGCCGCCGGGCCAGGGCGAGCGGCGCGGCAACGGCACATGGGAATGTTCCGGCAGCCAAAGGGAGTCGAAGCCGCGCTCCTCGAGTGCGCGGCCGACCTCGGCGGGGCGCATCGAATAATCGGTGCAGAAGATCGCCGCGCCGAACTCCATGTCGCCCCGCTCCCGCGTGCTCGTCAGATCCGTCCAGCGCGCACTAGCTTGCCCGGTATGGCGCCGGTCGCGTTGCCTTCCTCGAACACTGGCTGGCCCGAGACGATGGTTGCCCGATAGCCATCGACCTTCTGGATCAGGCGCTTGCCGCCCGCCGGCAGGTCGTTGACGATTTTGGGCACATGCAGGCGAAGTCGCTCCATGTCGATGACGTTGACGTCGGCCTTCATGCCGGCCTTCAAGAGGCCCCGATCATGGAAGCCGAAGAAGGCTGCCGTCTCGCTGGTCTGGCGCTTGACGACCCATTCGAGGGGCAGGCGCGCGCCGCGTTTCCTGTCGCGCACCCAGTGGGTCAGCATGAAGCTCGGCACGCTCGCGTCGCAAATGACGCCGCAATGGGCGCCGCCATCGCTCAACCCCAGAAGCGTGTTGGGCTCGCCCAGCATCTCGCGCACCGGCTCATGGTCGCCGGTGACATAGTTGGTGACCGGGAAGAACAGCATGCGGGTGCCATCCTCGCCGGTCAGATAGTCGTAGCAATATTCGGCCGGCGTCTGGTTGGTGCGCGCGGCGAGGGCCGCGATGCTCTGGTCCGCCGGCGGCTCATAGTCCGGCGGATCGCCGAGGAGATAGGTGCGATCCCAGCGGGTCGCGATCTGCTGGGTCAAGGGCGGCAGGATATTTAAAAGGGTCTCGGAAACCGGCTCGTTCAGGATGGCTCGCCGGACCTCCGGGTCACGCAGCCGCCGGAGCCGCTCGTCGATCGGCAGCTTTGCCAGGTCCCGGAAAGTGGGACGGATCGAGAAGGGGGTGAGCGAGGTGAAGAGGCCGAGGATGAGGCCGACCGGACGGCCCGCCACTTGGGCCGTCATGGGCACGCCATTGGCGCGTGCCTGGTGCACGCCGTTCATCAGCCGCCGCCAGCGCTTTGGATCGTAGGAGCGGTCGGTCAGCAAGAACCAGACGGGCCGGCCGGTCTCGCGACCGATCCGGTTCATCCAGACGAACTCGCTGTCTTCGTCCTCGAAGTCACCCGTAAATCCAAAGGCGCCGGCACCCACTTTGCCGAGCGCCTGGGCGATGCCAACCAGCTCGTCGGCCTCGGAATAGCGGCCCGGCACCATGTCGCCAGCCGGCGTCTTGTGCTGGTCGGTGCGCGACGTGGTGAACCCGAAGCCGCCGGCCCGGAGCGACTCTTCGGTCAGGCGGCACATTTGGGCGATGTCGTCGGCGGTGGCGGTCTCGCGCCGGATGGCGCGCTCGCCCATGACATAGACGCGGAGCGCGTGGTGCGGCATCTGGGCGCCGATGTCGATGGTGCGCGGCTGGCGCTCGAGGGCATCGAGGAAATCCGGGAAGCTCTCCCAGTCCCATTTCAGGCCTTCGGTGAGCGCGATGCCGGGGATGTCCTCGACCCCCTCCATGAGTTCGATCAGGCCGGCACGATGTTCGGGCCGGGCGGGCGCGAAGCCGACGCCGCAATTGCCGAACAGGATCGTGGTCGAACCATGCCAGGACGAGGGCGCCAGCATGGGGTCCCAAGTGGCCTGGCCGTCGTAATGGGTGTGGATGTCGACCCAGCCCGGCGTCACCAGCAGGCCATCGGCATCGATGACCCGCCGCGCGGGACCCGCCTTGTCGCCAACCGCCACGATGCGGTCGCCGTTAATGGCAATGTCGCCCGCCCGCGCGGCCGCGCCGCTGCCGTCGACGATGCTGCCGCCCTTGATGACAATGTCGTGCATGGGTCTCTCCTCATTTCGTGCGACGCCGCAACCGGGGCGCAGAATGCCTGCCGGGGCGAGCATCCGCAATCGTTACGATTCGCCCGAATCCACGTTGCGATGGCGCTGGCTCGGCAGTATGTCAAGGGTGAGCCAGATACGGGAACCGGGAGGAACGCCATGGCGGGCATGCTGGACGGCAAGACGGCGCTGATCACGGGCGGTGGGCGGGGCATCGGGCGGGCGACCGCGCTGCTGTTTGCCCGTGAGGGTGCCCGGGTGGCGGTCGCCGACATGAATTTGGACGGCGCCAAGGAAACCGTCGCCATGATCAATACGGCCGGCGGCCAGGCCATGTCGATCGGCTGCGATGTGACCAAGCCCGATCAAGTCGCGGCCATGATTCAGGCGGCGGTCTCGGCCTTCGGCCGGCTCGACTGCGCCTTCAACAATGCCGGCATTGCCGGCTATCAGGTGGATGCCCTCGGCAAGAAGACGGCCGACTGGCCGGAAGCCGCCTTCGATCGCATGATCGACGTCAATCTTAAGGGGGTATGGCTCTGCATGCGCGGCGAGCTCGAACAGATGGTGAAACAGGGCAAGGGCGCCATCGTCAACACCGCCTCGATCGCGGGCCTGGCGGGGTTGCCGACCTCGTCCATCTATGTGGCGGCCAAGCATGGCGTGGTCGGCCTCACCAAGACGGCGGCGATCGAATATGCCGAGAACGGCGTGCGGGTGAATTCCGTCTGCCCCGGCTATATCGAAACCGACATGACCCGCGATGTGATGGCCCGGCGCGGCAAGGAACTGATGGCCTTGACGCCCTTTAGGCGCATGGGCCGAGCCGAGGAAATCGCCGAGATGGTCTGCTGGCTCGCCTCCGACCGGTCGAGCTATGTGAGCGGTGCCAACTACAATGTGGATGGCGGCTTCATGGCTGGCTGAAACCGTACATTCTTGGCGAAGCCAGCATGGCGGCGCCTATGCCGTTATTATTGGTTTTAGGGCTATGCACCTGACTCAAGTTCGATCAATCGGTTGGGTGCTGCCGAGATGGCGTTCCGCCCAGGATATCGCTCACGGGGACCGGGCCGAGATCGACGGCCTGTTGGACCAGCCGCCGGAACAGCAAGCCGCTATGCGCTTGCCGGCAACATCAACATGCCCGATCTGCCGAAACTCGCCGGGGTGATCGAGAAAGCGGAGATACGCCACACCGGTTGGCCAATGTTCATAACCTTGGAACGCGCGGAGTTCGCGCCCCGTGAAATTGATGGCACACTCGAATGCTGGGTGAAGCTCGGCGATGATGAGATTGATCGCAGATTTACGGATCCCGCTCACTCGGACTTCTGGCGCGCGACCCCGGCGGGCCGGTTCTTTCTGATCCGGGGCTACGCGGAAGACTCCGTTGAAACGGTTCCTCCCGGCACCATCCTCGACACAAGTGTACACATCTGGCGCCTGGCCGAAGGGTTGTTGCATGCCGCTCGCGTCGCGCGGGCGATGAAGCAGGACGCGGGCGCCGAGATTACGGTCCGCTTCCGCGCGCTTTACAGCGGGCTGTCGGGCCGGGTCCCGCGACACTTGGGCGGCTCACCCGCCAACATGTTGCATGCGCTTCGTCCCGCGAAGAGCGATGAAGCATTGATCGAGGCGATCGTCTCGGCGCAAAGGATCGAAGATGATCTTGCCGGCACGGTCTATCCCCTTGTTGCCTCTCTTTCCGAGCGCTTCGGCGTGGCGAGCCTGTCCACCGGTTTCGTCCAGACCGAGGTTGACCGATTCCGCGAGGGAAAGGTCTGACCTTTTTCCACTAGCGCGTCATGGCCGGTTGAGACCTTACATCCCTGACGAACTCGGCAATGGCGGCGCCGATTTCGCTGGCTGAGTCCTCCTGGATGAAGTGCGACCCCGCCACCGTCACCTCGCGCTGATGGGGCCAGGCGCGGCAGAAGTCGCGCTGGGCGCCGACCAGGATGGAGCCGGGCTCGGCATTGACGAAGAGCTTGGGGATCGGGCTCGCCTGGAGCCAGTCCGCGTAAGCCTTGACGATGGCGATCACGTCCGGGGGCTCGCCGCCGACCGGAATTTCGCGCGGCCAGGTGAGGGTCGGGCGGCGCGTCTCGCCGGCTTCGGCGAAGGGGGCGCGATAGACCGCCATTTCGGCCTCGCCCAGGCCCCGCAGCACGCTCGCCGGCAGGATGCGCTCGACGAAGACGTTCTTCGCCAAGACCATCGCCTCGCCGGCGGGCGAGCGCATGGCCTGGAAGACCTGGCGGGCATTCTCGGGCCACTCCTGCCAGGTGAGCGGGCGGACGATCGCTTCCATATAGGCGATCCCCGCGACCCGATCGGGGTGGCGGCGCGCCCAATGGAAGGCGAGTGCCGAGCCCCAGTCATGGCCGACCAGGATGACGTCGCGAGTCAATCCAAGCGCCTCGAACCAGGCGTCGAGATAACGGGCATGGTCGGTGAAGCGATAGCGGCCGGCGGGCGCCTTCGCCGACCGGCCCATGCCGATCAGATCGGGGGCAAGGCAGCGCGCCACCGGTGCCACATGGGGGATCACGTTCCGCCAGAGATAGGCCGATGTCGGGTTGCCATGCAGGAAGACGACGGGGGGTAGTACCCCGCCCGTGTCGACATAGGCCATGGTCGAATCGAGCACGGCGATCCTCTGGCGCGGCAAGGGATCGTCGGGCGAGGGGGCGTCGCTCACCCGAACACCACATGCTCGACCATGTCGCTCAACACCCGGCGGATATGCTCGTCGGTCACGGTGTAGAACACCTTGCGACCGCTGCGCGACGCACTGACCAGGCGCGCGGCGCGCAATAGGCGGAGATGGTGGCTCACGAGCGACGGGCTGAGCTTGAGGTCGGCCGCGATATCGCCGACGGCGAGCGGCCGGTCGAGGCAAGTAAGCAGAATACGCAGGCGCGAGCCGTCGCTCAGCAATTGGAACAGCTCGGTCAATTCCGCCGTTTGCAGCTCGCTCATCAGTTTGGCGAGCGAGCCGGTGTGTGGATTTTTTTCCAGCATGACGCACGAAATATAGGGCATTTTCGCGGGCAATGTCAGGGCCGCGTCGCCTTGAGGCCAAGTGCTGCCGCCAGCAGGTCCGGCCCATAATCAGGCGCCGCCCGGGCCGCGCTCACCTTGCCGTCCTCGAGGTCGCGGGCCAGTGCGGCAATCGCCCGGTCCTGGGGCGGCCCGAAGCCGCCGGCGCCGGGCGTTTCCATGCGAATGGTCTCGCCGGCGGCAAGCTGCAACAGGCGCTGTTTCGGGTCCATGATTTCCGCCCGGTTCGTGCCATGGTTGCGGATCACCCGGCAATTGGCCCCGCCGAGGCCACCCATGGCGCCCTCGGCGCGGGTCACGAAGCTGTCGGCGCGGCCCGAAAAGGTCGTGCCATCCTCCAGAATCCGCACCTCGCGGGCAATCGCCAGGCCACCCCGATAGCGGCCCGCGCCGCCACTGTCGGGGACCAGGGCATATTCCTCGACCCGGAGCGGATATTCGTTCTCGACCGCCTCCACCGGCATGTTGAGCGAGTTGGTGATGTGCACATGGGCGCCGTCCATGCCGTCGCCATCGCCGCGCGCGCCGATGCCGCCGCCGACCGTTTCCAGATAGACATAGGTGCCTTGGCGTCGCTTGGCACGGCCCGAAAAGACCATGCCGGCCAGCACATCGTGGCTCGATGCCATCGCCTCGCTCTCCGGCAGGATCGCCTGGAAGGCACCGAAGATGGCGCCGGCGAGCTTCTGGCAAGTGGTGGTGCGGGCGCCGACCGCGCCCGGAAAGCGCGGATTGAGGATCGTGCCCTCGGGCACGGTGAGGTCGATCGCCGCGAACAGGCCGTTGTTCGGCAAGAGGCCCGGATCCAGGAGCGCCTTGACCGCGTAGCCGACGGTGGCCAACACGCCCGACGGCATGACGTTGAAACCGCCGCGCGATTGCGGGCCGGTGCCGGTCATGTCGAGATGGAGACGGTCGCCCCGGACCGTCACCGCCGCCACGATCGGCACGCGCGGGCCACCCATGCCGTCATCGTCCATCCAGCTCGTGAAGCCATAACGGCCGGGCCTGAGCCGGGTAATGCGGTTCTGGAGGCGGCGGGTGGTATAGGCGAGGAGGTCGTCGACGGCCCTTTCCGCACCGGCTATGCCCATGCGCCGGATCAGCGCCTCGACGGCGCGGGCGCCGCTTTCGTTGACCGCAATCTGGACCTTGAGGTCGAGGGTGCGGTCCTCGGGTTCGCGGGTATTCTCGGATATCAGCCGGAGGATGCCTTCCTCGAGCTGGCCGGCGGTCGCGATGCGGGTTGCCGGGATACGGATGCCTTCCTCGAAGATGCTGGCGGCACTCGGGCTGATCGAACCCGGCACGGCGCCGCCCACATCCGCATGGTGGCCAAGGCACGCCGTGAAGAAGCGCACCCGGCCCTCGGCGAAGACCGGGGTCACGATGGAAATGTCCGGCAGATGGGTTCCGCCGGCGAGATAGGCGTCGTTGCAAACGAAGGCATCGCCGGGCCGGAGCGTGTCGATGGGATAGGTCTTGAGTACCGCCTCGACGGCGCCCAAGAGCGAGCCCAGGTGAATGGGAATGTGCGCGGCTTGTGCCACCAGCCGGCCCCGGGCGTCGAACAGCGCCACCGAACAGTCCCGCCGCTCCTTGATGTTGGGCGAGAAGGACGAGCGCACCAAATGATTGCCCATCTCCTCGGTGATCGAGAGCAGGCGGTTGCTGAAGATTTCCATGGCGATGGCGTCGATCGCGGCGGTTTCGTCGCTCATGGCGCGCCGCTCTCCTTGAGGTCGATGACGATATTGCCGAAGCCATCGACGCGCGCCGCCTGGCCCGGCGGAAGCCATGTCGTGCTGCTCATTTCCTCGACGATGGCGGGCCCCGGGATGGGTTCGCCGACGGGCAGCCGCGCTCGGGAATAGACTTCCGTCTCGTGCCAGCTTTCCCCGAACCAGACCGGCCGCTCGGCGACGCGAGCGGCCCCGAGCGACGGGCCGCCCTGGTGATTGGCCTCTAGGGGTGCCTTCGGCACGGCGCCGATGGCCTGGATGCGGCCATTGACGATCTCGACCGCGCGCCCGGCGATGGCATAGCCGTATTCCTGATGGTGGCGAGCGGCGAAGGCTGCCAGAAAGCCGGCGAGGCCCTCCGCTGCAATAGCGGGGAGTTCGACCGGCACCTCGAAATTCTGGCCCCGGTAGCGCGCCTCGATGAAGCAGCGGAAGCGCCGCCGATCCGCCGGCACGCGCTCGCGTCCGAGCCACGCTTCCGCCTCGGTCCGCATGTCGTGAAAGTGCTGGACCACATTGGCCCATGACGCGGGGTCGGCGGTGGCGATCAGGGTGCGCACGAAATCGAAATTGAGATCGGAGAGAAGAATGCCGCGCGCGCAGAGCGTGCCCGGCGCTTGCGGCACCAGGATGCGCGGGCAACCCACTTCGAGCGCCACCTCGGCCGCGTGCAGCGGTCCGGCCCCGCCGCAGGCGAACAAGGCGAAACCGGCGAGGTCGTGGCCGCGTTCGGTCGAGACCGAGCGGATGGCGCGGGCGATGTTGGAGACGGCAATGGCAAGGATACCCTGGGCCGCCCGTTCGAGGGTGATCCCGAGCGGCCGCGCCACCTGTTCGTCGAGGGCGCGCGCCGCCGCGTCCCGATCGACCGGCATGCGGCCATCGAGGAGGGCGACACCGTTGAGGCGCCCCAGCACCAGATTGGCGTCGGTCAAGGTGACGGACCGGCCGCCCCGGCCATAGGCGACGGGGCCGGGCTCGGCGCCGGCGCTCTCGGGTCCGACCTTGAGGCCGCCCGCGTCATCGATGCGCGCGATGCTGCCGCCGCCAGCGCCGATCACATGCACGTCGATCATGGGCGTGCGCACGGGATAGCCAGCCACCAGCCGGTCGCCGGTAAAAAGCGGCTTTCCGTCCTTGACCAGCGACACATCGGTCGAGGTGCCACCCACGTCGAACGTCACCACGTCGGGAAAACCGGCCGCCGCCGCGATCGCCGCGGCACCCACCACGCCCGCCGCCGGCCCCGAGAGGCAGGTGCGCACCGGCACGGCGCCGGCCGTTGCAATCGACATCAGGCCGCCGTTGGAGTGGATGGTGTAGGGCTCGCCCTTGACCCCCAGGCCGCGAACGCGGGCGACGAATCGGTCGAGATAGGCCCGCATGCGCGGCCCCACATAGGCGTTGAGCGCCGTGGTCGAGGCGCGCTCATACTCACGAAATTCCGGCAGCACATCGCTTGAAAGCGTGATGAAGGCACCCTCCATGATGCCCGCCACGATGTCGCGGGCGCGCCGCTCATGGGCCGGATTGCGGTAGGCGTGCAGAAACAGGATGGCGACGCTCTTCAGCCCGAAGCCGGCGAGCGCTCGGGCGGCGGCCGCCACTTCGACCGCATCGAGCGGCACCAGCACCGTGCCATCGGCCGCCATGCGTTCGGTGACTTCCAGGCGATGGGCGCGGCGGGCCAGCGGCGGCGGCCGGCGCACCCGGTAGTCGTAGAGGTCGGGCCGGGTCTGGCGGCCGATCTCGAGCACGTCGCGAAAGCCCCGCGTCGTGATCAGGCCGACCGGCTCGCCCCGGCCTTCGATGACGAGGTTGGTTGCGACCGTCGTGCCATGACCCAGGTGGACGATCCGGCCAAGGTCGACGCCATGCCGGGTGGCGATCTCGTCGAGGCCCCGCTCGATCGCGGCCGAAGGGTCGTCGGCCGTCGACGGCGACTTGTGGAAGAGGACGGTCCCTTGGCGCTCGTCCAACAGGGTGAAGTCGGTGAACGTGCCTCCCACATCGACGCCGACGCGATACATCGGCGCCTCACCGCTTGTTGGCGAGCCGGCTATGCAGCCCGTTGATGAAGCGCCGGTCCTGCTCGGTGAATTCGCCCCGCTCGATGTCGTCCTTGAGGCCGGTCAGATCGTCGCGGGCCGTATCGGAGAGATCGAAACCGGCGAGCATGCGCTCGATCAACGCCAGATCGGCTTTCGTTTCGCCAACTGGGAGGCCCTGGGGCACCTCCGGCGTATCGACGGGAGCGTCCGGCACCTGGGATTCCTCGCCGGTTTCCGGATCGGCCAGTAGTGCCTCCCAGGCGACGCCGGCTTCCTGAATCGTTCGGTGCAGCGCGCGCGCTGCTGCCAGTGCCTCGCCATCGGCGGGATCGCCGAGCCTTTCCAGCAGCCTAACGATTTCTCCGCGATCCAGCGCCGCCATTCCCCCTCCCCGAATTTCGTTCACTGGCCCTCGCTCAGAATCGCTCGACCCAGGGCCTGAGATCGATCTCGTGGGTCCAGGCACTCCGCGGCTGACAATAGAGATCGTAATAGACCTGGGCGATCGCGTCGGGCTCCAGCAGTGCCTCGGGCTTGGCGGCGTCCTGGGGGCGGCTCGGCGAGGCGATGCCGCCATCGACGACGATATGCGCCACATGGATGCCCTGGGGATGCAGCTCGCGGGCCATGGACTGGGCGAGGCCGCGCAGCCCGAACTTGCCGACCGCGAAGCCGGCCGAGCCGGAGAAGCCCTTGACCGAGGCCGTGGCGCCCGTGAACAGGATCTTGCCCCGCCCGCGTGGCAACATCGCCCGCGCCGCCTCGCGCCCGACGATGAAACCGCCGAGGCAGGCGTTGCGCCAGGCGCGCTCGAACTCCTCGACGCCGATCTCCAGGAGCGATTTCCGCACCCGTCCGCTGGCATTGAACACGACCAGGTCCGGCGCGCCCAGATCCTGGGTCACGGCGGCGAATAGCTGCTGCACCTGGCGCTCGCTGGTGGCATCGCACGCATAGGCGCGCGCCTTGCCGGTGGCGATGCCGTTGACGATGGGACCGAGCTTGATCGGATCGCGCGCGGCGACCGCGACAGCCATGCCCGCAGCCGCGAAACGCCGGGCCAGCGCCGCGCCGAGGCCGGGTCCGACGCCGACGATGATGGCCGTTGCTTCCGCCATGGTGCTACTCCGCCGCGCTGACGCGGGAATGGGGATTGCGGAAGGCGGTCAGCAGCTTCGCCGCCCGCTCTTTCACCGCCGCCAAGTGGGTCGCCTTCACATGGCCGTAGCCGCGAATCTGCTCCGGCAGGCTGGCAAGGTCCACGGCGATCTGGTGATTGTCATGGTCGAGGTTGGCGAGCAGTTCCTCGACGAGCGTTTCATAGTCCCGGATGAGCTGGCGCTCGGTCCGCCGTTCGGCGCTGTATCCGAAGATGTCGAAGGCCGTGCCGCGCAGGCGCTTCAAGGGGGCCAACAGGCGGAAAACGGTGAGCATCCAGCCGCCGAACCGCAGCTTCCTGGGTGCGCCGGTCGCCGGGTCGTTGCGCGCGAGTAGGGGCGGCGCCAGATTGAACTCGATGCGATAGTCGCCCTCGAACTGCTTGGCCAGCTTTTCCTTGAACGCGGGATCGGCGTAGAGCCGCGCCACTTCATATTCGTCCTTGTAGGCGAGCAGCTTGAAATAGTAGCGCGCGACCGCCATGGCGAGGCCGGTCCGGCCCTTGGTCCGCTCGGCTTCCGCGACTTGGACCCGGCGCACCAGCGTGGCATAACGCGCGCCATAGGCCGCATCCTGGTAATCGACCAAGAAGGCTTGGCGTGTCGCCTCGATCCGGTCGAGCGTTTGCGCCACGACGGGCGCGGCTGGCCCGGCAACCGGGGCGGCGGCCGCCTCGACCGAGGCCGGATCATGGGCCGCGCGCCGGCCCCAGGCGAAGGCCATCTTGTTGGCGTTGACCGCGACACCGTTCAACTCGATGGTCCGTTCGATCGCGGCGAGCGAGACCGGGATCAGCCCCTTCTGGAAGGCGTAGCCGGTCATGAACAGATTGGTGGCGATGGAATCGCCGAGCAGCGCCGTCGCAAGGCGCGTCGCATCGAGAAAGTCGCTGGAGTCACTGCCGGCGGCATGGCGGATGCGCTCGATCAGCTCTGCGGCGGGAAATGCCATGTCCGGCTGGCGGGTGAAGTCGCCGGTGAAGGTGTGGTGGCTGTTGACGACGGCACGCGTGCCGCCGGACAAGAGCTTGGACAAGGTCTCGATCTGGGACGAGACCACCAGATCGCAGCCGATCAAGAGCCTGGCCCCGCCGCCCGCGATGCGCACGGCATGGAGATCCTCGGCCCGCTCCGCGATGCGTAGATGGCTCCAGACGGCGCCGCCCTTCTGGGCAAGGCCGGTCATGTCCATGACCGTCGCCGCCTTGCCGTCGATATGGGCGGCCGTCGCCAGCACCGCGCCGATGGTAATGACGCCGGTGCCGCCGATGCCGTTGATCAGGATGCCATAGGGCTCGGCGGCACTCGGCAACGCCGGCGGCGGCAGGCCCATGCCCGGGTCGGCGAGCGCCACGCCGCCGGCACCCGCCTTTTGGCGGCGAGGCGTTCCGCCATGGACGGTGACGAAGCTCGGGCAGAAGCCCTTGAGGCAGGAGAAGTCCTTGTTGCAGTTCGATTGGTCGATGGCGCGCTTGCGGCCGAACTCGGTCTCGACCGGTAGCACCGAGACGCAATTCGACGCCTTGCCGCAATCGCCGCAGCCTTCGCAGACCAGTTCGTTGATGAAGACGCGCCGCGGCGGATCGGGCATCCGGCCGCGCTTGCGCCGCCGGCGTTTCTCGGCGGCGCAGGTCTGGTCGTAGACGATGGCCGTCACACCCGGCAAGGCGCGCAATTCGCGTTGCAGGCGGTCGAGATCGTCGCGATGCTCGACCCGCATGCCGGGCGGCAGCCCCGCGCCGGAGGGGTATTTCTCGGGCTCGTCGCTCACCACCACGACCTCCGTGACGCCCTCGGCCACGAGCTGGCGGGCGACCTTGGGAACCGTCAGCTCGCCGTCCACCGGTTGGCCGCCGGTCATCGCCACGGCGTCATTGAACAGGATCTTGTAGGTCATGGTAACGCCCGCGGCGACTGCCGCCCGGACCGCCAGATAGCCCGAATGGAAATAGGTGCCGTCGCCCATGTTCTGGAAGACGTGCGGCGTGGTGACGAACGGCGCCTGGCCGATCCAGCTCGCACCCTCGCCGCCCATATGGGTATATGTCGCGGTGTTGCGGTCCATCCACTGGGCCATGAAATGGCAGCCGATGCCGGCGAGCGCCCGGCTGCCTTCGGGCACCCGGGTCGACGTATTGTGGGGACAGCCGGAGCAGAAATAGGGCGTGCGCACGAGGCTCGGGACCCCGGCCGCGTTCGGCCGCCGCCCGGCTTCGATGAGCGCCAACAGACGCTCGATGCGCTCGCTCTTGTGCATGGGCCCGAGCTTCGGCGCCAGCACGCGCACCACGTCGCTGGGTGTCAGCTCGCCATGGGACTGGAACTGGGGGGCACCCGCCACATCGCGCTTGCCCGAGATGCGCGGCCGCCGCTCGGCCGGCAGATGGTAGAGGATGTCCTTGAGCTGCGGCTCGATCAGGCCGCGCTTTTCCTCCACCACGATGATTTCCTCGAGGCCCTCGGCGAAGGCGCGCAGCCCCTCGGGCTCGACCGGCCAGGCGAGGCCCACCTTGTAGACCGCGAGGCCGATGGTGGCGGCGGTCCGCTCGTCGAGGCCCATATCGTCGAGCGCTTGGCGGACGTCGAGATAGGATTTGCCGACCGTCACGATGCCGAGCCGCCGGCGCGGGCCACCGAGGACCACCCGGTCGAGACGATTGGCTCTCGCATAGGCCAGCACCGCCGGAATCTTCAGGCGGTGCAGGCGTTCTTCTTGCGCGAGCCACGGATCGGGCCAACGGATGTTGAGGCCCTCGGCCGGCATGTCGAAATCGGTCGGTATCGCCACCCGGACCCGGTCGATGTCGGCGAAGACGGTGGCCGAGCTGTCGACCGTCTCGGCAATGGCCTTCAAGGCGGCCCACACGCCGGCATAGCGCGAGAGCGCCCAGCCATGGATGCCGTAATCGAGAAATTCCTGCACGCCCGCCGGCACCAGGACCGGGATCATGGCGTCGACGAAGGCGAACTCGCTCTGGTGCGCGGTGGTCGAGGACTTGCAGGTGTGGTCGTCGCCGGCGATGGCCAGAATGCCGCCATGGCGCTGGGTTCCGGCCAGATTGGCGTGTTTGAAGGCGTCGCCCGAGCGGTCGACACCCGGCCCCTTGCCGTACCAGATGCCGAAGACGCCATCATATTTGGCATCGCCGAAGAGGCCGGTCTGCTGGGTTCCCCAGAGTGCCGTCGCCGCCAGGTCCTCATTCACGCCGGGCTGAAAGCGGACATGATGCTCGTCCAGGAATTTGCGTACTTGCCAGAGCTGTTGGTCGAAGCCGCCGAGCGGCGAGCCGCGATAGCCCGAGATATAGCACGCGGTATTGACGCCCTGGGCCAGGTCGCGGCGGCGCTGCACCAAGGGCAGGCGGACGAGCGCCTGGGTCCCGGTCAGGAACACCCGGCCGTCATTGGCCGTGTATTTATCGTCGAGGCTCAGCGGAGAGACGGCGGCAGCCATCGGCTCGCTCCCAGGTCGCGGCATGGGGGTGATTGTAGATCACCCGCCGGCCGACACAAGTTGAGGCGAAACAAGGAATTTTCGTTGCGTCCAAGGGCATCTTGGCGAAACGATCGACAAGCTTGGGGATGGATCCACCCCTCACCCCGACCCTCGCCCCCGTGGGAGCTAGGGTGTCGAGCGTAGCGAGACGGGTGAGGGGCAAATGATTCCGGTAAATGTAACAGTGCTCTAATCGGCCTTGACCTTGACCGGCTTATCGGCGAAACGCACCGCCGCCGACCCGCCGCCCACCTTGATCTCACCGGTGTTGGCGAGCTTGCCGTCGTCGAGCTGGAATATCTGCACGTTCTTCTCGACCATGTTGCCAACGAGGATGGTCTTGTTGTCGCTGGCGAAGGCCACACCCTGGCTCCAATGGCCGATCTTGGCTTCGGCGAGCCGCACGAATTTCTTGCCCTTGACCGTGAGCAGCACCAGCTTACCATGGTCGCTGAGGAACGGCGATTCCTTCGCCTTGTTGCTGCCGTTCATCACGACCACGCCGATCGTCCTGCCGTCCGGCGATATCTTGATGCCCTCCGGCGTCTGGCCGACGGTGATGGTGTCGACCACCCGGGGCGGCTCGGCCTTCATGTCGATCAGGCTGACGGTGTCGCTGTCGCCGCCGCCGCGACCGATATTAGCCACCACGGCAAAATCACCCCGCGACGAGATGTCCATGCCATAGGGCCGCTGGCCGGCGCTCATGTCGCGCTTGGTGTAGGTCACCTGGTCGCCGTCGATTTTGAGGACCGAGATGAAGCTGTCGCCGTCGCGCGTCACCAGGGCGGTCTTGCCATCCGGGGTGAACATGGGGTGGCTGACGCCGGACTTCGCGTCGGCGATGGCCACCTTGCCGGCGGCGGTCACCTGCTTGCCGGCGATCTTAAACACCGAGACGGAACCTTCTTCGCGATTGGCCACCAGCGCCATGGTGCCCTGGCGGTTGATCGAGAGACCGGCCGGCGATGCGCCGGTCTCCAGCGTGGCGATGACCTTGGGCGGGTTCGATTCTAGGTCGATCACGCTGAGCTTGTTGTCGGCCACCTGCTTGGTGGGGTCGGCTGGATTGATCTTCATCGCCGCCGTGACCAGCGCCAGCTTCTCGCCCGGCGCGATGGCGACGCTGAGTGGCGGGCCGACCACGCTCGCCGGCACCGCGATCTCGGTCAGCAGCTTGGCCTTGCCTCCTTTCACGTCGATGATCGAGATGGTATCGGGCGGCGGGTCCTTCACCACCGTGCCGACGCCGTTTACCAGCACCAGCTTGTTGTCGTTGGCCGAAATGGCGATCTCGGCCAAGGCTGGCCAAGCCAGCATCAAGAGCCCGACCGCGGTCGAGGCGAGATATCCGTGTCGCATGGCGTTCTCCCCTGTGTTCACGTTATTGGTAGCGAGCTGGCGGATCGACGGGGTCGACCGTCCACCGGCAAGGCTAGGCCAGGGCCGGCGCCTTGTCACGCCGGCCGGCGCCGCTCCGCGACCGATCGGATATCGAAATTAGGCCCTCAGGCCAGGCCGTGCCTGCTGGCCGGCAGCCAGGACCTGTCGAACACGGCGTCCGTTTGATACGGGCACTCGGTCGGGAGAATGTCGGCATTCAAACCATCGAAATCGACAACGCTTTGCGCGGCAAGCGCCCTCGCCATCTCCCAGGCGGAACGCATCAGGTCGGGGAGCTGAGGAGCGAGGCTCGGATTCTCCTTGAGGATTTCCGGCAACCTTAGACGATGCTCGATCACCGACCGTTTCCACCCGGCGCGTGGTTCCGAAGCCGGGGAGTATTCGAGCTTCAGCAAGTGCTCGAGCACGCGCACCAGGCACGTCTTCAGTGCCGTGCGCTCGCTGCGGCCCATGCTCTCGATCTCCTCGGCAATGTTCTCCCAGTCGAGCGGCAAGTTCAGGCGCGCCGCGCCCAGGCGACGCAGCGCCGCCGCCTGTTCCTGGGTCCAGGCGTAGAAGTCACTTTCGTAGCGAGTGTCGGCCTTGACGATCATGGTTGGAATCATAGCACGACGCGGGCCGATCGGAATAACGGGGTGCTGCGAAGCGACGCGAGGTCACCCCGGCCGGCCGCCATAGAGTGCCTCGAGGGCGGCCCCATGGCGTTCCAGAATAATGTGCCGGCGGATCTTCAGCGAGGGCGTCAGCATGGCGTTCTCGACCGTGAACGGCTCGGCGGTCAGCATGAAATCCCGCACCCGCTCGATGACCGAAAGATCGCGGCCGACCCGCGCCACCGATGCCGCGATCTGGCTATGGAAATTCGGGTCATTGGCCAAGCCTTCTAAATTCGCCGGCTTGCCGTTGGCCTTCGCCCAACCGGCCGCCCAGTCGCCATCCGGCACGACGAGGGCGACCAGATAGGGCCGCCGATCGCCGACCACCATGGCTTGGGCGATCTCCGGTTGCAGGGTCAGGAACCCTTCGACGCGGGCGGGCGAGACATTGTCGCCGCCCGAATTGACAATCAGGTCCTTCTTGCGGTCGGTGATCCGGATATAGCCATCGCCATCGACGGTGCCGATATCGCCGGTATGGAGCCAGCCGTCCCGGATCGCCTCGGCCGTGGCGGCCGGATTGTTCCAATAGCCCTGCATGACGAGTTCGCCCTGGACCTGGATCTCGCCGTCCTCGCCAAGCCTGAGGCGCACATCGGGAAAGGCCGGCCCGACGGTCTCGAGCTTGATCTTCTCCGGCGGGTTGCAGCTGATGACCGGCGCCGATTCGGTCAGGCCATAGCCCTGCAAGAGGCGCAGCCCGAGTGCGGTGAAGAAGAGGCCGATCTCATAATTGAGCGGCGCGCCGCCAGAGACCAGGGCTTTCATGCGCCCGCCGAAGCGCGCCCGCACCTTGTCGCGCACCAGGCGGTCGAGCAGGCTGTCGGCGAGGCGACCCAGGAGTCCGAGCGAGTCCACGGCCTCATAGCGCCGCCGGCCAAGGGCGAGCGTCCACTCGAACAGCCGCCGCTTGACGGCGCTCTGGTTCGCGAGACCGGCGGTGATTCGGCCGTGCATTGTCTCGTAGAGCCGCGGCACGGCGGTCATGAAGGTCGGTCGTACTTCGGCCATGTTGCGGGCGAGCTCCGCCACCCCTTCGGCATAGTAGATCTGGGCACCGATGGAGATCGGGAAGAACTGACCCGCCGTATGCTCGTAGGAATGGGAGAGGGGGAGGAACGACAGGAACACCTCGTCGTCGAGGCCGAGGCTCTGGAGCAGGCGATAGCCGCCCTTGCAATTGCACAGCAGGGCACCGTGGCTCAGCATGACGCCCTTGGGCGCCCCGCCGGTGCCGGACGTGTAGATGATGCAGGCGGTATCGCCGCGTTCCAAGGCCGGCAGGGCCGCGTCCCCGGTCGGCTCGCCAAGGATCAGCAGATCGTCCCATTGGATGATGTCGAGGCCGAGGCTCTGCTGCTGGTCCAAGGGTTCCATGGCGATGACGGTCTTGAGGGCGGGTGCCCGAATGGCGGCCGGGAGCACGCGGGCGGCCAGCGCCTGGGTCGAGACGATGACCGCCTTGGCGCCCGAATCCGCCATGACGTGCAGATGGTCGCCGGCCGTGTTGGTGACATAGGCGGGCACCGAGACGGCGCCTGCCGCCATGATGGCGATGTCGCCAATCAGCCATTCGGGCCGGTTCTCGGCGACCAGCATGACCCGGTCGCCCCGCCCTATCCCAAGCCGATTGAGCCCGCCGGCGAGCGCCCGCGTCCGCCGGGCGGCTTCGGCGAAGCTCAGCGACTGCCAGGCGCCGTCCCGTTTGGCCCAGAGGAACGGCCGCTCGCCCTTGGCCGCCGCCCGGTCGAACAACAATTCCGGCAGATTGTGGCGGCTGTCATAACCGCCCGGATCGGCCGCCCGTCCGGCATCGTCTAGCATCGGCGCGCTCCCCTCATATCGGTAGTAGCCTTGGCGAATGTTTCGGCCGGCATTATATGGCTTCGAAGGGACTGGAGAAGGACATGTCATGGCTGACGCCAACGCACCCGGGGAAGACCATGACCTCGGCCACTTGCCGAACTGGGATTTGAGTGACCTTTACAGGAGCCGGACGGACCCGGCGCTCGACCGCGATCTCGAGACGGCGGGCGTGGCGGCGGCGGCTTTTTCCAGCCGCTATCACGGCCGGGTGGCGGCGCTTGACGGCGCGGCCCTCGGCGCCGCGGTCGGGGAATTCGAGCGCATCGACGAGATCTTGGCTCGCCTGACGAGCTACGCCCAGCTGGTCCATGCGGGCGACCTCGCCGATCCCCAGGTCGGTCGCTTCTATCAGGACATCCAGGAAAAGGTGACCACGATCGCCAGCGGCACGCTCTTTTTCAATCTGGAGATGAACCAGATCGAGGAGGGGGCGATGGCGGAGCGCCTCAAGGCCCCGGCGCTCGCCCGCTATGCGCCCTGGGTTAAGAACAGCCGCGCCTACCGCCCGCATCAGTTGGCCGAAGACATGGAGCGCCTGTTGCACGAGAAACATGTGGCGGGGCGCGCCGCCTGGATACGGCTCTTCGACGAGACCATGGCGGCGCTCCGCTTCGAGTTCGGCGGCCGCGCGCTCACCAGCGCCGAGGTCTTCCACCTCCTTTCCGACCGCGACGCAACCGTGCGCCGCGACGCGGCCCGCAGTGTGGGGCGCACGCTTGGCGCCCACGCGCGTATCTTTGCCCACATCACCAACACCCTCGCCAAGGACAAGGAGATCGAGGATCGCTGGCGCCATTTTGCGCGGCCCACGTCATCGCGCAATCTCTCCAACCAGGTGGAGGACGGCGTGGTGGAGGCGCTGGTGGCCGCCGTTCGCGGCGCCTATCCGCGCCTCTCCCATCGCTACTACGCCCTCAAGGCGCGCTGGTTCGGGGCCGAGCAATTGGACTATTGGGACCGCAACGCGCCCTTGCCGGAAGACGATGACCGGACCATCCCCTGGACCGAGGCGCGCGACACGGTGCTCGCGGCCTATGGCGGCTTCTCGGGCGAGCTGGCGCGCGTCGGCCGACAATTCTTCGACCGGCCCTGGATCGACGCCGGCGTCCGGCCGGGCAAGGCGCCCGGCGCCTTCGCCCATCCGACGGTGCCAAGCGCGCATCCCTATCTTCTGGTCAACTATCAGGGCAAGGTGCGCGATGTGATGACGCTCGCCCACGAGCTTGGCCATGGGGTGCATCAGGTGCTGGCGGCGGGCCAGGGGCATTTCCTCGCCGACACACCCCTGACCCTTGCCGAGACCGCCTCGGTGTTCGGTGAGATGCTGACTTTTCGCCGGCTCTTGGAGGGCGAAGGCGACCCGCGCCGCCGGCGGGCACTCTTGGCCGGCAAGGTCGAGGACATGTTGAACACCGTGGTGCGCCAGGTCGCCTTCTTCAGCTTCGAGGAGCGCGTGCATGCCGAGCGCCGCGAGGGCGAGATCACCGCCGAGCGGCTCGGCGACATCTGGATGGATGTGCAACGCGAGAGCCTGGGGCCGGCGCTCCGCTTCGAGGACGATTATCGCTGCTACTGGTCCTACATCCCGCACTTCATCCATTCGCCCTTCTATGTCTACGCCTATGCGTTCGGCGACTGTTTGGTGAACTCGCTCTACGCGGCCTACCAGGCAGGCCACCCCAAATTCGCGGAAGCCTATCTCGACATGCTGCGGGCGGGCGGCACGCTCCGCCATGGCGAGTTGCTGGCGCCCTTCGGCCTCGATGCCGGCGATCCGGCCTTCTGGGAGAAAGGGCTATCGGTCATCGCGGGCTTTGTCGACGAGCTGGAAACCATGGCCTGATGGCCGACGACGAGACCAATCGGCTGAGTGCGAGGGTTCGGCGCTACGCCCGGGTGTCCGGCACGGTCGGCGGCTTCGCGGCCCGGGTCGTGGGCGGGCGGCTGTTCGGCATCGAGCGCGACCGGGGCGTTGAGGCAAGCGCCCTCAAGGCGGCGATCGGCGGTTTGCGCGGGCCCTTGATGAAGCTGGCGCAAATCATGGCCACTATCCCGGACGCCTTGCCCGCCGAATATGTCGAGGAGCTGAAACAGCTACAAGCCAACGCGCCCGCCATGGGCTGGCCGTTCGTGCGCCGGCGCATGGCGAGCGAGCTCGGGCCTGGCTGGCAGGGGCGCTTTCGCGAATTCGGCCATGTGGCGGCCCACGCGGCCTCGCTCGGCCAGGTGCACAAGGCGGAAACCCACGCGGGAATCGAGGTCGCGTGCAAGCTGCAATATCCGGACATGGCCTCAGCGGTCGAAGCCGATCTCCGCCAGCTCCAGATCGTCTTCGCCCTCTATCAGCGTTACGACCCGGCCGTGCGCACCGACCAGATCCATGCCGAGCTCACGGCGCGCTTGCGCGAGGAATTGGACTATGGCCGCGAGGCGGCGCATATGCGCCTCTACCGCCAGATGCTGGTGGGCCAAACCGGCGTGCATGTGCCGGAGCCGGTGGCGGAACTCTCCACGGGCCGCCTCCTCACCATGACCTGGCTCGATGGGGCACCCCTTCTCAGCATGGTCGGCGGGCCGGTCGAACTCCGCAACGCCATCGCCCAAAACATGTTTCGCGCCTGGTATGTGCCATTCTACGAGTACGGCGTCATCCATGGCGACCCGCATCTTGGCAACTACACCGTGCTCGGCGATGGCGCGGTCAATCTCTTGGACTTTGGCTGCGTGCGCGTCTTCGAGCCGAGCTTCGTCAAGGGCGTGATCGACCTTTATAACGCGCTCCGCGACGACGACCATGACTTGGCCGTGCAGGCCTATGAAACCTGGGGGTTCAAGGGTATTTCGCGAGAGATGATCGAGGTGCTCAACATCTGGGCCGAATTCGTCTACGCACCGCTTCTGGAAGACAAGGCTCGGCGCATCCAGGAGAGCGAGAGCGGCCTCTATGGCGCCACCGTGGCGGCCAAGGTGCATCGCGAGCTGCGCCGTCTGGGCGGCATCCAGCCGCCGCGCGAATTCGTGCTGGTGGATCGCGCCGCCATCGGCCTCGGCTCGGTCTTCATGCACCTCAAGGCCGAGATCAACTGGCACCAACTGTTTCACGAGCTGATCCAGGACTTCGACGTGGACGCCATGGCGGTCCGCCAGCGAGCGGCGCTTGCGGGCGTTGGGCTTGGCGATCCCGCCCCCGATCAATCCAGCTTATAGACCCGCTTCCAGGTGCCGCTGAAGAGCGCCGCCTTTTCGGCCGGCGACGCACCGGCCGCATTTTTCCAAACTTGCGGGCGCGCTGGATTTTGCGATCGAGAGCAACTACCCTGCCCGAGGCGCGAATGTCGGGGCCTATGACGTCCGATCCGGCAACCTTCGCGAAAGCTTTGGGTTGCCCATATCCGTTACGCGTTACCGATAACGGAGCCACTGCATCCCGAAACGAACCATTGAACGGCGCGGAATTGGCAATGCCGCGACCGTAGCTTTTCGCGGAAAAGGAATTGCATAAATGAGCGAAGCGTCAGCCTACACCCCACCGAAAATCTGGCAATGGGACAAGGAGAGCGGCGGCAGATTTGCCAATATCAATCGTCCCATCGCGGGTCCCACTCACGACAAGGTCCTGCCCGTTGGCAAGCATCCATTGCAGCTCTATTCGCTGGGCACACCCAACGGCGTGAAGGTCACGATGATGCTGGAGGAGCTGCTGGCACTCGGCCATCCGGGCGCCGAGTACGATGCCTGGCTCATTCGCATCGGCGACGGCGATCAATTTGGCAGCGGCTTCGTTGGGGCGAACCCGAACTCCAAGATACCGGCGCTGGTGGATCGCAGCGGGGCCAAGCCTCGGCGCGTGTTCGAATCCGGCGCGATCCTGCTCTACCTCGCCGAAAAGTTCGCTGCCTTCCTGCCCACCGATCCCGACAAGCGCACCGAAGCGCTGAACTGGCTGTTCTGGCAGATGGGCGCCGCGCCATATCTGGGTGGCGGGTTCGGACATTTCTATGCCTACGCGCCGGCCAAATTCGAATACGCGATCGATCGGTTTGCGATGGAAACGAAGCGCCAATTGGACGTGCTCGACCGGCACCTCGCCGAGAACGAGTATATGGCCGGCGACGAATATTCGATCGCCGATATGGCGATCTGGCCCTGGTACGGCGCGCTGGCGAAAGGCGTCCTCTATGGCGCGGCCGAGTTCCTACAGGTCCAGGACTATGCCCATGTCAATCGTTGGACGAACGCCATCGCCGAGCGGCCGGCGGTCAAGCGCGGGCGCATGGTCAACCGCGTCTCGGGCGAACCATCGAGCCAGCTTCGCGAACGCCACGACGCCAGCGATTTTGAAACCAAGACGCAGGACAAGCTGGAGGCGTGACGGCGGTAGGCGCCTCATACCAGGTCTCGATGATCGAGACCGATCATCGAGACGCCCGCAAACGCCGGGCGCGCGCTCCGCACGCTTGGCTTCCGCCGCACCGGCGGCGCGGCGCGGTCGCGCCGGCCAACTCTCGATGAGTCGAACTCATCGAGAGTTGGTATCAGTCGAGCTTGTAGACCCGCTTCGCCGTGCCGCTGAAGAGCGCCACCTTTTCGGCCGGTGACGCGCCGGCGGCGATGAGCTTCAGCGCGTTCCAAAGGGCGGCATAGCCGATGCCCATTTTCTCGACCGGGAAATTGCTCTCGAAGAGGCAGCGGTCGGCGCCGAACATCTCGATGCACGGCTCGATGAAAGGCCGCCAATGGGCGGCGAGTTCAGCCGAACTCGGGGGTGCGGCCAGGCTCAGATAATCGTAGGCCGCGAGGCGCATCATCATGCCGCCTAATTTCACGCTCACATTAGGGCATTTGGCGAGTTCGGCCATGGCCGTCTTCCACTGGGCAATGACCTCCGCGCGCTTGCCCGCATAGGGGCCATAGCCGAGCGGGCCGCCGACATGGCAGAGGATGATGTTGGCGTCGGGTTGGGCGCGCGCCAGATCGATCACAGTGTTGAGCTGGGGGTGGAACACCCAGGCGTCGAGCGAGAGTCCGAGACCGGTCAGCCGCTTGAGCCCGGCCCGGAAATTCGCCTGGGCGTAGAGGCCGGGGCCGGTGGTGCCCCGGCTGTTGCCGATCACCTCGCTCGCGTCCCACGCGGCCGAATGGCGCACGCCCCGAAACCGGCCGCCGCCCGCGCCGATATGGGCTTCGAGCACCGCCGCCGCCCCATCGCCCAGGGTCAAGTCCGCGTAACCCACGATCCCGGCCGCGATCTTGGTTGGCCCATAGAGGCCGCTCGCACTCATGGCCGCCACGCCGGCGACGAATTCGGTTTCGCCCACGGGCCGCATCTCTTGCGGCCCCGACTTGCGGTACATGGCATGGCATTCCTCGAACACGGTCGCCACGACGTTGTGACCGGTCGCGAGGTCTTGCTGCAATTCATGGATCAGATAGCGATAGTCGGGCCGCTCCCAGAGATGGTGATGGGTGTCGATGATGGCGAGCTCGGGCTCGATGATGGGCTCGGGCGGCGCCTTGGCGAGCCAAGTCTCGTTAGGTGTAAAGATGCGGCCATAGGCGGTTGGCATGGCGCGTTCCTCATTGCTGGTGTAGCGAGCGACGGTAATTAGGGCATAGGCGCGCGCCATTCTCAATCGGCCCGCCAGGCTCCGCGTTGACGCGGGGACCCGCTTTGCCATAGTCATTGCCTCATAAGGAGGCAGACATGCCCAATAGTCAGAGCGACAAGGCGACGCGGTTTCGCGCACTCCATGCGGGACCGGGCGCCTTCATCATCGCCAACCCCTGGGACGCGGGCTCGGCGCGCGTCCTGGCCGGGCTTGGCTTCGAGGCGCTGGCGACGTCGAGCGGCGCCTTCGCCGGCACCCTCGGGCGGCGCGACGGCAAGGTCACGCGCGACGAGGCCATGGCCCACGCCGCCGCGGTTGTCGGCGCGGTTGACCTGCCGGTTTCGGCCGATTTCGAGAACGGCTTCGGCCACGCGCCGGATTTCGTCGCCGAGACGGTACGCCTCGCCACCGAGACCGGCCTGGTGGGCTGCTCGATCGAGGACGCGACCGGCGAGGCGGCCCGTCCGCTCTATGGCTTCGAGGAAGCCCTCGCCCGGATCGAGGCCGCGGTCAAAGCCGCCCGGGCGCTCCCCTTTGCCTTCACGCTCACCGCCCGGACCGAGAATTTTCTGCGCGGAAACCCGAGCCTCGACGACACCATCCGGCGCCTGAAAGCCTTCGAGGCGGCGGGCGCCGACGTGCTGATGGCGCCGGGCCTGCCCGATCTCGCTTCGGTCAAGGCCGTGTGTTCGGCGCTCGCCAAGCCGGTCAATTTCATGGCCGGCATCAAGGGCCGGTCCTTCTCCGTGCCGGAATTGGCCGCGGCCGGTGTCCGGCGCATCAGCCTCGCCACCTCGCTCTATCGGGCCGCCATGACCGGCCTGATCGCGGCGGCGCGGGAGGCGAAGGACAAAGGCACGCTCGGCTATGTCGAGACGTCCATCCCGACACCCGAGATCAACGCCTTCATGCGGGGCTGACCCCGTGCCCGATACGCTTTACCGGGCGGTTCGTGAGGTGAAGCCGCCCGAAACGGACTCGCCCTATGCCTGGCTCCGGCTTCTGGTGTCGACTTTGGTCGGCACCATTGGCGGCGTTGGCATGTGGTCCGTCGTCGTCACGCTGCCGACCATCCAGGCGGAGTTCGCCATCAGCCGGGCCGAGGCGTCGCTGCCCTATACGCTCACCATGATCGGCTTCGTCATCGGCGGCGTCGCCATGGGCCGGATGCTCGATCGGTTCGGCATCACGGTCCCGCTCCTCATCGGCGCCGTGTCGCTCTCGCTCGGCTACATCGCGACGAGCTACACGGAGAATGTCTGGCAATACGCCCTGGTCTACGGGGTCTTGATCGGCCTCTTCGGCGCGTCGGGCACCTTCGGGCCGGTCATCGCCGACATTTCCCACTGGTTCCGGCACCAGCTCGGCATGGCACTCGCCATTGCCACCAGCGGCAGCTACCTGGCCGGCACCATCTGGCCGCCCATCGTGCAGCATTTCGTCGATGGTGTCGGCTGGCGGGCGACCCATGTCGGCATCGGGATTTTCTGCCTCGTTACCATCCTGCCGCTGACCCTGGCGCTCCGGCGCCGGCCGGCGTCCTTGACCATCACGGCAGCGGCGGCCCAGGCGGAGCTGGCGGCGGCGCCGCTCCCCATCCCGGCCAATCTTCTCCAGGCGCTCTTGATGGTGGCGGGCGTTGCCTGCTGCGTTGCCATGGCGATGCCGCAAGTGCACATCGTCGCCTATTGCCGGGATTTGGGGTATGGCGCCGTGGATGGGGCGCGGATGCTCTCCGTGATGCTGGGTTTCGGCATCGTCAGCCGCTTGGCGTTCGGCTGGATCGCCGATCGGATCGGCGCGGTGCCGGCCATGCTGCTGAGCGCCACGCTGCAAGCCTTTTCCCTGCTGCTTTATCTGGCGTTCGATGGCCTGCAATCGCTCTATCTGGTGACGGCCCTCTTCGGCCTGGTGCAGGGGGGCATCATCCTCAGCTACGCGATCATCGTGCGGCAAAATTTCGCGCCCCGCGAGGCAGGCGTGCGTTTGGGCCTGGTGCTTTCGGCCACACTCGCCGGCATGGCGCTGGGGGGGTGGATGTCGGGCGCCATCTTCGATCACACGCTCTCGTACCAGGCGGCCTTCCTCAACGGCTTTCTCTGGAATCTCCTGACCATGGCGATCGGGGTCTGGCTGTTGTGGCGATTGGGGGGCAGGCGGCGGGCGCCAGCGCTGGCCGCCCGATCTTGAGCGCGACCGCCCCAAAGCGAAAGCCGCGCCCCCCCTGGGGAGCGCGGCTTGCACGCGGCAAGCGCGTTGCCGCAAAACATAGAAGGGGTACCGCCGCGTCGCGCGAGCGGCCCACTGTGGTGACGCTAGAAGCCTTCGCGTTCCATGCGCTTGCGCAGGAGTTTGCGGTGCCGGCGCACGGCCTCCGCCCGCTCGCGGGCCCGGCGCTCGGACGGCTTCTCGTAGGACCGGCGCAGTTTCATTTCACGAAACACGCCTTCACGCTGCATCTTCTTCTTGAGAGCCCGCAGCGCCTGGTCCACGTTGTTGTCGCGTACGCTGACGTGGACGATGAGGAATTCACCCCCTCCCAACCGCCGAGCCACATCGGAGACGATCCGAGTGCCCGGCATTTCATTTCCGGCAATAGGGATAGCAGGGGCGGGTCTTTATCACGGGCGCGCATGGCTGTGAAGGGCGGGATGGCGTGGCGATGACCTGGGCGGCATGGCGGCCGTGGTCCCAGCGGCTACAGCCGGTGGCGCTCGGTCTCGTCTGCCTGGTGCCCTGGCTCTTGATCGTGGGTCGGGGGGCGGCCGGAGCGGCGCTTGCGGCGGTCGCACTCCTCTTTCTCGTCCGCGCATTTCTGGAGCGGGATTGGGCCTGGTTGACCACGCCATGGGTGGTGGTGGCACTCGCTCTCTGGGTCTACATGATGTCGGCTGGCCTGGCGGCACCCGATGCCAAGGCGGCCTTGTCGCGGGCCCTGCCATGGCTCCGCTTCATTGTCTTCGCCGCCGCCCTCCAGCATTGGGTGCTGGCGCCTGGGCCGGCGCGGCGCTGGCTGGTCCTCTCGACCGGTGCCGCGATCGTCTTCGTCGCCGTCAACACCCTGGCGCAATATGCGACCGGAACCAGCTTCACCGGTGTGGCCCGCTCCGACCCGGTGCGTTTGAGCGGGCCGTTCGCGAACCTGGTGACCGGCACCTATCTCGTGAAACTGCTGTTTCCGGTGGCCGTGCCGCTGTTGGTTTGGGGTGCCGAACGCACTCCCCGGCACCTGCTGGCGGTGCTGGCGGGCCTCTTATTGGTGGCGGCGACCGTGTTGCTGACGGGCGAGCGAGTGCCCCTATTCCACCTGACGCTGGGGTTCCTGATGGCGGCCCTGGTGATCCGGCCGGCGCGGCCCTGGATTTTGGGCGCGGTGGCGCTCTTCGGCCTCGCCGCCGTGGCGGCGCTCATGGGCGATGCCGGGCTCCGCGACCGGCTGGTCGGCCGTAGCCTGGCCCTGATCGGCGATTGGCCGGCAAGCCCCTATGGCGTGATCGCCCGGACCGCGCTTGCCATGTGGCAGGATCATTGGCTGATCGGCGTTGGCGCGCGTAATTTCCGCGTTCTCTGCCCCGATGCCGCCTACGATGCGTTCGGGCCGGCCGATGTACGCTGCCAGCTCCATCCCCATCACATCTATCTCGAATGGCTGGTGGAGACAGGCGTCATCGGCCTCGCCGGCTTTCTCGCATTGCTGGCACTCTGGGCTCGGACATTCGGGCGCGCGTGGCAAGACGCCGATCGGCGGCTCCACCTGGCGGGGCCGGTCATCGGCGTCGTTCTCTTCCTCTGGCCGTTCAGCCCCAGCATGAGCTTCTTCTCGAGCTGGAACGGCACCGTCTTCTGGCTCGCCCTCGGCTGGGCGCTGGCGGCGGCGGGCGAGCCGGCGAGGCCGCGTTGACAGCCGGCGCCAAAGTCGAGGTGCTGCTCGCGACCTACAATGGCGCGCGCTTTCTTCCCGCCCTGCTCGATAGCCTGGAGCGCCAGGAGCATGGCCATGTGGCCGTGACGATCCGCGACGACGGATCGGACGACGGCACCCTGCCCATCCTCGACGCGTTTGGGCGCCGAACCGGGGCGCGCCTGCTCATGGTCGGCGCGGCGGGCCGGCGCGGCGCCAACGGCAACTTCTTCGCGCTCCTGGATGCGGCCAATTGCGCCTCGGACTATGTCGCCTTCGCGGACCAGGACGATGTCTGGCTGCCGGCGAAGCTCGGGCGGGCCGTGGCGGCGCTCGCCCGCCTGCCGGCGGACCGGCCGGCGCTCTATTGCGGCCGGCTCGCCATCGTCGACCGGGACTTGCACCGCCACGGCCTGACACCTTTGCCGGCGCGGGGCCCGAGTTTCGCCAACGCCCTCGTCGAAAACATCGCGACCGGCTGCACCATGCTGCTCAACCGGGCGGCGCTACGGCTCTTACGGCGCGGCTGGCCCGAGGCGGCAATCGCCCATGACTGGTGGTGCTATCTGGTGGTGGCCGCTTTTGGCCGGATTGTTTACGACCCGGAGCCGGCGATCCTCTATCGCCAGCACGGGGAGAACGCCATCGGCGTGGGCGCCTCCCCGCTCGCCCGCCTGATGGGCAAGGTCCGCCGCCAGCTTGGCGGAGGCAGCGGCGACGCCCTCGCGCGCCAAGGCGAGGCGTTCCGGCGGATCCATGGGCCGTATCTCGCGGCGGCCGAGCGCGCCATGCTCGACGCTTTCCTCGATAGTCGCGGCCACCTGGTCGATCGCCTCAGATTTGCCAGCGCCGGGCTGGTCTACCGCCAGGCCGCGCTGGATGATTGGGCATTTCGGCTGCTCTATTTGATGGGCCGTATCTGATGACGGCTGACGTGGCGCCCGCTCTTTCCGCGCGGCGGCTGCTCTTCGTCGTGACCGAAGACTGGTTCTTCTGGCAGCATTACCGGGCGCTCGCCGCCGCCGCTCGTACCGCCGGCTTCGAGGTCGCCGTGGCGACACGGGTCGCCCATCACGCCGAGCGTATCGAGGCGGCGGGCTTCCGCCTGCACCCGCTTGCCATGCGCCGCGGCACCTTCGGTCCGCTCGCGAACCTCCGCGCGATCGTCGAGCTCCACCGCCTCTTCCGGCGCGAGCGGCCGGACCTGGTGCAGCTCATCGCCTTGCAGCCGATCGTGCTGGGTGGATTCGCGGCCAGGCTCGCCCGCGTGCCGCGCCAGGTCGCCACCGTCACCGGGCTCGGGTTCGCCTTTACGAGCCGGACATGGGCCGCACCCTGCATCCGTCTCCTCGTACGGGCCGCCCTCGGGCGGCTTTCCCGGCGGCCCGGTATTCAGCTCATCTTCCAGAACCCGGACGATCCGGCCCGCCTTGGCCCTGTCATCGACGGGACGCGCGCCAGCGTGGTGCGCGGCGCCGGCGTCGACCTCGAGCTGTTCCGGCCGGTGCCGCGCCCGGCCGCACCCCGGCCCGTCACCGTCGCCATCGTTGCCCGCATGATCGAGATGAAGGGCATCGCCACGGCTGTATCGGCCATCGAGCGGCTGCACGGGGCGGGGGTGGCGATCCGCCTCCGCCTGGTGGGAGCACCCGATCCGGGCAATCCGACGTCTCTCGCCACGTCGGAGCTCGAAACCTGGAGCCGGCACCCGGCCATCGACTGGACCGGCCCGAGCGAGGATGTGCCCGGTGTGTGGGCCGAGAGCGACATTGCGCTGCTGCCGTCGCTGGGCGGCGAGGGCACGCCCAACAGCCTGATCGAGGCGGCGGCCTCGGGCCGGCCGCTGGTCGCGAGCGACATTCCGGGCTGCCGCGAAATCGTCGAGGCGGAGCGGAACGGCATTCTGGTGCCGCCCGGCGACCCGGCGGCGCTGGCGGCGGCTCTCCGGCGCCTCGCGGGCGACGCGGACTTGCGCCAACGCTTCGGCCTGGCGGCGCGCCAACTCGCCGAAAGCCAGTTCTCCGCCGGCCATCTTGCCCGCCAGACCATTGCGGTCTACGAGCGAACCTTCGCCGAGGTGCCGCGTTCAGGACCGCCCCAACCGCTCGGTCAGTAGGGCGAAGAAACCATCCGCGTCGGCCCGGTCGAGCACCATGGCGTTGGGCGGCAGGCGTACCCCCGACCAGTCGACGATGGTCCGCCCGAGGGACGCGGTGTCGGCGGTCTCGACGGCGACATGGCAACGTCGGCCGCGCATCAGTTGTGGGCGAATGAGCCAGGCGATCACCGCCGGATCGTGCAAGGGCTCGCCCGGCGGCTCCGGGCGGGCGACCCGGCCCGCCGCCAGAATTCCGGCCGCGATCCGCGCCATCGGGCGCCCTGTCGCCGCGATGGCCGCGATACGGGCTGGCGTTACCCGGAGCCGATGGGTGAGATCGAGCGGGATCATGGTGAGGGCGAAGCCAGCGGCGAACACGCGCGCCGCCGCATCGGGGTCGGCATGGATGTTGAACTCGGCGGCGGGCGTCACATTGCCGGGGCCGATGGCACCCCCCATCAGCACCAGGCGCCCCAGGCGGCCCATGGTGTCGGGCGCCCGGGCGATGGCGATGGCAAGATTGGTCAAGGGGCCGAGGGCCGCGATGGTGACACTTCCGGCCGGCCGCGCCGCCAGGGTTTCGACGAGGAAGCCGGCCGCGTCTTGTGCGGTGGGGGGTGCCGGCGAGGGCGGCAGTTCGGCGCCGGCAAGCCCGGTTTCGCCATGCACATGGGTTGCATGCACGGGCGCTCTCGCCAACGGCGCCGCGGCGCCGGCATGGACCGGCACGTCGGCGCGACCGCCCGCGGCCAGCAGCCGGCGGGCATTCTCATGGCTGAGTGCCAGCGGCACATTGCCCGAGACCGTGGTGACGGCGATCATCTCGAACGCATCCGGCGAGGCGAGCGCCAACAACAGCGCAATGGCATCGTCGCGGCCGGGGTCGCAGTCGATGATGAGGGGTATCGCCATTCTGGTATCCCGTTCGCCCGCCCGATAAGCTCGCCATGCCGTTTAACCGAAGCTGGTGGGACTTGCCCCATGCCCAAACTTCTCTCCGAGCCGGCGATCCGACAATATCAGGAATCGGGCTTCCATTTCCCGGTGCCCGTACTCTCGACCGGCGAGGCGGCGGACTTGCGCCGGCGCTACGAAGCCTTCGAGGCGAGCCAGGGCGGCACCGTGCCACCGCCCTTGCGGCGCAAGCTGCATCTGCTGCTCACCTGGTTCGGCGATCTGGTGCGGCATCCGCGGATTCTCGACGCGGTCGAAGACCTGCTCGGTCCCGACCTGCTGTGCTGGCAGACGAGCTTCTTCATCAAGGGGCCGGGCGACGGCACCTATGTCTCCTGGCATCAGGACTCCACATATTGGGGCCTGAGTTCGCTCGATGTGGCGACCGCCTGGGTGGCGCTCACGCCGGCGACCGTGGCCAATGGCTGCATGCGCATGCTGCCCGGAAGCCATCTTGCGCCCCAGGCGCCGCACAAGGATACCTTCGAGCCGAAAAACCTGCTCTCGCGCGGCCAGGAGATCGCCGTCGCGGTCGACGAAAGACAGGCCGTGGACGTGGCGCTCAGGCCCGGCGAGATGTCGCTGCATCATGTGCGCATGGCGCATGCCTCGCCGCCCAATGGCTCGGCCGACCGGCGCATCGGCGTGGCGATACGCTATATCGCGGCGCATGTGAGCCAGAGCACGGGCCTGCCCGACAGCGCCACCCTGGTACGCGGTCGCGACAGCCATGGCCATTTCGAGCTGGAGCCCCGGCCCCAGGCCGACATGCACCCCGATGCCTTGGCGCTGCACCGGCGGGTCATCGCCATGTCCGAGGGCGTGCTGTTCCGTGGCGGCGGGCGTCCTGCGGCCGAGTAGAGGGCCGCTCTCGCTGAACGATGGGCTCGGCAATGAACAATCGGCGCGCGCGCCATTTTTTGGCGGCTGTGTGAACGAGTTCACAGACAGAGGGGCGCCTTCGATGCAGGATGCGCGGGGTAGGGAAGCGCAAGGACCAACCCTCGCGCTTGACCGCGCCGACGAGGTGATTGAATGAAACGGCTGGCACTCGTTCTCTGCATCGTCGCGGCGGCCATGGTGCCGCTCGCCGCCGCCGGCCAATCGGCGCCGAAGTTGCCCCGGCTCTGCTTTCTCACCTTCGATCCGCCCGAGTCGCGCACCGGGAGGTTCGCCGCGTTTTTCGTGCCCTTGCAAAACCTGGGCTATGTCGACGGCCGGACCATCGTCATCGACTGGATGTCGGCCGAGGGCGACGGCAGCCGGTTTCCCGCCCTCGCCGCCGAGTGCCTCAGCCGCAATACCGATATCATCGTCGCATCCACCACCCCGGCGACCCAGGCGGCGAAGGCCGCGACCCAGACCGTGCCGATCGTCATGCTGAGCCTCGCCGATCCGGTGGGAACGGGCCTGGTCGCGAGCCTGGCGCGTCCGGGCGCGAACGTCACCGGCATGTCGTACCTCGGGCCGGATTTGGCCGCCAAACGCCTCGAACTGCTGAGCGAGCTGGTGCCGGGACTATCCAAGGTGCTGGTGCTCTCCTTTCTGGCCGACCCGATCGCGGCGCTGCAAATCAAGGCGCTCGAGGATGCGGCGCGCCAGTTGAAGATTACGCTGGCGGTCCACGAGGTGCGCGCCGCCCCGCCGACATTCCGGCGGCCTATGACCGGGCGGCTGAAACCGGCGCCCAGGCCCTGCTGACGACGGCCGAGGCCATCTTCTCTGTCGAGCATGCGCGTGTGCTGGAACTCGCCTTGAAACTCCGCCTGCCGGTCGCCTATCCCTTCTCGGCGCGGGTACGCGCCGGTGGATTGATTTCCTATGGCGCCGATATTGACGACATCTACCGGCGCGCGGCCAGCTATGTCGACCGCATCCTCAAAGGTGCCAAGCCGGGCGATTTGCCAGTGCAGCAGCCCACGAAATTCGAACTCTTCGTCAACATGAAGACCGCCAAGGCGCTCGGCATTAACATCCCGGAATCCATTTTCGTGCGCGCCGACGAGTTGATCGAGTGAGCGTGGTCATAACGGGGCGAGCGGAATCTCGAGCGCGCGCGCCGCGGTCGCCATCCGCTCGTCATATGTCGCGAGCCGGATCGCCTGGCCGCGGCCGCGCCGCATCGCCGTGGCTCGTGCCGAGCCCTCTGCCGTGCAGGCGGGTCCAGAGTTCGTATTCGAGCAATCGGCTGGCGACCAGTGTTTCCCGCCAGAGCGCCGGATCGGGCAGGTGATCCTCGGCCAGGAGGTGGGCCAGGGCGACCGAAATGTCGGGATAGATCATCGCCGGGTGCGCCGGCGCCCTCGGAAAAATCACGACTCCGATAAGGCGAGGCGGTTGGTGTAAGACCCGCTTCCGTTCGCCGCCCGTCAGCGCCGAGCGCGCAGGACGAGCAGCGGCAGGACGGCCGCCAGCGGGATCAGCATGACCACCGTCGAGATCGCGGGCAGAATTGGCGAGACCTCGAACAGGATCGCATCCCACAATTTAACCGGCAGCGTCTTGTTGCGGGCACCGCTGAGGAAAAGCGACAGCACGACCTCGTCGAACGAGGCGTGGAAGGCCAGCAACGCGCTGCCCGCGATCGCCGTGCCGACCTGGGGCACAATCACCCTGAGGAAGGTTCGGAGCGGACCGGCGCCGAGACTGGCCGAGGCTTGCGCCATATCCGGCGAAAGGGATTGCAGGCGGCTGCCCATCAAGATCACGACGAACGGCACCGCGATGACGGTATGCATGATGACGATCCCGGTCATCGTGCCGACCAGGCCGAACCGCGCGAAAAGAAAATAGGCCGATGCCGCAATCACCACCGAGGGCACGATCTGGGGCGCCAGGAACACCGCCTCGGTCGCCGCCCGCAACCGGGGCGACAGCCGCGCCACCGCCGAGGCGGCCAATATCCCCAGCGTCGTGGCGGCCATCGTGACCAGGACCGCGATCCGCATCGAGCGCCACATGACCTCCATCCAGTCGGGGCTCTCGAACAGCTTGCGGTATTGCGCCAACGAAGGATTTGTCGGGATCAATTCAAACACGCCGAGATCATTGAAGGACATCGGCACCACGGCCGCGACCGGCAGCAACAGGAAGCCGATCACCAGCCAGCCATGCGCGGCGAGTAGCAGCCGGCCGACCCTGGTACCGATCCGTCGGAACGCGTGCACGGCTTAGATCGCCTGCAATGTCGCCACCCGCGGCAACAGCGCGCGGTAGGCGAAATAGAGGACGATGGTCGACGCCAGCAGGCTGGTCGATAGCGAGAAGGCCAGCGTCCAGTTGAGCACGTCGCGCACATTGAAGGCGATCAGGTTGGCGACCATCATCTCGCGGGCGCCACCCATCATGGCTGGCGTGATATAGAACCCCAGTCCGACAATGAACGTGAGCAGCGCGCCAGCGGCCGTCCCGGCGCTCGTCAACGGCAGCGTCACGCGCCAGAACGTGCGCGCGCCGTTGGCGCCGAGACTGGCCGAGGCGGTGCGCAATTCCGGCGGAATTGCCAAGAGGGCGCCCAACACCGGGAATATCACATAAGGCAGCAGCATGTTGGCCATGGCGATCAGCACGCCGAGTTCATTGTGCATCAGACGCACCGGTGTTTCGATCCAGCCCGCGCCGATGAGCAGCCGGTTGACGAGGCCGGTGTCCTGCAACAGCACCATCCAGACATAGTTCCGCACGAGCACCGACAACATGAACGGCAGTGCGATCAACCCGATTGCGACGATCCGTCCGCGCCGCCCGAGCGTTGAAATGTAGTAGGCGCATGGATAGCCGACGACGACGCAAACGAGCGTGACGATCAAGGCGACCCGAAGGGTCCGCCCGTAAACCGCGCGATAGACGGGCACGTCCACGAGACGCCGATAGGCGGCGAGCGTGAATTCCGGTACGCCGAGGCTCACGGCCACGCTGTTGACCAGCGGCACCACGAAGAAAGTCGCGATAAACAGGGCTGGCAGGCCGAACAGCAATAATGAATTGAGCGTCGAGCGCGACATTCGGGTCACGGCCGGACGACAATCCGAGCGTCGGCAATGTGCGCGCCGGCCGCATTGACGATGACCGGGTTGAGGTCGAGCTCGAGCAAGTCTGGGGCGCCGGCGGCAAAGCGCGAGACCGCCGCCACCAAATCTCCGAGCGCCTGGCGGTCGCCGGCCGCGGCGCCGCGATAACCGGCGAGCAATCGCCCAACCTTGGTGCGCCCGATCAACTCGGCGGCCAGGGCCGAGTCGAACGGCGCCAGTCGGCTTGCCACGTCGCCCACCAGCTCGACCAGGATGCCGCCGGTTCCAACCAGCACCACCGGACCGAACTGGGGATCGTGCCGGGCACCGACGAGGCACTCGGGTCCCTTGTCGATCATGCCCGTCACCAGCACGGTGGCGCGATCGTCGCCGAGCTCGCGGGCGAGCGCCATCAGGTGCCGCAGGCCCTTGGCCGCCGCATCGGGCGAGCCGATGTCGAGCAGCACACCGCCCACGTCGGACTTGTGTACCGCTCGGTCGGAAATGAGTTTTAGGACCACCTTGGCGGCTCCCAAACCCGCCAAGGCGGCGAAGGCCGCGCGCGCTTCGGCGACCGTGGTGGCCACATGCCAGGCCGGAACCGCGATGCCCGCCGCCACGAGCCGCTGTCGCGCCTCGGGTTCGAGCAGGACGCGACCGTGTGGGCCTGTCGACGGCGCCGGTTCGACGTGGCGTTCGGTCTGGGCGTCGGCCGCGATGCCGATGGCCAGCGCCGCCATGGCCTTGGCGGCGGCCTCGAGGCCGCCATAGACGGGCACGTCGGCACGGAAAATCGGTTCCAGCGTGGCGAGGCCCCGTTCGGCGTGCTCGCTGTGCAGAATGAAGGGCTTGTCGCTGGCGCGAACCGCCACGGCCATGTCATGGGCCGCCGCGACCTCTTCGGCGGCCACCTTCAGTTGGGTCGGCTCATGCCCGGTCATCAGGTGATAGCCGCCGAAATGGCCGGCAAAGACGACCCCGGCCACGCCCGGATCGGCAAGGCAAGCCGCCAGTGCCAGGGGGACGCAGCCGGGATCCGACTCGGCCATGCCGGCGAAGTCGACTGGGTTGTCGATGCCCGCCCGCATGGGCAGGATTTCCCGGAGGCGCGCCGCCGTCGCGGGCGAGAATTTGGCGAGCGTCAAGCCACGGCGGCCGGCGCAGTCGGACACGATCGTCGCATGGCCACCGCCGTCGGAAAGCACCGCGATGCCGCGCCCCGCGAGCCGGCGTCCCATGGCGAGCGCATGGGCGAGGTCGAAGGCCTCCTCCGCCTCCTCCGCGATCACCACGCCAACATCGGCAAGCGCGGCCTCCGCTATGGCCGCGTCGCCGGCAAGGGTACCGGTATGGGAGAGCGCCGCCTGCTTGCCGGCCTCCGTGGCGCCGGGCTTCAGCATCACCACGGGCTTGACGCCACCGGCGCGGCGCAGCAAGTCCACTAGGCGCCGGCCGTCGCCCTCGGCAAAGCCCTCGCAATAGATGAGCAGGCAGCGGGTTGCGTCATCGGCGAGCAGCATGTCGACCACTTCCGAGAGCCGAAGGTCAGCGCCATTGCCCACGGCAAGGATCGAGGCGAAGCCGGTCCGCTTGACGCGGGCATAGTTGGTAAACGTCAAGGCCATGTTGCCGCTCTGGGTGATCAGGCCGATCCCGCCCTTGGGCACGGCCCAGCCGAGCAGGTTGACGCCGCCCGTGGCGCCGAATACGCCGGCACTGTTGGGACCGAGCATACGCCCGCCGCCGGCACGGACCCGCTGGGCAAACTGGATCTCCTCGGCCCGACCCTCCGGTCCCGTCTCGCCGAAACCGGCCGAGATCATGACCACGGCCCCGACACCCGTCGCTGTGCAGTCCTCGACCACCCGCGCCACATGGGCGCTCGGCACCACGATCGCGGCGAGGTCCACTGGCTCCGGCAAATCACGTAACGAGCGGTAGGCCTTGTAGCCGTTGAGCCCATCCGCGCTCATGTTGATGGGATACAGCCGCGCGCCGCTGTTGGCCTCGATCAGGGATAGCCAGCGGCGACCGCCCGACTTGTAGGCGGCCGAAGTGGCGCCGATGATGGCGACGCTGTTCGGAAACAGGAATCGGCGTGCCAGGTTCCCGGCCGACGGATCCGTCATCGGATCAGCGATCCTTGAACACCGGCTTGCGCTTTTCCGCGAAGGCCAGCGGCCCTTCCTTGCCGTCCTCGCTGGCATGCAACAGCGCCAGCGTGGCCGCGACATACCGCATGAAGGCGTCGGGATGCTCGTATTGGCCCCGCCAGGCCAATTCCTTGGTGATCTTGATCGCCAAGGGACCGTTCTCGGCGATGGTCTTGGCTAGCTTGATGGCCGTCGGCAGCAGCTTGTCGGGTTCGACCACGCGGCTAACGAGCCCGATCTCGTAGGCGCGTTTGGCGTCGATGCGCTCGCCGGTCAGCAGCATCTCCATGGCGACCGCCATCGGCACCGTCTGCACAAGCCGCATGGCGCCATAGCCATGGATGATCGACCAGCGCACTTCGGGCGCCCCAAACGAGGCCGTGCTCGAGGCGATCCTGAGATCGCACCCCTGAGCCAACTCCAGACCGCCCGCCAGGCAGTAACCGTTGATCGCGGCGATCACCGGCTTCTTCGGTTTGATACTCTGGCCGAGCCGCATGGCCCGCTCGTCGTCCCAAAGCTCGTCGGTGCCGCCATGGAAATCGCTGCCATGCAGTTTCTTGAGGTCGGCTCCCGAGCAGAACGCCTTGTCGCCGGCGCCGGTGAAGACGGCAACCCGAAGGCCGCCATCCTCGTCGAACTCCTTGAAGCAGCGGGCCATGCCGGCCGCCGCCTCGGCGTCGTAAGCGTTCATCGCCTCGGGGCGGTTCAGCGTGATGATCGCCACCGGACCGCGCTTTTCATACAGAACCGTGCCCATTTTTTTCTCCGTCGGATTGCGGTTTCTTGTTGTGTTGGCAATGCAGTCAACTGACCCGCCACTCGTTGAAGCGTTCGGTCACCTTGGCGAGATTGGATCCCCAATATTCGCCGCTGAATAGGAAGCCCTTCTTGAAATTGTCGGGGTGCGAGGGCAACAGTTTGGCGACATCCGGGTCGACCAACGCCAAGGCCTTGGCGTTGGTCGGCCCGAACGAGATGTGCTTGACGAGTTCGGCCTGACGCTGGGGCTGGGTGGCGAACGCGATGAACTTCATGGCGTTGTCGAAATTCTTGGTGCCCTTCGGGATCACCCAGCCTTCGTAGGTGATCGCGGCACCGTCATAAGAGACATGGATGGGCTTGCCAGCGAGCTGAGCGGTGACACCGCGCGTCCAAGGCGACATCACGGCTTCCTTGGAGATGAGGAATTGCTCGACCTGCGGAAACTGTGTCCACCAGATCGCGTCCTTCTTGAACTTGTCGAGGTTCTTCAGCGCCTTGTCGACGTCCAGCGGATACAGTCGATCCTTCGCCACGCCGGCCGCGATCAGCGCGAACTCGAGCGTGTAGGTGGGGCTGGCGTACATCGCGCGCCGGCCCGGGAAGCCGGCCGTATCCCACACGTCGAGCCAACCGGAGGGCACCTTGCCGGCCGCGAAGGCCTGCGGGTTATAGCAAAGCTGCATGGCGATGGTAACCGCGCCGCAGCAATAGTCCGTGACCGTGTCCTTGATGAGGTCGGCGGTCGAGAAGCGGCTGTAATCGAGTTTCTCCAGGAGTCCGTCCTGGACCGCCGGGGCCCGCAGACGATCCGGTAAACAGATGAAGTCCCACTCCACGTTCTTGGATTCGACCTGGGCCTTGAGCTTGGCGATCTCGACACCGGTGGTCTGAACGATCTTGATCCCCGTCTCTTTCTCGAATGGCTCGAACAAGACCTTGGTCTGGCCATCCTGGTAGGCGCCGCCAAAGCCGACGAATACCAGTTCGTTCTTGCCTTGCGCCCGGGCGCCGCCGCCGATCGCCGGCGCCGTGATCGCCGCCGCCGCGCCGACCGCCCCCTGTAGCAAGCGGCGCCGAGAAATGCTCTGTTGTCGGATCATGATTTTCTCCCTTGCCTAGTGTCTCTCGATGACGATCAATTCCTCGGTCCGCCAAGCGACCCGCACCATTGTGCCCGTGTCGGGAACGAAAACCAACCGGCGCTGGGTCGGCATCTTGGCGACGAGCGTGGTCTCGGGGGCGCCTACAAGTCGCAGGCGCACGCGCACCACATCGCCGCAAAAGATACGGTCGACGACCTCGCCAACGGTTTCGAAATGGTCCACGCTGGGCTCGCCGCCGATCTCGATGGCTTCCGGGCGAAGCACGCAGACGATTTCGGCTCCCGCCGGCGGCGCGGGGGCGCCGAGTGGAATTCCGAGACCATCACCCAGCGCCATCGACGGACCGCCAGGGCCGTTCTCGACCCGACCCCTCAGGATGTTCGACTCGCCGACGAAGGAAGCCACGAACTCGTTGCGCGGATTGTGATAGAGGTCTTCCGGGGTCCCGGACTGCTGCAACATGCCGTCGCGTAGTACCAGAATGCGGTCCGACATCACCAGCGCCTCCGACTGATCGTGGGTCACGGAGATGGTGGTGATGCCGAGCGTGCGTTGCAGGCCGCGAATTTCGAGTTGCATCTCTTCGCGAAGCCGCTTGTCGAGCGCCGCCATCGGCTCGTCCATCAGGAGAACCGGCGGCCTGAACACGATCGCCCGCGCCAGCGCGACGCGCTGCTGCTGACCGCCGGACAATTGCGACGGTCTGCGCCGGGCGAGATCCGATAGGCGTACCAGTTCAAGTGTGTTCGCGACGGCCTTGTCGATCGCAACGCGCGGCATGCGCCGCATCTCGAGCGGATAGGAGACGTTTTGGGCGACGGTCAGATGCGGAAACAAGGCGTATTGCTGGAATACGAAGCCGACATTGCGGCGATAGGGCGCCATGTCGGTGATGGCGTGGCCGGAGATATGCACCGAGCCCGCCGACGGTTCCTCGAAGCCCGCAATCAATTTCAAGAGCGTCGTCTTGCCGGAGCCGCTCGGCCCGAGCAGCGTGACGAACGTGCCGCCGGTGACCCGGAAAGACGTCGGTTGCAGTGCGTCGACAGCCCCATATCGCTTGGCTAGGCCGCGAACCTCGACCTCGCCGTTCGCGGTCCCGGGCCGATCGATCGAAGAGGTCATCCGCTGGTCCACCGCTACCTGTCCTACCGCCGCGCCCGGAGCATCGAGCCTATCCCCACAGCCGCCGGCTGGCGATGGTGGCCCCTTCGGTGAGGGTCTTCAGCTTGGCCCACACTACATCCTCGGTGGTGAAGGTGTCACCGGCGATGGTGCCGAAGCCGCAATCGGTGCCGGCGATGACGCGGCTTCTATCGCCCACGCAAGCGGCGGCGCGAATGAGCCGTTCGGCCACCAGCTCGGGATGCTCGACATAATTGCCAGTGGTCTCGATCACGCCGACGACCAGCGCCATGGCGTCGGGTAATTTGAGGCGCCGGAAGGCCTCGATCTCGTGGGCGTGGCGGGGATTGGCGAAGGGCAGCACGAGGGCGCCGACCTTTGCTTGATAGAGCACCGGCAGAATGTCGGGGCAGGGCACGTCGAAGGCATGCGGGCTGTCGCGATTGCCCCAGCAGGAGTGGAGCCGCACCCGGTCGGCCGGAATGTCGGCAATGGCCAGATTGAGGGCGGCAATGTGCATCTCGATGGCGGCGAGGAATTCGGGGAGCGTCTTCTCCTGGTAGAAGCCGCCGCGCTCCATGCCCATGTCGGGCGCGTCGATCTGGAGGACGAAGCCGCGCCCGACGATGTAGTCGTATTCCTTCTTCAGTTCGCGGGCGAGGGCGAACACATAATCCTCGTGCTTCGCGTAATAATTGTTCATGAGCGTGCAAGCCGCGAAACCCGGCGATACCGCGGTCATGAAGGTCTCGGCGAAGGCGCCCGGCCGCGTCGCCATCTGGCGCTCGAAGCCATCGCACTCGGCGGCGACACCGCTCATATCCCCGTAATGGATCTCGCCCATGGCCTGGGGCCAGCCGAAGACGTCGAGGCGCCGCCGGCCGCTCTTGTTCACATTCTCGAACCAGATGGGGAAATGCTTGGCATCGAGCGGGATCGGCCGCCGGAGCCGGCCGCCGGAGCCGAAGCCGGTCATGCGCTCGGCGATGTAGGAGGCGAAATTGGGCCTGGGCATCTCGCCGTCATTGCCGATGTCGATGCCAGCCTCGATCTGCCGCTCGACGACGCGCTTCAGCGCGCGCTCGAGGGTGGCCGCATAGGCCGCCGGATCGACCGGCTGCTTCTGCTCGCGGGCGACGATCAGGTCGGCCAGGCCCTCGACGCGGGGCAGGCTGCCGACATGAGTGGTGAGGATACGGCGCTCGCTGGTCAGCATGGCATCGTCCGCTTCGGTTCATGGGGTTGGCCCGCATCATCGGCCAGCGGCGCCATGCTTGGCAACGGGGGCCGGCAACAAGCGATACCGCCGCCCGCCATGGCCGTTATCATAGGCCTCCTCGCGGCAACCGTAAACGAGGCCAACATGACCGACGTTACTCGCCAGCTCGCGGCCTTCGCCGTCGAGACGGACTATGGGGCGCTGCCCGAGCCGGTGCGTCGCGAGGGACCCAGGGCATTTCTCAACTGGCTCGGCTGCTGCCTGGGCGGTGCCCGGGACCCGGCGATGGCGGCGGCCATGGCCGCCTTCGCCCAACTTGGCGAGGCGCCTCAGGCAAGCGTGCTCGGGCGCGGCCGGCGGCTCGACATGGCGAGTGCGGCACTCCTCAATTGCATGGCGTCGAGCCTGAATGCCTTCGACGACACCCACCTCGAGAGCGTCATTCATCCGACCGGACCGGTGGCGGGCGCCTTGCTCGCCTTGGCCGAGCGAAGGCCGGTCGGCGGCCGCGACTTTCTTGCCGCCCTTCTCGTCGGCATCGAGGTCGAGTGCCGCGTCGCCAACATGCTGACCCGGCCGCCGGCCGAGTGCGATGTCGGCCTCTATATGACGGGCATCGTGGGTGGTATCGGTGCCGCCGCCGGGGCGGGCCGCCTGCTCGGCCTCGACTGCCAGCGCATGATTTGGGCACTCGGTATCGCCGCGGCGCAAGCGGGCGGCTTTCGGGAATTGCATCCGACCATGTGCCTCGGCTTCGTGCCGGGCAATGGCGCCCGCAGCGGCCTGATGGCGGCACTTCTTGCCGAGCAGGGGCTGACCGGCGCCGACACCGCGCTCGAGGGCCCGCGCGGCTTCGCTCATGTGCTGGCCCACCCGCCCAATCTCGAGGCCGCCGTGGCTGGCCTGGGCACGCAATACGAAGTGCTGGGCAACGCCTACAAACCCTATCCCTGCGGCATCGTCATCCACCCGGCGATCGACGCCTGCCTGGACCTGGCCGAAGCGCATCGCATCGCGCCGGACGCCATCGAGCATATTGCCCTTGAGGTACATCCCTTGACCCTGGTGCTATGCGACCGGCCGAAGCCGAACAACCGCAACGAGGCCCTGGTCAGCCTCTATCATTGGGTGGCGGCGGCTTTTGTCGACCGCGCCGCCGGGCTCGCCCAATCGCGGGATGCGCGCGTCCGCGATCCGGCTTTGGCGCGCATTCGCGCCCGCACCAAGGCCCAGGGTAACGAGCGCCTCGGCCGCGACGAGGTCAAGGCGCGCGTGACACTCGCCGACGGCCGCGTGCTCGACGCCCATGTGGCGCACGCCCGCGGCAGCCTCCAGCGGCCGATGAGCGATAGCGATCTCGAGGCCAAGTTCCGGGGCCAGGCCCAGGGCGTGCTGGCGGCCGAGTGCCTCGACCGGCTGGTCGAGCTCTGTTGGCGGATCGAATCCTCGGCCGACGTGGGTGGCGACATCCGCCGCGCTGTCGAGGGCCGCGCCGTCGAGGGCCGCGCCGTCGAGGGTTGAATTCGGCGTCGCCTATGACATGCTGGGCGCGAGCGGCGCCGACAGGGGACAGGACATGGAATTGACGGCAAACGGCAATGGATTTGCCAAGCGCGCGGGCTGGATAGCGCTGCTGACGGCGGCGAGCCTCCTCTTCACCTTGGCGCTTGGCTGCGCCATGCCCGTGGCGGCGCTCGCCGCCCTCGCGGCACTCCATATGGGCAGGCGCGACGGCTTGGCGCTCATGGCGGTCACCTGGCTCGTCAACCAGGGTGTCGGCTATGGCTTGCTCGACTATCCGCAAACCTTCGCCAGCTTCGCCTGGGGAGCGATGATCGGCGTCTCGGCCCTGGCGGCGCTCGCCGCCGCGATCGGATCGGTGGCGCCGGCATTGCGTGGCGGATGGCCGGTCGCGGCTTGTGCCGCGTTCATGGCCGCCTTCCTCGCCTATGAAGGCGTGCTCTACGCGGCGTCCGCCTTCCTGCCGTCGAGTGCCGGCACCTATGGCTGGCCGGTGGTCTCGTGGGTGCTCCAAGTCAACGCGCTGGCCTTTGCGGTGCTCCTGCTAATTCAGGGGACACAATACTTAATTGTTCATCGGATTTCACGAAATCCGGTGGTCAATTGAATTCGTGTCCGCTGAATTACCGTGCCGCCTGAGGCAGGCCATGACCGATCCGCTCGACAACGACATGGCGGCGCTCGGCGCCGCCGCCACGGGGTTCGCCCGGCGCCATGAGTTCTTGCCCGACCTCACATGGCCCGACGGCATGCGGATCGCGGTCAACTTCACCGCCGATTTCGACGCCATGCTACTGCGCCGCCTCTTGGGCGAGCCCGCCATGCAGCTCGCCAAGGGCGAATTTGGCGGCCGGGTTGGCATCTGGCGGCTGATCGAGCTGTTCGATTCCCACGCCATTAAGGCGACGATCTTCACGCCGGGGCGCATCTGCGAGCTCTATCCACGGGCACTCAAGGCCGCGGCGGCGAGCGGCCATGAGATCGCCGACCATATGTGGGAGCATCGCGTCCCCGACGACCCGGCGCTCGAAGCCGACCATTTGGCGAAGACGGTGGCCGCCATCGAGCGCACCGTCGGCCGCCGCCCGGTCGGCACCAGGAGTTCCCACACCGCCGCCCTCCTGAAGCAATCCGCCTTCATCTACAATTCCCACGATTCGGCCGATCACCGCCCGCATTACGTGCGTGACGCGGCGGGTGGGAATTGCCTCGTCAACCTGCCGTTCCACTATGCCATCGACGACGCCATGTTCTTCAGCTTCGCCTGGCTCGGCAGTGGCAATGCCGCCCAGCGCATCACCGATCCCGACCGGGTGTTCGACATTTGGTGGGCGGCCTTCCTGCAGCAATATCGGCGGGGCGGCTATCTCAATATCTGCCTGCACCCGTTCGTCTCGGGCCGGGCACTCCGGATCGCCATGCTGGATCGGCTGATCCAGCGCATGAAGACCCTGCCGGGCGTCTGGTTCCCCACTTGCGAGGCGGTGGCGCGCCACGTCCTCGCCGTGGCGCCACCCAGCCGGCCGTGACGGGAGAGCGCCATGCCCTGGAAGGACGGCTACACCATCTCCGACGAAACCAGCCTCGCCGATGACGACGTGCGCTGGCCGGATGGCGCGCGTTGCGCCGTCGCCATCACCGTCGACCTCAGCCTCGCCGAGGATGGCACCGGCATCCGGCCCCAGGACCTCGCCTCGGCACAGGCACTCTTTGCCATGAATGACGGTCTGGCCGAGGTTCGCGCGGCACTGCGGCGCCATGACCTCAAGGCGACCATCGCCGTGCCGGCGGTCATGGCGGACATTTATGCCGGCACCATCCGCGCCCTGATGGCCGAGGGCCATGAGATCGCGGCGGAAGGCTTTCGCCACGAGGATGTCAGCCGTCTCGACCGCGACGAGGAGAGGCGGCACTTGGCGCGCACCACCGAGATCTTGACGCGGGTGACGGGCGTGCGGCCCGCCGGCTGGTTCACCCTGCCCAGGCCGGGCGATCCCTTCGCTGGCGGCAGCATCAGCCGCCATACGGTCGATCTCTTGTTGGAGGCGGGCTATGCCTATCTCGGCAACGGCCTCGCCGACGACATCCCGCATTATTGGGTGAGCGATTTCGCGCGCCGGCGCTGTATCCTCGCGCTGCCCTATTATTATCACTTCGACGACCGGTTCTTCCTGATGTTCCCGGCCAAGGGCACCGGCCTCGAACATCCCGATGCCCTCGCGCGCAACTGGCGGGCGGAGTTCGACGCCCAATACAAGCGCGGCCGGCATTTTCACATGACGCTGCACCCTGGGGGCGCCGGCTGGTGCAACCGGGCGCAATTGCTCGACGAGTTCCTCGGCCATATGCGCGGCCGGCCGGGTCTCTGGAACCCGACCGGGGGCGAATGCGCCCGCTACTGGCGGGAAACCTATCCGGCCGCGACACACCTCAAGCTCGAGCCCTCGATCTGGCGCGACTATCCGGGCAGTTTGAGCTGAGCCCGGGCTAACCCCGCCGTTCCGGGGCAATGGCGGCCGCGAACGCGGCGATGGTCTTCGCCACGTCGTCCTCGGTGTGGGCGAGCGAGATGTAGAATTTGCTCTCGCCCTTGAGGATGCCGGCCTGGCGGAGGCGCCCATTGACGCGCTTCGCCATCGCCGTGTCGGCGCGCAAGGTCGAGCGATAGTCGCTCACCTCGCCATCGGTGAAGATCACGTCGAAGAGGGTGGGCTGGCCCACCACCTGGGCCTTGATGCCGGAGTCCTTCAGGATTTTCCGGAAGCCGTCCATGAGTGCCTGTCCCGTCCCATAGACGCCCTCATAGGTGCCCGGCCGCTTCAGGATGTTGAGTGTGGCGAGGCCGGCCGCTGCCGCAATGGGATTGCCGGAGAGCGTACCCACCTGCATCAGGAAGCCCTCGTCGCCCACCTTGGCGCGGTCGAAATGCACCATGATCTCTTCGCGCCCGGCGACGGCGGCAAGCGGGAAGCCGCCGCCGATGATCTTGCCGAGGCTACAAATATCCGGCGTCACGCCGTAATGCGCCTGGGCGCCGCCATAGGCGAAGCGAAAGCCCGTCACCACCTCGTCGAAAATGAGCGGTATGCCATGGTCCGCCGTCACCTTGCGGAGGGCTTCGAGGAAGCCCGGCTTCGGCGGGATCAGGCGCTGGAACGGCTCGACGATGACGCCGCCCAACGAGTCGTGATGCTCCTCGATCAGGCCGACCGCCATCGCGGTGTCGTTGAAGGGGGCGACCAGCATTTCATCGCTGAGGCTCCTCGGGATGCCGGGGGAATCGGGCACGGCGGTCGGGAAATTGCTGAGCTGCTTCGGCGCCAGGCTCATCAAGCCATAATCGCTCATGCCGTGATAGGCGCCCTCGAACTTCAGGATCTTGTCGCGCTTGCGATAGGCGCGCGCGACGCGCATGGCATAGAGATCGGCCTCCGAGCCCGTGGAGACGAAGCGCACCTTGTCGGCGCAGGCCATGGCATCGACGATCGCCTCGGCGAGCAGGATCCCGGCTTCGTTGTTGACGAAGAAGGTGGAGCCCAGCGGAATCTGCGCCTGGACGGCGGCGACCACTTCGGGATGGGCATGGCCGGCGAACATCGGCCCGGAGCCCAGGAGATAGTCGATATAGTCGTTGCCGCTCACATCGCGCACATGGCCGCCCTGGCCCTCGGCGATGATGATGTCGGTGGCACCATTGCCGAAATTGCCGGCCGGCAGCACCCGGCGCGCGGTTTCCGTCAAGCTCCGCTCATGCTCGCTTCGTACTGGCTCGCTCATGTGAGATTCTCCTGATTATTTCTTGGCCGCCTGGGTGGCGGCGCCACCCGTGGCGGTGCGCCCGCTATCCACCACAAACTGCCCGCCGGTGGTGTTGCTGGCAAGATCCGAGCAGAGGAAGAGCACCATGTTGGCGATCTCTTCCGGCGTGGTGTAGCGCCCGGTGGGGAGTGCCGCCCGGTAGCGCGCTTCGGCACCCGCCGGGTCGGCCGGATCGAGCTGCGCCTGGACCGAGTGGATCATGCGCGTGTCGACGGGCCCGGGACACACCGCATTGATGCGCACGCCGTCGCGCGCCACCTCGCCCGAAGCCGATTTGGTCAGGCCGATGACCGCGTGCTTCGATGCCGAATAGGCGGGCATGCCCGGATTGCCAACCAGGCCCGCGACCGAGGCGGTGTTGACGACGGCGCCGGTCTTTTGGCGGATCATCACCGGCAGCACATGGCGAAGGCCGAGAAACACCCCCTTCACATTGACCGACATGATTTGGTCGAACATGGCCTCGTCATACTCCGATGTGGGCGCTACCTTGCCCTCGATGCCGGCATTGTTGAAGAAGCAGTCGATCTTGCCGAAGGCATCGAGGGTGGCCTTGACATAGGCCTGGACCTCGGCCGAGCGGGTCACGTCGGCGGCGGTGAAGCGGGCGTCGCCCCCCTGCTGGCGGATGGCGCCGGCGACCGCCTCGCCGGCGGCGGCGTCGCGGTCGACCACCATCACCTTGGCGCCCCTGGCCGCGAACGCCATGGCGGTGGCCCGCCCGATGCCATTGCCGCCGCCGGTGATCAACGCGACTTTGCCCGTGAAATCCATGCCATCCTCCCGCGTGTTAGCCCCGTGTGTTAGCGATGCAAGACTATTCCTTGGCCTCGGGCGACTCGGACGGGGTGTCCGAGGTGTCGGTGCCCTTCTTGGCGGCGGCCCGGTCCTGTTTCAGGGCTTGGCGCGCCGCCTTCTTCGCCGCTTTCTGGCGTTCCCGCTCGGCCCGCTCGAAGTTATAATTGGGTTTCCTGGCCATGGGTCCTCCTCTGGTCCTCCTCTTGTGGCGCTAAACCCAGCATATCATCACGGCATGGCCGGCGGGCCAGCACTCTCGGATACACGGTTTGTTGCATATTTACCACGATTCTTGGCAAACAGGATTAAGGCCGAATTTACGCGACGCGGCACTTGCGGGACCGTTGTCAAATATTTACTGTACAGCCTAGACGTGGAGGGAGACGCGGGCCGTGTGGCGCGCTTGTACTTCACGGATGGGGTGGGTCGCGGCGCTTCCGGAAAGCGGCGCGGCCTGGGATTAAACGGGGTGGAGCCATCGTGATGGGCGCCCCATCGGAACACATAGCCAAGGGAGTTCTCGAGCGATGACCACAAACGTCCTCCGCGCCCTGACATCGGGCGACGACATTTTCGCCGCCACCGCCGGTAACGATACCATCGTCGGTCTGCAAGGCGACGACCTGATCAATGGCGGCGACGGCAACGACTTTCTGGTCGGCGATCTGCCCGGCCAGGGCCTCGACACCCTGATCGGCGGCGCCGGCAACGACACCCTCTTTGGCGGCAACAACAATGCCAACAACGGCGTCGACTTGCTGGACGGCGGCGCGGGCGACGACTTCCTGGTCGGCGAGGACGGCCCGGACTACATCATTACCGGCGACGGTAACAATGTCGGCATCGGCGGCACCGGCAACGACATCATCACCGTGTTCTCGGGCGCCGGCACGGTGCCGACCGGCATCAACATCCTGATTGGCCAGGACGGCAACGATATCATCACCGGCGGCGCCGGCTTTGACGTGATCAATGGCGGCTCTGGCGTTGATGTGCTGAATGGCGGCGACGGCAACGACGTGATCACGGCGGACATCAATGACAGTGTGATTACCGGCGGCGGCGGCGATTTCGATACGCTGTTGGCCGACGACGGCGCCAATGGCCTGCTCTCTGCCATCATTCTCGACAGTGGAGCGGCGGGCAGTAACCTCGGCCAGAACTTCTCGACCAGCGGCACCGGCGGCATCGGTGGCTCGGGTTCCGGTGGTGGCCAAACCGGCCCGGTCATGCAGGGCTTCGAGGCGATCAACTATTCGCTCGCTAACAACATCCAAGGCGTCTCGCTCGCGGCTGGCGTGGGTCGCACGGTCGGCTCGGTGCTGATCGGCTCCGGCGGTGGCGACCAGATCCTTGGCGGCACGGCGGCTGACATCCTGTCCGGCGGCGCCGGCAATGACATCATCTCGGGTGGCGGCGGCACCGACACGATGAGCGGCGGCGACGGCAACGATAATTTCCTGGTCAACACGTCCCAGGCCGTAGGGCTCACGATCACCGGAGACGCCGGCACCAACACGCTGACCCTGGGCTCGACCCCGATTGGCGGCACGGCGTTCGGCGCGTTGGTGGTCGGCTCGGTCTTCTCGACCGCTTCCCTTGGCACCACGACCGGTATCCAGACTCTGGCACTCGGCTCGGCCGCGAATCCAGTTGCCGCTTTCGCGGCCCTTGCCACCGTCCCCGCCGGTGCCCTCGGCAATGCCAATCCCGGTGCCGCGTTTGGCGGCGTCACGAACCTTACCCTCACCCAGGCATTTGTCGCGCAGGCCGGCACCCTGAGCCTCGACGTCACCAACAATGGCGGTGACTTGACTCTTACTTACGACGGCACGTCTTCGGTCGTGGTCACGCGGGGCAACACCGTCGTGACGGTCGCCGGTACGGGTGCCGCGTTTGTGACCTTCGCCGCTACGGCCGCGGGCATAGCGCTGACCGGTACGACGGCCGCTGAGTCATTCTTTGGCAGCATCGGGGGCGACACCATCAGCGGTGGCGGCGGCAACGACTCCATCTCGGGTGGGGCCGATATTGGTCCAACAGCCGGTTTTGTGATGGCAGAAGAAATCACCACCGGAGGCGGCGGGAACGACATCCTGGATGGCGGCGCCGGCGACGACTTGATCGCCGGCGGCACCGATGCCGACAGCATTTCGGGTGGCACCGGCAACGACACTATCCACTCCGGATCGGAAAACGATACGATTTTGGGTGGCGCCGGCGCCGATAGCCTCTCTGGTGCCGACGGCAACGATATCATCGATGGCGGCGTCGACAACGATGGGCTGTTGGGTGGCAATGGCAACGACTCCCTGTCGGGCGGCGATGGCGTCGATACCCTTACCGGCAACGCTGGCAACGACACCATGGACGGCGGCATCGACACCGATATCTATGTCGGTGGCGCAGGCGATGATGTCTACGTTGTCGACCTGAACACGGAGAACGGCATTACCGAGCTTGTCAGCGAAGGCACCGACAGGGTGGACTACAGCCCGCAAA
>SHVR01000014.1 GCA_009694185.1 Alphaproteobacteria bacterium | reverse complement strand
CAAGAAGGGTATCGTCAGTCATGGCGGGTGTGGCGCTTTCGGTGATCGGGGAGAAGCTCGCTTCGACAACGAATTTCTACACGATTTCAACGAATTAAGCTACATCCGCCAGCCTGAAATCAGACCCACCATCAATAATCCGGGTTAAGTGTTATGTCCCGGAAATTAATTGTGCCGGTGCGTTGCCGCCCTTGCGGCCGGCTGGGCTTGCCGCTAACGTCCGTCTCCCGGTTCGGAGTGTAGCTCAGCCTGGTAGAGCACTGTCTTCGGGAGGCAGGGGCCGGAGGTTCGAATCCTCTCACTCCGACCAGGGTTTTCAAGGACTTACGCGCCAGGGGGACAGTGCTCCCCGGTGCAAATGAACCCGCCGTGCTGTTGTCGTTGGCATTTGTTCGTTATTTGTGCTAAAAATACAAACATGAGGCGTTCATTATACGTCATGCTATTTCTATTGGTTGTTGGAATGACCATCGTCGGCGGCGCCGCCCGGTCGCCACAACGCGAACTGGCCGCCGTGCTGCTCGATCTCGGCATGGCGCGGCCCTATGACGGCGGCAAGCGGCGGCCCTGGTGCGACAGAGACCAGCGTCTCATCACCTCCGGGTGACGGGCGCGGCCTCTCGCATGGCTCCGTCACGCAACCGCCCCGTCACGCAACCGGTGCGAGTCCCGCGGCGGCCTGCTAGGATACCCTGGCGGCGAGCGCGAACGCGCTGAATAATGTCGCCGGCTTTGGCTTGGGAGGGTGAGCATGGTTCTGAAAATGGTTCTTGCGGCGGCGGCGGCGGCGGCCGTGCTGGCGGGCAGTGGCGCGGCCGATGCCGGCGCCACGCTCGATGCGATCAAGGCGCGCGGGTCGTTCAAATGCGGCGTCGGCACCGGCACGCCCGGCTTCCACTATCCGGGCAGCGACGGCGTCTGGCGCGGCTTCAACGTGAGCATCTGCCGGGCGATCGCGGTGGCGCTCTTCAACGACCCGAACAAGGTCGAGTTCGTACCCTTCACCGCGCAACAGCGCTTCCCGGCGCTCCAGACGGGCGAGGTGGATATCCTCTCCAACAACACCACTTGGACGCTCACGCGCGACAGCCAGCTCGGCTTCAATTTTGGCCCCACGGTCTTCTATGACGGCCAGGGCTTCATGGTGAACAAGAAGCTCGGGGTGAAATCGGCCAAGCAACTCGGCGGCGCCACGGTCTGCGTGCAGCCCGGCACCACCACCGAGCTCAACCTCACCGACTATTTCCGCGAGCACAAGCTGCAATTCACCTCGGTGGTCATCGAGCAGGTGGCGGAGTTGCGCGCGGCCTTCTTTGGCGGCCGCTGTGACGTCTACACCAATGATTCCTCGGCGCTCGCGGCGGACCGCTCGGCGGCGACCAACCCCGATGACTATATCGTCCTGCCGGAACGCATTTCGAAGGAGCCGCTCGGGCCGCTCGTGCGCCATGGCGACGACCAGTGGTTCGATGTCATGAAGTGGACCGTCTACGCCATGATCGAGGCCGAGGAGTTCGGCATCAAGAAGACGAATCTCGACAGCTTCGCCAACACTAACGTGCCGCAGATCAAGCGCCTCTTGGGCATGGAGCCGGGCATGGGCAAGGCGCTCGGCCTCGACGACAAGTTCGCCTACAACATCATCAAGACCATTGGCAATTACGGCGATATTTTCGAAACCAATCTGGGCGCGGGCTCGGCGATCAAGCTCGAGCGCGGCATGAACGATCTGTGGACTCGGGGCGGTATGCAGTACGCCATTCCGTTCCGTTGAGCGCGGCGGGCGACTGAGGAGGAGAGTTCCCGGCGATGGCCGGACTCGCTCACCCCAAGACGGCGCCTTCCGCCGGGCTCGACTGGATCCCCCGCGTCTGGAACAACCGCCTGGTCAGGACAACCCTGTACCAGGCGGTGCTGTTCGGGGGCGTCATTTGGATGTTCGCCTACTTCACCGGCAACGCGGTGGAGAACATGGCGCGGCTCGGCATCACGTCGGGTTACGGCTTCCTCGACCGGCCGGCCAATCTGCCGATCGGCGAGGGGATCATCGCCTATACGCCCGCCGACAGCTATGGGCGGGCGATCCTGGTCGGCCTCCTCAATACGTTCAAAGTTACGATCATCGGCTGCGTGCTCGTGACGATCCTGGGCGTGACGCTCGGCATCATGCGGCTCTCGCCCAACCCGCTGCTCTCGGGTCTCGTTCAGACCTATATCGAGGTGATCCGCAACACGCCGCTCCTGTTGCAGCTCTTCTTCTGGTACGTGATCGTCCGGCAATTGCCGGCGCCACGCCAGGCGTTCAACCCGCTCGATGGCGTGTTCATTTCCAATCGGGGTGTGCAAATTCCCTGGCTCGAGGCGGACGCCGGCCTGTGGTGGATCGCGTCGGCACTCGGCCTCGCCATTCTCGGCTCGCTCGCCTATCGGCGCATGGCCATGGCGCGCCAGGCGCGGACCGGCGAGTTCACGCCCGTGCTGCCGTTGGCGCTCGTCCTGCTGTTGGTATTGCCGGCGCTGGCGGCGTGGCTCTTCTCGGTGCCGATCATCCCCACGATCCCCGAACTCAAGGGTTTCAACTTCGTCGGCGGCACGTCGCTGACGCCGGAGTTCACGGCGCTGCTGACCGGCCTCACCATGTACACCATTGCCTTCGTCGCCGAGATCGTGCGCAGCGGCGTCCAGTCCGTGGCCCATGGCCAGTGGGAGGCGGCGCGCTCGCTGGGCTTGCGCGATCGCCGTATCCTCAGGCTGATCATCCTGCCCCAGGCGCTCCGGGTCATCGTGCCACCGATGACCTCGACCTACCTGAACTATGCCAAGAATTCGAGCCTGGCGGTCGCCATCGGCTATCCGGATCTGGTCAGCGTCGTCAACACCACCATGAACCAGACCGGCCAGTCGGTGGAGACGATCGCCATTCTGATGGCGGTCTATCTGTCGATCAGCCTGTCGATCTCGGCGTTCATGAACTGGTACAACCGGCGCATCGCGCTGACGGAGCGGTGAGGGGCGCCCATGATCCCGCATCGCCAAGCCGCTCCCGGGGTCGAGCCCATCGGGCCGCCGATCATTGTCACCGGCTGGCTCGGCTGGATTCGCCAGACTTTCTTCAACACGCCGCTGAACACGATCATCACGCTCACCTGTCTCTTGTTCCTCTGGCGCGTCCTGCCGCCCTTCTACGACTGGGCGTTCGCGGCGGCGCTCTGGGAAGGCGACGCCAAGGCCTGCCGCCAGCCCGGCACCGGTGCCTGCTGGGCGTTCGTCATCGAGAAGCTGCGCTTCGCTCTATTTGGCTTCTATCCGGCCGATCTGCATTGGCGCCCGCTCGCCATGATGCTGGTGTTCATCGCCATGATCGGGGCCAGCGGCTACCAGCGCTTCTGGCGGCGCGAGCTGTTCTACGGTTGGGTTGTGGCGCTCGTTGCCATGTATGTCTTGATGGCGGGCGGCGTCTTCGGCTTGGCGCGTATCGAGACACGCCAGTGGGGTGGCTTGCCGCTGACCATGGCGCTCGCGATCATCGGCCTGGTGGCGGCCTTTCCGATCGGCATCCTGTTGGCGCTCGGCCGCCGTTCGCGCATGCCGGTCATCCGCATGATGTGCGTCGTTTATATCGAGTGCATTCGCGGCGTGCCCCTCATCACGATCCTCTTTATGTCGGCGATCATGTTCCCGCTTCTGCTGCCCGAGGGCGTGCAGATCGACAAGCTCTTGCGGGCGCAGGTGGCGCTGATCCTGTTCGCCGCCGCCTATATCGCGGAGACCGTGCGCGGCGGCCTCCAGGCGATTCCGCGCGGCCAATTCGAGGCGGCCCAGTCGCTCGGCCTCGGCTATTGGCGGATGATGGCGAAGGTGATCCTGCCCCAGGCTCTCAAGATCGTGATCCCGCCCCTGGTCAACACCTTTATCGGCTTCTTCAAGGACACGACGCTCGTCATCATCATCGGGCTATTCGATTTCCTGACGGCGATCCGCTCGGCGCTCACCGACCCGGCCTGGCTTGGCTTTCATGTCGAGGCCTATGTGTTCGCGGCCTCGGTCTACTTCCTCTTCTGCTTCAGCATGTCGCGTTACAGCCTGTGGCTGGAGGGCCATCTGAGCCCGGAGCGCCGCCGCTAGGGGCTGGAATCAGCCCGGCCGGATGCGGCTGGCCGGCAGGGAAACGGCGACCGATGTGCCGCGGCCGGGGGCGCTCTCGATGGCGAGCGTGCCGCCATGCAGTTCCGCCAGGCTCCGCGCCAGCGGCAGGCCGAGGCCGGTGCCGCCGAAAATATCGTGAAGGGGCGGGCGCGATTGGCCGAACGGCTCCAGGGCCTTGGCGATCTCCGCCGCGTCCATGCCGATGCCGCTATCCTTGACGACTATATCCAGGCCCCGCTCGCTGGTACCGACGCTGACCGTCACGATGCCGCCGGCCGGCGTGAACTTGATGGCGTTCGAGAGCAGGTTGAGGAGTATCTGGCGCAGGCGCAGGCGATCGGCCCGGATCTCCGGCAGCGCCGGCTGGATCGCCCGTTCCAGGCGCACGCCCGCCGATCGGGCGGACTCGGCCACCATGCGGATGACATCCTCGACGGTGGTGCTCACGTCCACGTCATCTTCGCGCAGCGCGAACTGTTCGCTGCCGATCTTGGCGGCATCCAGGATGTCGTTGATTAATTGCAGCAGATGCGAGCCCGCCGATTGAACGTCGCCCAGATATTCGCGGTGCTTCGGGTTCTCGATCCGGCTTGGGAAATCGCCCAGCATGAGGTCGGTAAAACCCAGTATGGCGTTGAGCGGGGTGCGGAACTCGTGGCTCACATTGGCGAGAAAATCGTCCTTGGCTTGATTGGCCGCGCTCGCCGACTCGTTGGCGGCGATCAGGTCTTGCTCGCGCCGCTTGTATTCGGTGAACTCGCTGACGAGGGCGGTCAGGTGGCCGTCGGCCGCGCGCCGCTCCCTCACCCGGAGCCAGCGTCCGTCGGCGAGAGCTTCCTCGACGGCGCCGTCGGCGCGGCGGTGGCCCATCAGACGGTCGAGCACGAAGCTCAATAGCGCTTCGCCCTCGGGTGCATAGACGGCCTGCTTCGCCATGCCCCGCAACAGTTCCTCGAACCGAACGCCGGGAACGATCATGTCGCCGCCGGACCCATACAATTCCCGGAAGCGCCCATTGCAGAGGATCAGACGGTCGTCGGGCCCCCAGAGCGCGAAACCGTCGACCAGCGCTTCCATGGCGAGGGTCAGGCGCGCTTCCCGGGCTTCGGCGCGTTGCCCTGGCGGTGTGTTCGGCGGTGATGTCGCTGCTGGCGCCGCGATAGCCCTGGAACGTCCCCTTGGCATCGAGGATCGGCCGGGCACTTTCGCGGAGCACACGACGCGTGCCGTCGGGTAAACGCCAGGCGAGGATGCGGTCGCGGTAGGCGCGGTGGGCTTGCAGGTCGGCGAGCAGCCCGGTCGCGGCGGCGAGATTGACCGGATCGTCGAGTGCCATGTTCGCCACGATCAGCTCGGCGCGTCGGACACCGATGGCCTGCGATGCCGGTATGCCCGTCATCGCCTCGAAGCGGTCGGAAACATAGGTGAGGCGGAGCGCCGCGTCGCTTTCCCAGAAGAGATCGGCCGTGGCCTCGGCGACGTCGCGGAAGCGTGCTTCGCTCAGCGTGAGCTGGGCGGCGGACTGGTGTTCGCGGGTGATGTCGAACTCGTCCACCAGGATCACCGGCGCGCCGGTCGCGGGATCGCTCTCGGGGCGGACCGTCACCCGGTGCCAGCGCTCGCCATCCGCCGTCGTCACCCGGACTTCGCCCATGAACGGCGTCCCGGATGCGATCGCCCCCCGCACTCGCTCGCGATCGGTCAAGTCGGCGAACCGGTCCCAAAGGCGATGCGTGCTGCCCGGAAACGCCGAGAGGGCCGGCCAGTTGCGCATCAAGGGCATGCCGTCCTGATCGTAGGCGGACAGCAGCACGGCGCTCGGACGGGGACGGGTGCTCGGCGGGGGTTCCACCACGGGCCGGTCGAGATCGCCTTCGACCATGATGCCGAGGCGGTCACCCTCGAGGCGGATCGCCTTGAGGGTGCAGGCGACATCGACGGGCGCGCCCTCTCGCATCACGCTCGCCTTCGAGGCGATCACCTCGCCGGCCAGGAGACGTTCGCGATAGTTTTCCGCCCCGGCCAGGATCGCCGCTAGGATCGCCGCCGGAAGCGCGCCCCCGGGCCGCCCCAGTAGGGCCTCCCGGCTCGCCGCCTGCCAGAGGTCGACGGCGGCAAGATTGGCGGCCGCGAACCGGCCCGTATAGGCTTCGGCGATCCAGATCGGGCGCGACAGAAAATCGAGCGCCGTCAGCTGCTGGTGGGACAGCGGGCCGGGTGGCGGCGCGGCGGTTGTCGGGTCGCGTTCGACCATGGAACCCTCGGCCGCCGCGCTCGTTCCGCGTGCGGCGGCAATATTACAGAGAAATCCTTTAGGCGCGACAGTATAAATAAATTATTCTCAAAATTTATCTGAAATTAAGTAAATGACGGTCGATCAAAGGTCATGAATATTATATCCTGGCGTAGTAATACTTTCGGTCGAAGCGCCGAACCTTTGTGCGCGCGCCACGCCAGGCCGGATCGGTGCCGATGGCGGCCGGCGCCGTAAACCTGCTAAAATCAAAACATTAACCCGCCCGCCGACGACGACAAGAGGATGACCGCCCATGAGTCGCACCGTTGCCCGCCTGCTGGCGGAAAGCATGGAAGCGCACGATGTCGACCAGGTGTTCTGTGTGCCCGGCGAGAGTTATATCGGGCTGACGAGTGCCCTCATCGAGCGCAACTCGATCCGACTGGTGGTTTGCCGTCACGAGGCGGGCGCCGGCTTCATGGCGGTGGCCGACGGGCGGCTGCGCAGCCGGGCCGGGGTCGCCATGGTTTCGCGCGGCCCGGGCCTCTCCAATGCCATGGTCTCGCTGCACTCGGCGTATCACGACGCGACACCCGTCGTCATGCTGATCGGCCAGGTGGAGCGCAAGGATTACGGCCGGCTCGCCTTGCAGGAACAGAACTATTCCCGCCTGCTCTCGGACGTGACCAAGCAGGTGATCGAGGTGAACGAGCCGGAGCAGGCCGCCGAGGCCATGGCCCGTGCCTTCCATATTGCCGAGAGTGGCACGCCGGGGCCGGTCGCGGTGATCCTGCCCGAGGACATCTTCGACGAGGAGACCGAGGCCGAGGTGGATGCCGCTCGGCCGCGGGTCGTATCGGGGCCGACGCCGGAGGATCTCGACCGCTTGGCCGCCATGCTGGCCAAGGCCGAGCGGCCGCTCATTCTGGTTGGTGGCGCGCTCCTCGCCGACGCCATGTACGAGCCCTCGGTTCTGGCCGATCTGAACCGCCTAGCCGAGACGTGGGTGCTGCCCATCAGCCCGACCCACCGCCGCCCGCAACTCTTCGATGCCAACCATCCGAACTATGGCGGCTATATGGGCATTCGCGTGCCGCCGGCCTTGATCGGCGAGATGAAGAAGGCCGACCTGATGGTGGCTCTTGGCGAGCGGCTGACCGATTCGGTCAGCCAATCCTATAGCTTCCCGGCGGCACCCCAGCCGCAACTGCCGCTCGTCCATGTCTGGCCCGACGCCAATGAAGTCGGCCGCGTCTGGCGGCCGGACCTCGGCATTCCGTGCAATCCCCAGGAGATCATCCGCGCGCTTCTCCGGCGGCCGGTGCCGGCCGACGCCGCCAAGCGCCGCGGCTGGGTCGACGGCCTGCATGCCATTCACCGCAAGCTGCTGGCCAAGGAGTGGGAGCCCACGACGGACGGCGTCAACTTCGCCGCCGTCGTCTGCGAGATCGACAAGCATCTGGCGCCCGACGCCACCGTCACATCCGATGCCGGCAATTTCGGCAGCTTCATTCACCGCTATATCGGTTTCCGCCAGGGCCAGATCTTTCTTTCGTCCGTGGTGGGCGCCATGGGCTCCGGCATGCCGATGGCGGTGGCGGCGGCACTCAGGCGGCCGGGCAAGCAGGTCGTCGCGTTCATGGGCGATGGCGGCGCCTTGATGATGGGTAACGAGATCGCGACCGCCTGCCAATATGGCGCCAACCCGATCCTGGTCATCTCCGACAACAATATGTATGGCACCATCGGCATGCACTCCTATGTGCGCTATCCCGAACGCGCCTTCATGGAGGGCACCCGCCTCACCAACCCGGATTTCGCCGCCTGGGGCCGCTCGTTCGGCGCCGAAGGCATCACCATCCGCACCGAGGCCGACGTGGCGGCGGGCATCCGCCAGGCCTTCGCCGTCAAGACCAAGCCGGTGGTCGTCCACTGCCTCACCTCGGCCATTCAGATGAGCGCCTGGCGGCGCTACACCAGGGCCGAGACGCTGCCCTAGACCCCATGTTCGCTGTGCGGGCACGGGCGGCAGCCGGCCGCGCGGTGTGCAATCTACGAGGATTGCGCCGGGTTGGCCGGTTGCGGTGGCATGGCGGGAGCAGGCCGTGGCGCTTTTTCGGCCGTCCCGGGGCACGGCAGAAACATTAAGCCACGGCCGACCTGTTCGACTATATTGAGCCGATATTCGATCGTGGAATTCGTCATGCTGTTCTCGTTTACGCTTCTCCAGGCGGCTTTCTTGAGGGCTGGATTAGCGGTCGGCGTGAGCACGAACTGGAAGCTTAACGCTATGCGTTGCAAGACGAAAAACCAAACGAAGGTCAAATGTGCCGCATGTATGATGCGTCGCCAACCGTAGCATAGGAGCAAGGAAATGCCTGTCGGCACCGTCAAGTGGTTCAACAGCACTAAGGGTTTCGGTTTTATTCAGCCAGACACCGGTGGCACGGATGTGTTCGTCCACATCTCGGCCGTTGAGCGGGCCGGGTTATCCGGTCTGGCCGAGGGTCAGAAAATCTCCTACGAGGAGCAGCGCGATCCCAAGCGCGGCAAGACCTCGGCGGAAAATCTCAAGGCCGTCTGAGCCGTCAAACCCATCGTGCCATCGCCGCCGCCGGGCGACGACACGATGGTCGAGGCTATCGCCCGAGCGTTTCTGTGGTGGAAGCGGCTGGAGACCGGCGCCTAAGCAACCCTCGAGGAAATGCCTTGAGAGGGAGCTTATACTAAGCCTCGATGAGCTTGACTCATCGAGGCTTGGCCGGCGCGACCGCGCCGCGCCGCCGATGCGGCGGAAGCCAAGCGCGCGGAGCGCGCGCCCGGCGTTTGAGGGCGTCTCGATGATCGGTCTCGATCATCGAGACCTGGTATTAGGTCAGCCCGCTTTCGAGCGCACCAGCAATAGCAGTGCATGGCCATAGCGCTCTAGTTTTTTGTCGCCGATGCCTGCCACGGCGCGGAGTTGGTCGAGGGTTTTGGGGCGGGAGGATGCGATGCCTTCCAGGGTGGCATCATGCAAGACGACGTAGGCGGGCACGCCCCGCTTGCGAGCCATATCCGAACGCCAGACGCGCAGTACGCCCAGCAGGCTGGTATCTTCCGCCTTGTTGGAAGCGAAGGACGAGCCGGGCGAAGCAGACGAGGACGCCGCACCTCGTCTTGCATTCTTGGCTTTGCCGCCGCGCATGCCACCCGAGCCGGGGGGCGTCTCTTCACGCAGCATCACGTCGCTCTCGCCTTTTAGGACGCCGCGCGCCGAGGCGGTAAGCTTCAACGCACCAAAGGCCTCGCTGTCCGGCTGGAGGTGGCCCAGTGCCACCAACTGGCGCATCACCGCGCGCCACTGCCTTTCATTCAACTCGGCGCCGACGCCGAACACCGAAAGCCGATCATGCCCGAACTGTACCACGCGCTCGCTGGAACGGCCGATGAGTACATCGATCAGGTACACCGCGCCGAAGCGTTGCCCGGTGCGATACACGCAGGACAACGCCTTTTGCGCGATCACCGTGCCGTCCCAAACGCGCGGCGGGGACAGGCAGTTGTCGCAGTTGCCGCAGTTGGGAGCCCCGGAAGCTTCGCCGAAGTAATCGAGAAGACGCACCCGTCGGCAACCGGTGGTTTCACACAAACTCACAAGTGCATCGAGCTTTGCGACCGAGACGCGTTTGAATGCATCCGCCCCGGCGGACTCGTCGATCAAGCGCCGCTGCTGCACGATATCCGCCAGACCATAGGTCATCCAGGCATCGGCCGGCTTACCGTCGCGACCGGCGCGGCCAGTCTCCTGGTAATAGGCCTCGATGCTTTTGGGCAAATCAAGATGCGCAACAAAGCGCACGTCGGGTTTGTCGATCCCCATGCCGAAGGCAATGGTCGCGACGATCACCACGCCGTCTTCGTTGATAAAGCGATCCTGGTGCCGGGCGCGCACGGTTGCATCCATGCCGGCATGGTAGGCAAGCGCCGCGATGCCGGCGTTCGCCAGCGAAGCGGCAGTGTCCTCCACTCTTGCCCGCGACAGGCAATACACGATGCCCGCGTGTCCGGCGTGGCGCTCGGCGATGAAGGCCTGGAGCTGTGATCGGGCGTTCTGCTTCTCGATGATTTCATAGCGGATATTGGGGCGATCGAAACTCGCGACGAAGCTGGGCGCGCCGCCGAGTTTAAGGCGGGCAACGATCTCGCCGCGGGTGAGTTCATCCGCCGTGGCAGTGAGCGCGATCCGCGGTACATTCGGAAAGCGCTCCGCGAGCACCGACAGTCCGATGTATTCCGGGCGAAAATCATGCCCCCACTGCGACACGCAATGGGCCTCGTCGATCGCGAACAGCGCAAGCCGCGCGCGCGTCATCAGGGACAGGCAGCGCGGCGTCAGCAACCGCTCCGGCGCGATGTAGAGCAGATCGAGGTCGCCAGCGAGCAAGCGGTGCTCGACCGCGGCGGCTGCTTCCCAGGAGAGCGTGGAGTTCAGCACCGCCGCCTTGACCCCGGCATCGAGGAGTCCCGCGACCTGGTCTCGCATCAATGCAATCAGCGGCGAGACCACGATCCCGCAGCCCTCGCGTAACAGCGATGGCAATTGGTAGCATAGTGACTTGCCCCCGCCGGTCGGCATGAGCACCAGACAATCGCCACCGTCCGTGACATGCCTGACGATCTCCGCCTGGGCGCCTCGAAAGGCAGGCAGGCCGAAGACGGAGTTCAGGATGGAGAGAGCGGTGGGGGCGATGTTCCGCTCACAGTTGGAGCCTCCGGCAAACCCGGCGCGGTTCAATGACTCAAACTAAACAGCCTCCGGCAAACCCGGCGCGGTTTACATGGTTGCCCATAGATTCAGAAACCTTCCGAACAAGCAACTGTAATGCTAGGGCTGCGCCGCCTCAATCTCCTCCTCGGCGCCTTCGGCGGCGCGGCCGTATGGCGGCCCTCCCGTTTGGCGTCCATTTCGGATATATTCTGGTCGTTTGGACCAGATTAGGAGATAGACCATGCCACCCAGAGCCTCGCGCAAGACGGGCCGTCCACGCGCCGGCCGATGGCCCCTGCAGGACGCCAAGGCTCGTTTTTCCGAACTGGTGCGGAAGGCACAGCATGAGGGGCCGCAGCACGTCACCATTCATGGCCGCGACAGCGTGGTGATTGTGTCGAAGGACGAGTACAACCGTCTCACTGGCGCGCGCTCCGGCAAGCTCCTGGTGGAACTGCTCCAGAACTCGCTGCTTAAGGATGTTCGGATCGAGCACGCCAAGGTCCGTGGTCCGGTCCGGAATGTCGACTTGTGACGGGCTGGCTGCTCGACACCAACGTGCTGTCCGAGCTGCGGCGTCCGAGCCCCAATCGTAAGGTTGTCGCCTTTGTTGCCGGCGAGCCGCTCGACCGGCTATACGTCAGTGCCGTTACCTTCGCCGAAATTCGCTTCGGTATCGAGCTGGTCACCGATCCGGCGCGGCGCTCGGATATCACGCTCTGGCTCGACAACAAGCTGCGCGCCATGTTCGATGGCCGCATCCTGGACATCACCGAGGACATTCTCCTCAAGTGGCGGCTGATCATGGAGGACGGTCGCCAGCGCGGCCATACATTCTCCCATCCCGACCTTCTCATCGCCGCCACGGCGGCACATCATGACCTGACCGTCGTGACCCGCGACTCCGACGAGTTCGAGGCGGCTGGGGTAGCCGTGCTCGATCCTTGGACCGGCCGGACAATCATGGCGCGCTGAGCTCAGAGAGCGTTGCCGAATGGCTCTCGCTCACACATTGAACCGGAACAGGAAGATATCTCTGTCGCACACCGCATAGTCGCGGCCCTCGGCGCGGGCGCGGCCGGCTTCCTTGGCGCCCCGCTCGCCGCCCGAGGCGACGTAATCGCCGTAGCCGATGGTCTGGGCGCGAATATCGCCGATCAACATTAGTCCTCGGACCCGGAAAAAGCCGCATCGAGATCGCGGCCACCATAGAGAATGCGCAGGATCGTCACCGTCTCCGCGGTCAGGCGAAACGCGATCACGGCACGGCGCTAGAAAACCAGCACCCTGAGGCCGGGGCGCAGATCATCACGCCCGGTGCCGCGCCCCGGGAAGTCAGAGAGACCGTGGCAGCAAGCCGCAATGCGATCGACATAGCCGATCGCACGGTCCGAACCCGACCGCTCGGCAATGTAGTCGTAGAGGTCGAGCAAATCGGCGAGCGCCTCCGGGCTGAATTCGACCTTATGGCGCACGCCGCCACTTTCTCACCCGGTCGGCATGACGCGCCCGCACCGTGGCGAAAACCTGATCGGCGGAAATGGCCCGGCCAGGGTCGGCCCGCATGGCGTCATAAACACCGGCCACTTCCTCACGCAGCCATTTCTCGACGGCCGCATCCCGCTCCAGCAAAGCCCGCAAGCCCGCGCGCACCACCTCACTGCCGGAGGCGTAGGCACCAGAGGCAACCAGGCTGTCGATATAGCCCGCCTGCTCAGTCGGTAGGCTGAATGTTCGTTTTTCCGGTGATGGCATGCGGCACCCCCTCCTGCGGTCATCCTAGCACAAAGTATGATACTTTCATACTTTGTGCGAAAGCGACAGAGCGGTTCCGCCGGATAGCGCCCTCACACTCAGACGTTGAACCGGAACAGGAAGATATCGCCGTCGCGCACTGCATAGTCGCGGCCCTCGGCGCGGGCGCGGCCGGCTTCCCTGGCGCCTTGCTCGCCACCGCACGCGACGTAATCCGCATAGCCGATGGTCTCGGCCCGGATGAAGCCGCGCTCGAAATCGCTATGGATCGTGCCCGCCGCCTGGGGTGCCAGCGCGCCATGGGGCACGGTATAGGCACGCGCCTCCTTCGGGCCGGCGGTGAAGAAGGTCGCCAGGTCGAGCAGCGCGTAGCCCGCGCGGATGACCCGGTCGAGGCCGGCCTCGTGCAGTCCGAGGTGCTCCAGGTAGGCGCTTCTTTCCGCGGGTTCCGAGAGCTGGGCTACCTCGGCTTCGATCGCCGCTGAGATGATGACCGAGGCGGCACCTTCCCGGCGTGCCCGTTCGGCCACCGCCTCGCTCCAGCGGTTGCCGGTGGCGGCGTCCGCTTCATCGACATTGGTGACATAGAGGACCGGCTTGTCGGTGATGAGCTGGAGCTGCCGAAACGTCGCCGTCAGCCGGACCTCGCTCGCCAGCAGGCGCACCGGCTTGCCCGCTTGCAATGCCACCAGCGCCGGCTCCATGGCGGCGAGAATGTCCTTCGCTTCCTTGTCACCCACCCGCGCGCGTTTCGCCACGTTCTCGATGCGCCGCTCCAGGCTCTCCATGTCGGCCAGCATCAACTCGGTCTCGACGATGTCGGCGTCGCGCAAGGGATCCACGCTGCCCTCCACATGGGTGACATCGCCCTCCGCGAAGCAGCGCAGTACATGCACGATCGCGTCGACGCCGCGGATGTGGCCGAGAAACTGGTTGCCGAGACCCTCGCCCTTGCTGGCACCGCGCACGAGGCCCGCGATGTCGACGAATTCAAGCTGCGTCGGTGTCACCTTGACCGACTTGGCGAGCCCGGCGATCACGCCAAGCCTGGGGTCCGGCACCGCCACCCGGCCGACATTCGGCTCGATGGTACAGAAGGGATAGTTCGCCGCTTGCGCCTGGGCGGTCGCGGTCAGGGCGTTGAAGAGGGTCGACTTGCCGACGTTGGGCAGGCCGACGATCCCGCAATTGAATCCCATATTTCAGTCTCGATTCTCGGTGGGTTGGGGCGGCTTCGGCGGCTTGGGCCTGGGCGGCTTGAGGGTGAGCGACACCTGGTTCATGAATTTGCCGGCGTCGTCCCGGACCAGGAGGGGCGCCGCCTCGGCGATGGCGTCGAGCGTGGGGCCGAGCCAGCCATCGTCTTGGCCCTCGAAATCCTCGAGGACATGGCTGATAACTTGGCTCGGCCGGCCGGGATGGCCGACGCCGATCCGCACCCGCCAATAGTCTTTGCCGATCAGGCCGTCGATGCTGGCGAGCCCACGATGGCCGGCGTTGCCGCCGCCGTGCTTGACCCTGACCTTGCCCGGCGCCAGATCCAGTTCGTCATGCACGACGATCACGTCGGCGGGCTGTAGCTTATAAAAGCGCATCAGCGCCGCGACGGCCCGGCCGCTCTCGTTCATGTAGGTTTGTGGCTTGAAGAGGGCCGAGCGTTCGCCGCCGAGCGCCCCTTCGCTCAACCGGCCCTGGAAACGGGTGCGAAAAGTGGCAAAGCCGTATTTCCGGGCGATCGCATCGACCACGAGAAAACCGATATTGTGACGGTTCCGCCGATAGCGATCGCCCGGATTGCCGAGCCCGACGATGGCGCGCATGGCCTCCCGGAGGGTCCCCAGCGCGCTCGCCTAGGCCTTCTTCTCGGGCGTTCCGGCGGCCGCCGGCGCCGCCGCGCCGGGGGCCGCCGGCGCGCCCGGAACCGCGGCCGCGGCCTCGTCCGGCTTGGCTACCGTTTCCTCGACATGGACGGTCGGCGCCGCCACCGAGGCGATCGTGAAGTCGCGTTCGGTGATCGTCGGCCGCGTGTTGGCCGGCAGGGTCACATGGCTGATATGGATGCTATCGCCGATATCGAGGCCCGTCAGATCGACCGTGATCGCGGCCGGGATGTTCAGCACCGGGCAAATCAACTCGATATTGTGACGCACGACGTTGAGGACGCCACCGCGCCGAATGCCGGGGCTGGCCAACTCATTGACGAACACCACCGGAATGGCGACCGCGATCATGGCATTCGGGTCGACCCGAAGGAAGTCGATATGCAGCGGCCGGTCGGTGACCGGGTCGACCTGCATGGTGCGCGGGATGACCTTCTCCGGCTTGCCGTCGATCTCGAGGTCCAAGAGGCTGTTGAAGAATCCCGACCGGTGCAGGTGACGGTCGAGAGTGCGGCTGTCGACGGAGACGGCCAAATTGCTGCCGCCGCTGCCATAGACGATTCCGGGCACCTTGCCGTCGCGGCGGGTGGCGCGGGCACCGCCCTTGCCGGCGGTGACGCGGCTCGATACCGCGAGGGTCGCTGTCTCGGTCATCAATCAACTCCGCTTGACGTCTGGGGCCGGTCCGCATGGGGCCGGCCGCCTTTCAATTGAACAAACTCGAAACCGACCGTTCCTCGCTGATGCGGCGCATGGCCTCGCCGAGGAGGGGCGATACGGTCAAATGGCGAACGTTGTTGGCGATGCGAACGGCCTCGGTCGCTTGGATACTGTCGGTTGTCACCAGCATGTCGAGGGGCGAGGCCGAAACACGCGCGACCGCGCCCCCCGAGAGGACGCCATGGGTTACATAGGCCGACACGGCCTTGGCACCCGCGTCCATGAGTGCCGTTGCGGCATTGCAGAGCGTGCCGGCGGAATCGACGATGTCATCGATCATAATACAGCGCCGCCCGGCCACGTCGCCGATGATGTTCATCACCTCGGAAACGCCGGCGCGCTCGCGGCGCTTGTCGATGATCGCGAGATCGGCCTCGATGCGCCGTGCCACCGCGCGCGCCCGGACCACGCCGCCGACATCGGGCGAAACGATGACCAGGTCTTCGCCGTTATAGGTTTCCTTGATGTCGCGCACGAAGACCGGCTCGGAATAGAGATTGTCGGTCGGTATGTCGAAGAAACCCTGAATTTGGCCGGCATGCAGATCCATGGTCAACACCCGGTCGGCGCCGGCCGTGGTGATCAGGTTGGCCACCAGCTTCGCCGAGATGGGCGTGCGCGGCCCGGTCTTGCGATCCTGGCGCGCGTAACCGAAATAGGGGATCACGGCGGTGATCCGCCTGGCCGAGCTTCGCCGGAGCGCGTCCAGGGTCACCAGCAATTCCATCAGATTGTCATTGGCCGGATACGACGTGGACTGGATCACGAACATGTCCTCGCCGCGCACATTCTCTTCGACCTCGACGAACACCTCCAAATCGGAGAAGCGGCGGAGCGACGCCTTCGTCAAGGGCAGGTTCAGATAAGCGCTGATCGCATCCGCGAGCGGGCGATTGCTGTTTCCGGCGATGATCTTCATGGAATCCTGTCCGCCTGGCGAGGGGCCGGGAGTATTGGCTTGTGTTGCCCAGTGAAAACCCGGTGATCCGCGCTCCGCTGGCCCCGCGGCGCGGCGCGGCGCCGAAGGGTCCGCCGCGCTAGGACGTGGCCTCGACGGGCCCTTCGGCGCCGCGGACCATATCAGCGCGGTGGGGCGGTGTAAACAGGCTGGCCGGCGCGCCCCGCCGAGCGTCTTTCGGCTTGTTTGAGAAGCTGCGCGATACCGGTTGCGGCACCGTCGGCGGCGGCCTCGGCGATAGCGCCCCAGGTCCCGTCCAGGCTGCCGGCGCGAACCATGTTCGCCTGATCGACCGTGCCGATCTCGCCGCCTTGCGGATCGATGAGCCGCCAGACCATCTCGACTCGGTCTTGGCCGGCCGCCGCCATCACGACCCTGACGGTGCCCGCGACCGTCGGCCGCTCGCCGTCGCTTGGTTCGTCGGGGCGGGCAATTCGGACCCCACGCACTTTGAGGGCGGCGGCCAATGCCTTGGCGAGCGCCGCGTTGCCGTCGCCCGGCGCGCCGCTCACGTCTCGGATCAAGACCCCCGGCGGTTCGGCCACCGCCGCCATGGCGGTCGAGCCCGCCTGACCCGTCGCCTTGACCAAGGTGGCGATGCGCTGGGCGGCGGCGTCGGCAATTCGAGCAAGCTCCGGGACCGTATAACGCGGCCAGTCCGCCGCTCCGGCCTGGGCGCTATGCTCTACGCGGCCAACCGGCTGGCTGCTCCAGTCGGCCAAATCCCAGGCCAGCAACAGGGTGCTTTGACCCGCCGCGTCCGCCTGGAGCCGGCCAATTCCGGCGAGGCGAAAGCTGCCGCGATTGCCATGCGCGGAGATCGCCGGCAGGTTGTGCCTTCCCAACGCTTCCACCATGGCATCGCGGAGCGCCTGGGCGAGCGGCGGCGCCACGCCGGTTACGTCGGCGACGACGATTCCCAGACTGTCCGGCAAGTCGAGCAAGAGCGTGCGCTCGGCGCTGGCAAATGGCCGCGGCAGGGGCTGGCAGCCCGCGAGCGGGGCCAGCAGGGCGAGCGCCGCCAGCGCCAACCGGCGTTCAAAAAACCGCACAACTCACCATCGCGACCAGGATGCAGAACGCCATGAACATCAGGAGGTGGGGCATGGCCGGCGATCAGGGAGCGAGGACGATCGCCGACAGCAGGCGGCCGTAATCGCCTTGGCCATCGAGGCAGGCGCGCCGATAGCTGAAGAACCGATCGGCCTCGGCACAGGTGTCCAGCGCCACATGCTCGACCGCGCCGAGCCCCAGCGCCGCCAGGCGATGGCGCACATAACCCGGCAGGTCGAACTGGAAACGTCCGGCGCGCCGGCCGGGCGCGAAGAAACGGTCATTATCCGGGCGCTCGGCGACGAAGGGCGCCGGAAATTCCGGCCCCACTTCATAGGACCCGGGTCCGATGCAGGGGCCGACCGCCGCCACGACCCGGTCCGGGCGGGCGCCCAGATCCACCATGGCGCCGAGGGCGGCTTCCAGCACGCCGCCGACGGCGCCGCGCCAGCCGGCATGGGCGGCGGCGATGACACCGGCCGCCGGATCGGCGAACAGCACCGGCGCGCAGTCGGCGGTCAGGATGCCGAGCGCGATGCCGGGTTCGGTGGTTACCATGGCGTCGACCCTGGGTCCCGCGCCCGGCTCCCATGGCTGGTTCACCCGCGCCACTTCCCGCCCATGCACCTGGTAGGCGGTCGCCAGGGCGTCGCCCGGCAGGTCGAGCATGGCCATGGCGCGGCGGCGGTTCAGGGCGACCAAGGCGGGATCGTCGCCCGAGCCAAACCCGCAATTGAGCGAGGCGTAAATGCCCGTACTCAGGCCGCCGGCGCGGCCAAAAAAGCCATGCCGGACACTTGCCAACCTGCCGAGATTGTCCACGGTGATCATCGGTCCGTCCGCACGTCGTCGCCGCCGCCCGCGAACCCCGCCGGCGTTGCCAGTGCCGGATGGGCGATGGCGAGCGCCTTGAACAAGCTGCCCATTTGTTCGGGCTCGATCAAGCGGCGCCGCGCGCTCTCGATGTCCAGCACTTGGGCGGCGCTCGCCTGTCGGGCCAGGCGGCGGGCGCGCTCGGCAATTCCAAGCCGGGTGAGGAACAGCCCTTGGGCCAAGGGTCCGTGGCATGTGGCGCCAGCCTCTCGGGCCGAGCGCGCGAGGACCTGGAAATCCACATGCGCGGTCAAGTCGGCCTGGCCCGGCTGGTCCAGGACGGCGTGACGGCGGTGCCGGCGGAGCGCCTGGAGGCTGTCGCCGAGACCCGATTCGCCCGCGCCATAGTCGACGATCAAGGCGGCGCCGCCCTGGCTCGCCACGCGCCGGCCGATCAGGGCGGCAAACGAGAGGGTGGCCGGCGAGACTTCCGCGACAGCCCCGGCGGCCGGAGCCGAGAGCGCGGCCGGCAACAGCGCCGCCATGGGCGTCGCCGCCGCTGCCAGGGTGAAGCGGAACGCCTCGCCGTCGGTCTCGATCAGTCGCTCGCGCCAGCCGCGTTCGGTCCACACGAACTGGTGCATCGGCAGGGCGTCGAAGAACTCGTTGGCAACGAGCAGCATGGGACCGGCTGGCAGCGCCCCCATATCGCCATGCCAGGCGGCCCGGATGCCGGGCGCGCGTCTGGCGAGTGTCGCTTGCTGGACCGCCCGGAGCGCCGGGCTGATTTCCACCAGGTGAATATCGAGTGCCGCCAGGAACGCCGGCCAGGCCTGGGCCGCGCGCAGCAGGTCGGCCATGAGCGTGCCCCGGCCCGGCCCGAGTTCGACCAGATGGACGGCGTCCGGCCGGCCCATGGCCTGCCAGCAATGGGCGCACCAGAGCCCGATCAGCTCGCCGAACATCTGGCTGATTTCGGGCGCGGTGACGAAGTCGCCGGCGCGCCCGAACGGATCGCCCCGCATGTAGTAGCCGTCAACCGGGTCGGCCAAGGCAGCCAGCATATAGTCGGCGACGGTCATCGGTCCGGTGAGCCGAATCCGCTGGCGAAGCCGATCCGGGAGCCCGCCGGTCACCGCCCGGTCCGTCGCCATACCAGCCAAATGCCGGCCGCCAGCATCGGCAGCGAGAGGAGCTGGCCCATGGTGGCGCCGGCTAGGAGGAAGCCGATATGGGCGTCGGGCTGGCGGAAAAGTTCGCCCACGCCGCGCGCGATCGCGTAGCCGATCAGGAAGATGCCGGTGAGCATGCCGCTCCGCTCGCGCAGGCGCGCGTTGCCGGTCGCGACGAACAGCACCAGGAACAGGACCACACCCTCGAGGGCCGCCTGATAGAGCTGGCTCGGATGGCGGGGCGCGGGTCCGCCCATGGGGAACACCATGGCCCAGGACACGTCGCTCACCCGGCCGAACAGCTCGCCATTGACGAAATTGGCAAGGCGCCCGAGCCCGAGGCCGATCGGCACCGCCGGGGCCACCATGTCGGCGACGCGCAGCGGCGAGAGCTTGAGGCCGCAGGCGAACAGCAGGATCGCGAGCGTGACGCCCAAGAGGCCGCCATGGAACGACATGCCGCCCTGCCAGACCTGTAGCGCCTCTACGGGATGGGCGAGGTAATAACCCGGCTTGTAGAACAGCACATAGCCCAATCGGCCGCCCAGGATGACACCTAGGGTCGCCCAAACCAGCAGGTCGTCGACCGCCTCGCCGGACATGACAGCCGGTTGCCCGAGGCTGAGGCGGCGGACATAGCGCCAGGCCAGCAGCAGGCTCGCCACATAGGCAAGCGCGTACCAGCGGATCTGGATCGGCCCGATTTCGAGGGCCACCGGGTCGATCGCGGGAAAAGCCAAGACGAGGAGGGGCATCAGGCGTCCCGGTTCAGCGATACGGGTCGTCGCGGCCGAGGAAGTCTTGGATATAGCGCCGGACGCCCTCTTCGAGTTCGGTGAACGGGCGATCATAGCCGGCGGCCCGGAGGCGCGCCATGCGGGCCTCGGTGAAATATTGATAATGGCCGCGGATCGCCTCGGGCGTATCCACATAGTCGATGTCGGCCGGGCGGTTGAGCGCCTGGAAGACGGCCCCGGCCAGATCGGCGAAGCTCCGCGCCTGGCCGGTGCCCAGATTGAAGAGGCCGCTCACGCCGGGATTGTCCACGAGCCACAGCATGACGTCGACGCAATCGCCGACCCAGACGAAATCGCGGCTCTGGCCGCCATCGGGATAGTCCGGTCGGTGCGAGCGGAAGAGGCGAACCGGTTGGCCGGCCGAGGCGGCCTCCCAGAGCTGCCGGGCGACGCTCCGCTGGGCGGCCTTATGGTGTTCGTTCGGCCCATAGACATTGAAGAATTTGAGGCCGGCCCATTGCGGCGGGCGCGCCGCGCCGGTGTGCAACAGGCGGGCGATGCGCCGGTCCACCAGATGCTTGCTCCAGCCATAGCCGTTGAGCGGTCTGAGCTTGGCCAGGCCCTCGATGGTGCCGTCATCGTCGAAGCCGGCGCCGCCATCGCCATAGGTCGCGGCCGAGGAGGCATGGATGAAGGGCGTGCCATGGGCGGCGCACCAGTCCCAGAGGCGGAGCGTTAGCTGGACGTTCTCGGCCACCAGGCGGTCGGCGTCCCGGGCCGTCGTGTCGGAAATGGCACCCAGGTGGAAGACCGCCCTGACCCGCCGCCCGAGCCCGTCGAGGCAGGCGAACAAGGACGCCGGCGGCACGATATCGGCCAACTCCCGCTTGGCGATATTGCGCCATTTGTCGTCCTGGCCGAGCTGGTCCGAGACGATGATCTCGCCGGCCGCCCGCGCCTCCAGGCCGGCCACCAGGTTCGATCCGATGAAGCCGGCGCCGCCGGTTACCACAAACATGCCGCCATCCTTGGCCCCGATTAGCACCGCCTGGCGCGTTGCGCGACGCCGGCTGCGCGCCCATATTGTTCACAATCTAGCAGGCTCGACGAGGTTTACCGATGCAGACCGACAATCGCTTGCTCGACGATCTGGCGCGCCTCATTGGGGGGGCCGCCGGCGTGGTGGCTGGTGCCCGCGATGAAGTCCAGGCCCTGATGAGGGATCGCTTGCAGCGCCTCCTGGACGACATGCGGCTGGTTGGGCGGGAGGAATTCGAGGCCGTCCGGGCGATGGCCGAAAAGGCGCGCCTCGAACAGGCGGCGCTGGCCGGCCGGATCGACGCCTTGAGCGCCCGAATCGAGGCCGTCGAGCAGACCCTGGCCGAACGCCGGGAGCCGTGAGGGGGGCGCCTGTGGATTCTTTGTGCTGAGTCTGAGTTTTAGGGGCGATTCTTAAGAAAATATATTATTCCACAGTTGCGCCGCGAGACAGGATTTGGCACCCTGCTACCGCTGGTGCCGCTCAGCCACACGAATACGGCATTTTGTTGTTCGGGTTATAATCTGTGATGCGGTCTGATTCATCGCCTACCGCTGGTCGTGCGGTTGGTGGGGCGGGTGAAGCGCGGGGGTAGCGATGCAGGTGGCGCGGCGGAACCGGGTCTCGACTCCGCTCAATCCTCTGGATGTGGTGGAAGAAATCATCACCGCCAACGAGTGGACGTTCGAGCGAACCGGCCCTGAAGAGCTGATCGTCGAGGTGGCGGGGCGCTGGTGCGACTTCAACATCTTCTTCGCCTGGTGCCGGGAGACCAACGCGCTGCAGTTCTGCGCGGCGTGCGATCTGCGCATCCCGCCGCCGCGCCGCGCCGCCGTCCGCGATCTGATCATGCTGATCAACGACAAGATGTGGCTCGGCCATTTCTGCATCACGCCGGACGATTACATGCTGACCTTTCGCCATGCCGTTCTGCTGCGGGGAACGCCAGGGGTGACCAATGAGCAGGTCGAGGACTTGCTGGACGTGGCACTCGGCGCATGCGACCGCTATTATCCCGCCTACCAGTTCGTGATGTGGGGTGCGCGCACGCCGATCGACGCGCTTGCGGCGGCCCTGATCGACCCCGTGGCGGAGGCATGAAAAATCATGATCCAGCGTTTGCTTCTGGTCGGTTGCGGCAAGATGGGTGGCGCCTTGTTGACCGGCTGGATCGATCGGGGGATGGCGCTGGAGGTGGCGGTGGTCGAGCCGATGCCGGCGTCGAGCGCGGCGTTTGCCGGCCGTGCCGGCGTCTCGTTGCATGCGAGCGCCGCGACGCTGGCCACCGAGCCCTGGCCCGAGGCGATCGTTTTCGCGGTCAAGCCGCAAAGCATGGACGAGGTGGTGCCGGCCTATAGCCGGTTCGTCCATCCCGGGACGGTGTTCCTGTCGATTGCCGCCGGTAAGCCTATTGCCTATTTCGAAATGCGCCTCGGCGCGGCGGCGCGCGTGGTGCGGGCCATGCCCAACATGCCGGCGGCGGTCGGCCGCGGCATGACCGTTCTCACCGCCAACAAGGCCGTCGCTCCCGAGCAGGCCAAGCTCGCCGACGGCCTCATGGCGGCGGTCGGCGAGGTGGCCTGGGTCGCCGACGAGGGCCTGATGGATGCCGTCACGGCCGTATCGGGCAGCGGCCCGGCCTATGTCTTCCTGTTGATCGAGTGCCTGGCCGAGGCTGGGCGCGCCGCCGGGCTGCCGCAAGAGCTCGCCCTGCAATGCGCCCGGGCCACGGTCGCGGGTGCCGGCGAACTGGCGCGGCTCGCCAGCGAGCCCGCCGGCGTGCTGCGCCAGAACGTCACCAGCCCGGGCGGCACCACGGCGGCGGCGCTCGGTGTGCTGATGGCCGCCGATGGCTTACAGCCATTGCTAACCCGCGCCGTGGCGGCGGCCACCCAGCGCGGCCGCGAACTGGCCTAACCGAACGACGGCCGCGACGGCACGGCGCGGGCGAGGAACGCCCGCAACTCGCCGAGTGCGCGCGCCTCCAACTGTCGGACCCGTTCCTTCGAGAGGTCGAGCTCGCGCGAAATGCTCTCGAACGACGCCCTGGCATCGGCCAGATAGCGGCGGCGAATGATCTCCCGCTCGCGCGGCGGCAGGCTCGCCATGGCCTGGTCCAGGAGACCTTGCCAGAAACGGTGCTCGCTCTTCTGGGCGACCGCTTCCTCGGGGGACGGACGGCGATCGACGAGCTGGCTAATCCACTCGCCGTCGCCACCCGGCGCCGGCTGGTTGAGCGAGCGGTCGCGCCCGGCGACCCGGCGGGCGAGCGCCATGACCTCGCCGGTCGTTACCTGGAACTTGGCCGCCAGGCGGCGAATGGCCTCTTCGCCCTCGTCGAAACCGGAGCCCAAATCCGTCGCCATGCGCCGCAACCGGAAAAACAGCGCCTTCTGGGCTGCCGTGGTGCCGACCCGAACCAGCGACCACGACCCGATGATATGGTCATGGATGGCGGCGCGCACCCACCAGCTCGCATAGCTGGCAAGGCGGGCATCCTGGTCGGGGTTAAAGCGCCTGACCGCCCGGATCAAGCCGACGACGCCTTCCTGCACGAGCTCGTTGAGCGGCAGACCGTAGCGGCTGTAGCGGCGCGCCGTTGCCACGACGAACGGCAGATAGCTGACGACCAGGCGCTCGGCGGCAGACTCGTCGCCCCCCTTGAGCCGTTGGGCCAAGGTCTGCTCCTCCGCCGCGCTTAACCGTTCGCCCGCGTTAACCGGGCTGACCTTGGTCTCGCTCACCACACCAACCTCAGCTCACCCGCCGCATTTCAGATATAAGATCAGTCGGGGTCGATACACAAGCCCTTCCCTGGGACCGGCGCGAGCATGGCGGACGACGATCGGACGGCGGCACTGCTGGACACCGCACTCGCCCTCGCGGCGGAGCGCGGCTGGTACGCGCTGGCACTCGCCGACATTGCCGGCGCCGCTGGCGTCTCGCTCGCCGAGCTTTACCGTGTCTTTGCGTCGAAGACGGCGATTCTGGCGGCCCTCGTCAGCCACACCGACAGGGCGGTCCTGGCGATGGCGCCGGGCGAACTGGCGGCGGAGCCGCCGCGCGACCGGCTGTTCGACATCCTGATGCGGCGGTTCGATGTCCTCGCACCCCATAAACCGGCCCTGGCGGCGGTGTTTCGCGATGGCCCACGCGACCCCTTGGCCATGTTGGGGCTGGCGCCGCACCTTCTCAAATCCATGGCGTGGATGCTGGCGGCGGCGGGCCTCTCCGCCCATGGCCTCGCCGGCGCGCTCCGGATCAAGGTCCTGGCGGCGATCTATCTGGTCACGGTCCGGACCTGGCTCGCCGACGAGAGCCTCGACATGGCGCGCACCATGGCGGCGCTCGACGCCCGGTTGCGCCGCGCCGGGCGCTTGTTCGAGGGCTGACTCCCGGCGGCAAAAAAATTATTGTGCGCTGCAATATAATAGGCTTGACAAGATACGATTTTCGGGAGATGGTCGGCAAAGCGACGAGTGCGGTGCACAAATTCTTTTGCATTGCAGTGCGGTAGTGAGCCGGGCGCGGAGCGCGGCCATGCAAGATGGGAGACTAGACTATGGCGGCAGCAAAAAAAACTAACCCGTTCGAATTCGACATCAGCAAGCTCATGGGCGGCTTCGACGCCAGCAAGATGATGGAAGGCTTCGACGCCAGCAAGATGATGGGCGGCGACATCGGTAAGACCATGGGCGGGTTGAAGCCGCCGCAGGTCGACATGGACGCGATGATGGTTTCCCAGCGCAAGAATGCGGAGGCCCTGACGGCCGCCAATCAGTGCACGCTCGAGGGCATCAGCACGCTGATGCAGCGTCAGAGCGAGATCGCGAAGACCATGGTTGAATCCTACAGCAACGCGATGCGCGAGCTGATGGGCGCCGGCAGCGCCGAGGAAAAGGCGTCGCGCCAGGTGGAATTCGTGAAGCAGGCATACGAGGCCGCGTTCCAGAACCTGCGCGAGCTGGGTGACCTGGCCACGAAGACGCGCGACGAGGCGTTCACGGCTGTCAATCGCCGGGTGACCGACAGTCTCGACGAAATCAAGACCGCCGCCGAAACCGGCGTGGCCGCGCCGACCGACAAGAAGTAAGTATCGCGGGCGTCGAAGACATGCGTGCGGGGTCGCCCCAAAAGGGCGACCCCTGGCGCTTCAAGGCCCGGCGAAATGAGGGTCGAGAGATTAGGCCGTGACGATTGCGTACGACGATTTCGACAAAGTCGAGATCCGGGTCGGAACCATTGTCCGGGCCGAGCCTTTCCCGGAGGCCCGCAAACCCTCGCTCAAGCTCTGGCTGGATTTCGGACCGGCGCTCGGCGTCCGTAAATCGGCGGCACAGATTGCCCAGCACTATGATCCGGCGGGCCTTGTCGGGCGCCAAGTGGCGGCGGTGATGAATTTCCCGCCGCGCCAGATCGGCAAGTTCATGTCCGAGGTGCTGGTGCTGGGATTTCCCGACGCGGCCGGGGCGGTGGTGCTGGTGGCGCCGGAACGGGCCGTGCCGGCCGGCGGCCGGATGTTCTAGCGGTGTGCTGAAAAACCCTCCCAATCGTCTTCGCGAGGACGCGTGGCGTCCGTGGCGACCCAGAGAAAATGGCGTAAATCCGCCGATTTATGGATTGCCACGTCGGCCTTCCGGCCTCCTCGCAAAGACAAAAAGGCGCCTTCCAGCAGACCGCTAGAACCCACGAAAAAATTGGCCGCCGGGAGGGGGACCGGCGGCCAAGTCGACAAGGAGACCACGATCTGGAGGGGGAAGGGGGAGGAAAATTCCCGTCCGCGATCCAGTAAGGAGAGTTTAGCCGCCTGGTGCCCGGCGCAATGTGTCGGCCGTCACAGAGTCGCGTGACTCGGGCGCCCGCCATCCCTAATTTCCGATCCGGAGAATTCAGGAGCACCGCCATGGCCCACGCCTATGACGACGCCTATCGCCGCTCGCTCGACGACCCGGAGGGCTTCTGGGCCGAGGCGGCGGCGGCGATCGACTGGGACCGGCGCTGGGACCGGGTCCTCGATGCCTCGCGTCCGCCTTTCTATCGCTGGTTTAAGGGCGGCATGCTGAACACTTGTTACAACGCGCTCGATCGCCATGTGGCGGGTGGGCGGGCCACCCAGCCAGCCCTGATCTATGACAGCCCGGTGACGGGCACGGTGCGGCGCTACAGCTATGGCGAACTGACCGATTTGACGGCGCGCTTTGCCGGGGCACTCGCGGCTCAAGGTGTGGGCAAGGGCGACCGGGTGCTCATCTACATGCCGATGATCCCCGAGGCGGTGATCGCCATGCTGGCGACGGTGCGCATCGGCGCCATTCATTCGGTGGTGTTTGGCGGCTTCGCGGCCAAGGAACTCGCGACGCGCATCGACGACGCTGGGCCGAAAGTCATCGTCTCGGCGTCCTGCGGCATCGAAGGCAATCGGACCATCCACTACAAGCCGCTGCTCGACGGCGCCATCGGGTTCGCAACCCACAAGCCAGCGCGTTGCATCATCGTCCAGCGGCCGGTGGCGCCTTGCGTGCTCGATCCCAGCCGGGACATCGACTGGCAGGCGGCCATCGAAACCGCCACGCCCGCGCGCTGCCTGCCGGTCGAGGCGGACCATCCCTCCTACATCCTCTACACGTCGGGAACGACGGGGCAGCCCAAGGGCGTTATCCGCGACACCGCCGGCCATATGGTGGCCCTCAAATGGAGCATGGCGAACGTCTACGGCATGGCGCCGGGCGAGGTCTATTGGTCGGCCTCGGACGTCGGCTGGGTGGTCGGCCACTCCTACATCGTCTATGCGCCCTTGCTGCACGGCTGCACCACGATCCTCTTCGAGGGCAAGCCGGTTGGCACGCCCGATGCCGGCGTCTACTGGCGGATCATCGCCGACCATGGGGTGCGTGCCCTCTTCACGGCGCCGACCGCCTTTCGCGCGATCAAGCGCGACGATCCCCACGGCAAGCTGATCGGCCAATACGACCTGTCGCGGTTCCGCACCCTGTTCCTGGCGGGCGAGCGGTCCGACACCGACACGGTGCAGTGGGCCGAGCGCATGCTCGGCGTGCCGGTGATCGACCATTACTGGCAGACCGAGACCGGCTGGCCGATGGTGGCCAACGCCGTTGGCCTCGGCCAATTGCCGATCAAATACGGCTCGCCCACCAAGCCGATGCCGGGCTACGACATCAGTGTCGTCGACGCCGATTGCCGGCCGCTGCCGGCCGGCGAGATCGGCGCCATCGTGGTCAAGCTGCCGCTGCCGCCGAGTGGCCTGTTGAGCCTCTGGAACGCCGACCAGCGCTACATCGACGCCTATTTGAGCGAGTTTCCCGGCTACTACAAGACGGCCGATGCCGGCTATATGGACGAGGAGGGCTATGTGTTCGTCATGGCCCGCACCGACGACATCATCAATGTCGCCGGCCATCGCCTGTCGACGGGCGCCATGGAAGAGGTGCTCTCGACCCATCCCGACGTGGCGGAATGCGCCGTGGTGGGCGTGGCCGACCAGTTGAAGGGTCAGGTGCCGCTGGGCTTCCTGGTGCTGAAGGCCGGGGTCGATCGCGCCCATGCGGAGATCGCGGCCGAGGTGGTGGCGATGGTGCGCGAGCGGATCGGCCCGGTCGCCGCGTTCCGCGCGGCGACCGTGGTGGCGCGCCTGCCGAAGACGCGATCGGGCAAGATCCTGCGCGGCACCATGGCCAAGATCGCCGACGGCGAGGCCTACACCATGCCAGCCGCCATCGACGACGCGGCGGTGCTGCCCGAGATCGAAACCGCGCTCAAGGGCATCGGCTACGCGCGGGTCAATTGACGGACGGCGTGCTCTCGGGCTCGTCCAAGGGCGCGGGCGCGGGCGTGTGCACGGCCGGCGGTTGCGCGGGCATTTTGTCGCCCGCGCCCTTGGCGGCGCGGGCGCGCGCTTGGGCGACGGCCGCGTCGAATTCGACCAGCTTGCAGAGGCCGAGCTCGACGGGATGTTGCCGCTTGATGTTGGGGGCGTTCCAGTGCGAGCGGTCGCGCACCGCCTGGATCGTGGTCTTGGTGGTGCCGAGCAGGCGCGCGATCTGCGAATCCGAGACCTCCGGCTGGTGGCGCACCAGCCAGGCGATGGCCGCGGGCTTGTCCTGGCGCTTGGCGAGCGGCGTGTAGCGCGGCCCCTTGGTCCGCATGGCGACCGAGGGCACGGCGCGCGCCGCCATCTGGAGACGCGCGTCGGGATCCCGCTGGCAGCGCTCGATCTCCGCCGATGTCAGTTCGCCATGGGTGATCGGGCTGCGCCCGATAATGCTGGCCGCCACCTCGCCATCGGCGATGGCCTGGATCTCGAGGGGATGCAGGGCGCAGAACGCCGCGACCTGGTCGAAGGTCAGCGTCGTGTTCTCGATCAGCCACACGGCGGCGGCTTTCGGCATCAATGGCTGGTTCATACGGCTTCCTCGATCAAGGTGGCGATCACATGGCCCGCGGTCCTACATGGTCAGCAGGATCTTGCCGATATGAGCGCTCGATTCCATCAGTTGGTGTGCCTGGGCGGTATTTGCCAGCGGATAAGTCTGGTGCACATGCAGCTTGATCTTGCTGGCTTCGATGAGTGGCCACACCTGCGTCTTCAAGGCGGCGCATATCGCGGCCTTCTGTTCGATGGTGCGCGAGCGCAGCGTCGAGCCCGTGACGTAAAGGTGCTTTCGTTGGATGAGGCCGAAGTCGATCTCGGCGACCGAGCCACCCATCATGGCGACGAACACCAGGCGGCCCTCGCGCTTCAAGATGTCGATGTGGCGGGCAAGGTAGGGTGCCCCCACAAGGTCCAGGATGACGTCGACCCCGGCGCCCTGGGTGAAGTCCATGGCCGCCTTGGCAAAATCCTGGGTCTTGTAGTTGATGGCGAGATCGGCCCCGAAGTCTTCCGAGGCCCGGCATTTCGCGTCGCTGCCGGCGGTGGCGATGACCGTGGCGCCGAACAGCTTGCCGAGCTGGATGGCGGTGTAGCCGATGCCGCTGGTACCGCCTTGCACCAGAAGCGTCTCGCCCGCCTTGAGGGTGCCGCGCTCGAACACATTGGTCCAGACGGTGCAGAAGGTCTCCATGATGGTGGCGGCGGTCACCAGGTCGATGCCCTTTGGCACGGGCAAGCATTGCGGCGTCGGCACCGCCACATACTCTGCATAGCCGCCGCCGACCAGGAGTGCCGCGACCGGGTCGCCCGCCTGGAAGTCCCCGGCGCCCTCGCCGAGCGCCACCACCGTGCCCGAAGCTTCGAGGCCCGGGATGTCGGTCACCCCCGGCGGCATGGGGTAGCGTCCCTGGCGCTGCATGACGTCGGCCCGGTTGAGGCCGGCGGCGGCAACCTTGAGCAGCAGCTCGCCCTTGCCCGGTTGCGGCACCGGCCGGCGCACCGCCCGGATGACTTCCGGCCCACCGGCCCCCTGGAACTCGATGGCGGTCATGGTATCGGGAATATTGGCTGGGGCCATGTCGTTCCTTCCATCGGGACATGTCGGCCGCGCCCATGGACGGGGTCCAAGCAACGGCCGAATATAGTGGATTGCCTGCCTCTCATATCATACGGGATCGGAGGGTGTCGAATGATCGCGGACGAGGATAAAGCGGGCGGTCCCCGCCCCATATGGCCGGAACTCGGCGGCGATCTCGCCCGCCTCTCCATCCGGGATTTGACCGATTATGTCGCGGCACTCGAGGCCGAAATTGGCCGGGTTCGCGCGGATTTGGCCGCCAAGCAGGGAGCGATCGGCGGCGCCGAGGCGCTGTTCCGGCGCTAGCCGCGACCGGCTGGGCTTTCCAGCAGGCTTCCGGTATTGTCGACTCACATAATCGGGCCTAGGCTTGGCATTTGGGTGGCCAGCACTAATCAGGCCAGCACTAATCAGGGAGGAGAGACCGTCATGAAAAAGCTCGCATCCGAGGGTGGCACCAAGAGCCGGCGTTCATTCTTAGGCAAGATGGCGGCCGCCACCGCCGCCGCCGCGTCGGCGTTCGCCATGCCGAACGTCAGCCGGGCGCAAACCGGGCCGATCACCATGCGCTGGCAGAGCACCTGGCCGGCGAAGGACATCTTCCACGAATACGCCAACGATTTCGCCAAGAAGATCAACGATATGACCGGCGGCGATTTGAAGATCGAGGTGTTGCCGGCGGGCGCCGTGGTGCCGGCCTTCGGCCTGCTCGAGGCCGTCTCCAAGGGCACGCTGGATGGCGGCCATGGGGTGATGGTCTACCATTATGGCAAGCAGAACGCGCTGGCGCTTTGGGGCTCGGGCCCGGCCTTCGGCATGGATGCCCAGCAGCTCATGTCGTGGCACAAATATGGCGGCGGCAAGCAGCTGATGGAGAAGCTCTATGCCTCGGTCGAGGCCAATGTGGTGTCGTTCCCCTATGGACCGATGTTCACCCAGCCGCTCGGCTGGTTCAAGAAGCCGGTGCAGAAGGTCGAGGACTTGCAGGGCCTCAAATACCGCACGGTCGGGCTCTCGATCGACGTCTTCACCGCCATGGGCATGGCGGTGAACGCGCTGCCGGGCGGCGAGATCGTGCCGGCCATGGATCGCGGCCTCTTGGACGCGGCCGAGTTCAACAACATGACTTCCGATCGCATCCTGGGTTTCCCGGATGTCTCCAAGGTCTGCATGTTGCAGAGCTATCACCAGAATGCCGAGCAGTTCGAGATCACGTTCAACAAGACCAAGTTCGACGCGCTGCCGGCGAAGATGAAGGCGATCATCGAGAATGGCGTCGAGGCGGCGTCACAGGACCTGTTCTGGAAGGCGATCGACCGCTACTCCCAGGACTACATCGAGCTGCAGACCAAGGACAAGGTGCGGTTCTACAAGACGCCGAGCTCGATCCTGCAGGCGCAACTCAAGGCCTATGACGAGACGGCGGAAAAGAAGCGCGCCGGCAACCCGCTGTTTCGGGAAATCGAGGCATCCCAAAAGAAGTTTGCCGAGCGCGTGGTGAAGTGGGACCTCGACAACAATGTGCGCCGCGAGATGGCTTATAACCACTATTTCAGCAAGCCGGCGGCACCTAAGAAGGGCTAACGCCCCGTTGCGTGTTGCGCGGCGCCGCGCCAATCCCGGCGCGGCGCCGCGTGTTTGCCCCCGGGTATGGATGAGCGATGAACGTCCAAGCCATTCTCCTTCGCGTCGACCGGTTCAGCGCCTGGTCGGGCAAGGCGTTCGGTTGGCTGATCGTCGGCCTGATGCTGGTGGTGTGTGTCGAGGTGTTCAAGCGTTACATCCTGAACGCGCCGACCGCATGGATCTTCGACCTCAATAGCATGCTTTACGGGACGCTGTTCATGATGTGCGGGGCCTACGCCCTGTCGCAGAACGCCCATGTGCGCGGCGATTTCCTCTATAGCTCCATGCGACCGCGCACCCAGGCGGCGTTCGATCTGGCGCTCTACTTCCTGTTCTTCATGCCGGGCATCTTGGCCCTCATTTACGCCGGCCAGGATTATGCCTTGCTGTCGTGGCGCATCAACGAGCACTCCAACGTCACGGCCGACGGCCCGCCCGTCTATCCGTTCAAGGCGGTGATCCCGATCGCCGGGCTTCTGGTGATGTTGCAGGGCGTGGCCGAGATTGTGCGCTGCGCGCGGTGTCTGCGAACCGGCGTCTGGCCGGAGCGGCTCAGGGATGTCGAGGAGATAGACATCGTGCAGGAACAGCTCGCCCGCAGCGAACATGTCGACGAGGAGTCGCGCCGCGAGGTGATGGCCAGGGCCCATGCCATCGAACAGGCGGCGCATCAGCGCGGCGCGGGAGACAAGACGTGAGCGATCCGCTTCTCGGGCTCGCCATGCTGGGGCTGATCGTGGCCGCGATCATGATGGGATTCCCGACGGCCTTCACCATGATGGGCCTCGGCATGTTGTTCGGCTTTCTCGCTTTTTTCGATCCCTCCCAGGGGGTATTCGACAACCGCATCTTCGTCCTCATGGTCCAGCGCACCTTCGGCGCCATGAACAACGACACGCTGTTGTCGATCCCGCTGTTCGTGTTCATGGGCTATGTGATCGAGCGGGCGGCGCTGGTCGACCAGATGTTCCACAGCGTCCAGCTTGCGTTCCGGCGCGTGCCCGCCTCGCTCGCCGTCACAACGCTCCTGGTCTGCGCCTTCTGGGGGATCGCGTCCGGCATCGTCGGCGCCGTCGTGGTGCTGATGGGTGTCATTGCCCTCAGGCCGATGCTGAACGCCGGCTATGACGTCAGGCTCGCCGCCGGTGCCATCACCGCCGGCGGCACGCTCGGCATCCTGATCCCGCCCTCGGTGATGCTGATCGTCTATGCCGCCGTCGCCGGCCAGTCGATCGTCAAGCTCTATGCCGCCGCCATGCTGCCGGGGTTCTTCCTGACCTTTCTCTATCTGGTCTATATCGTCGGCTGGGCACTGATCGATCCGAAGGTCGCGCCGAAACTGCCGCCCGATCAGTATCGCGTCGCCGTGCCGGACTGGCTGGCCGGGCTCGCGCGCGGTCCCCGCCGCCAGGTCATGGGCGGGCTCGTGATGGCGGTGCTCCGCCCGGGCGCGCTCCTCGGCGCGCCCCGACCGGACGGACGGCCCGTCACCTACGGCTTCATCCTGACCAATGTCGGCGCGACGCTGATCCCCATCCTGCTCACCCTCTCGTTGTTTGCCGCGGCCTGGTGGTATGTGCTCATCCATAACGCACCCCAAGTCGAGCTGCCGGCGGGGCCAACCGCGGCGGCCCTTGCGACGGGTTTGGCCGAGCCGCCGTCGGACACCGATGCCGACAGCGCGCAAGAACTCGGCGCCGACACCGATATGACGGCGCTCGCGAGCGAGACGATCCAGGAACTCACGTCGCTTGCCCAGGACGCAACCGGCTCGGAAATGGGCCGGGTGCCGGAATATTTCTATGAATGGTTCTGGGGCCTCGCCTTGATTTCGGCCCTGATGCTGGTGGTTTATTACCGGCGTCTCGATGGCGAGCAGCTCGAGATCTTGAAGATGCTCGAAGCCTCGGTGGTGCCCTTGGGCGTGCTGACCTTCATCGTTCTCGCGGTCATCTTGTTCGGCATTACGACGGCCACCGAGTCCGCCGGCATCGGCGCCATCGGCGCCCTCTATCTCGCGAGCTTCCAGAAATACCGCCGGGCGACGCTTTGGGCGAGCCTGGCGGGCGCGGCCATTGGCTTGGCACTCGGCAGCTTGCGCGCCGACACGGTGACGCTGATCGTCTCGGGCACGCTCGGCGCCGTGTTTTTCGGCACCGCCATACCGTGGCTCTGGGACCTCGCCACCAGGCGGTCGCTGCTCGCGATGTTGCAGGAGTCGACCTTCCTCACCGCCAAGACGACCGCCATGGTGTGCTGGCTCTTTGTCGGCTCGGCGCTCTTCTCGGCGGTGTTCGCGCTGCATGGCGGCCAGCAGATCATCGAGCATTGGGTGGTCGGTCTCGATTTGACGCCGCTTCAGTTCCTGATCCTGGCGCAGGCGATCATCTTCCTGTTGGGCTGGCCCTTGGAATGGACCGAGATCATCGTGATCTTCGTGCCGATCTTCATTCCCCTCCTCGCCCACTTCCAGGTCGACCCGGTGCTGTTCGCCACCATGGTGGCGGTCAATTTGCAGGCCGCGTTCCTGTCGCCGCCGGTTGCCATGTCGGCCTTCTATTTGAAGGGTGTGGCACCCAAGCATGTGACGCTGAACCAGATCTTCGCTGGCATGATGCCTTACATGCTGATCGTCATTCTATGCCTGGCGATCATGTATCTATGGCCGGGCATGACGCTCTGGCTGCCGGAGTTCCTGTACGGTCGTTGAGCGAGCCCGTGGCCAGGCTTTAGCCGACCGCCACCGTACCGCTCCAGAACATGGTGGCGGCACTCGTGTCGATGTCGTATTTGCGCTGAAAGTCGAGCTGGCCATCGGGTCCGATGCGGAACACCGAGAGGGCGGCCGGGACGTTCTGCACATCGTCATTGTCGTCGAGTTTCAGGCTGGCGTGGATGCTGGCCGTGACCATCACCCGGCCACTCGGGTCGATCGAGAAGGTGCGCACATGGCTGGTGCGCGGGTTGGCATTCTGGATCAGCCGGGGAGCGCCGCTCACGGAATCGATCTGAAAGACGGCGATATTGTCCTCGCCACCCACCCGGACCCTCTGGCCCTTGAAGACGATTGTCGCGTCGGAGCGATTGCTGACATAGACGAAGCGGCCATTGGGATGCACATGGATGCCACCCGCGAGCTGGCGCGGTTTCCTATGCTCCGGATCGGCGAGCGTGCTCGCGACAAAAAGCGGCTCGGGCGTGAGCGTGTCGTCGGGCCCGAGGCCATAGACATGCAACTGGTTCTGGCGCTCGATCGAGACAAAGACGTAGGGTTTGCTCGGGTGGAAGTCGAGATGGCGAGGCCCGAAGCCATAGCCGCCGCCGGGCGCGATCAAGGCGCGGTCGGAGAGGACGCCGCCCTCGAAGCCGAACAGTTTCAAGGCACCCGGATTTTCGGGCTTGTCCCCGGCCGCATCGTTGCCGCGCGCCACCAGGATCGCCGCCCGGTTCGAGGGCGTCACCAGGATATGATGGGCATAGATACCGGCATCGAGCCCGGCCGGCTGCGGCACTTCAGCGCCGATGGTGCCGTCCTCGCCGATGCGGTGGACGGTCACCATGCTCGGATTGTTGTAGGCCGTGAGCGCATGGCCGCCCTGGCGGTCGAGGCAGAAATGGATCGGCCGGGCCGGGAGCGCCAGGGGTTCGCCATGGGCCGTCAAGGCGCCGGAGTTCGCCGCCATGCGAAAGGCACTCAAATGGTGCCGGTCGCCCGTCTGGCCGGGGCCGCCATTGCTGGATGCTACATAGACGAGCGGTTGCTTCGGGTGCGGCCAGACATACTGTACGCCCGCCGGGAGCGTGGTGGACCCGCGGCGAGTGAGCGTCGCGGATGACGTATCGACAAAGTACCCGGTGAGTTCCGCGCCGACGCTCGCATACAGCATGGGCAATTCTTTCCCGTGGTTGGCATTGATGGGTCAACCGGCGGCCACGTCCTTGAAGCGGCGGAGGGTCTCGACCTGTTCGTCGAAGGTCGCCATCCGGTACATCGGATAGAGCATCGCCATGTCGGCGCCGAGCTTCCGCCAGCCATCGGCCGCCTCGGCCCAGCGCTGGGGATCGGCCTCGTGGGTGCGAAGCCAGCCCTCGATCCCGAACTTGGCCGGGTCGCGCCCGAATGTTTTGAGATGTTGGCGGAGGGTTGCCAGTTTCGCGGCACCCTCATCGTCCGGCGCCATGATCGGCATCCAGCCGTCGCCGAGGCGCGCCGCCCGCTTCACCACCGCGTCCGACGAGCCGCCGAACCAGATCGGGATCGGCCGCTGCGCCGGCGGCGGCACGATGTTGACGGATTGAAGTTCGTGGAACCGGCCTTTGTAGGTCACAAGGTCTTCGGTCCACAGGCGCCGCAGCACTTCGACCTGTTCCGCCTGGCGCCGGCCGCGCGTCGCCCACTCGGTGCCGAGTGCGGCATACTCCACATGATTCCACCCGACGCCGATGCCGAGGCGCAAGCGCCCGGCGCTAAGCAAGTCCACTTCCGCCGCCTGTTTGGCGACGACGCCAGTCTGGCGCTGGGGCAGGATCAGGACGCCGCTCGAGAGCCGAATTTTTTTGGTCACGGCGGCGAGGAAGCTCAAGGTGACGAAGGTCTCGTGGAACGGGTCCGTCTCATTGTAGAGCGGCGACCAGCCGTCGCGAGCTGTCGCGCCGAACACATGGTCGGCGACCTCGATATAGGCGTAGCCCAGGTCCTCGGCGGCTTGCGCCCAATCGCGGATCTTCGCGGGGTCGCTGCCGATGTCGCGCGTCGGGAAGAGGGCGTTCAGCAGCATGGGGGAGGGGGGCTCCGGGGGTTAGGTTCGCGGCCGGATACTACTCGAATCGCGATAGCTGGTACCAGCTACAAGCGGGTGTCCATTTTTTTCCGCGTTCCCGCTGGCGGCGGCCTCTCGGGTGGCCCCGCGAAGCATTGCGCGATGCTCAGCCAATACCGCGCCACCTCGCCGACCACCGAGAGGCCGGTGTCGGCGACGTTGCGAACCTGGGCCGCCACTTGGCAGAACTGGAAAGCGTCGCCGGTCACCGCATTGTCGGTCGAGGGCGTGTTCCAGTCCCATGTTTCGCCCGAGGGGCCGCCGAGGCGGATATAGGGCGGGATCGGGGGTACGGCCAAACCTCGATTACGATAGGTCCAGGCGAAGGTGCGGACGCCGAGTTCGGCGATGTTGCGGATGCGTGGCGAGGCGGCCGGCCGTTCGCGGCCCAGCATGTCGTAGATCGCCTGGCCGTGCGCCCAGATTTCCATCTGGCGGGCGGTCGAGAACATGCGCACCCCCATGTCGGGCCCCGACCATTTGAGCCGTTCGCCCGGCCCCTTGGCGGCAAGCGCCTCGGCCAGTGCGGTGAGTCGCTCGCGCCAGAGCTTGCGGAGCCTCGCACCCGTCGGGTTGCCAAGCCGCTCGCGGGTCTCCTCGACACGGGTGAGGCCACTCGCACGCAGCGTTTGAATGTCGGCGAGGAGTGCCTGGAAGCCCGCCGGATCGCTCGCCGAGGCAAAGCCCATGCAGTCGCCCATATGCAGATGCTGGACGATGTCGTTAACGGTCCAGCCCTTGAAGCGGGTGGCGCGGCCCCAGTCGCCGTCGCCGAGTGTCGCGAGCAGCCGGTCGAACTCCTCCGCCTCGGCACAAAGGTCCGCGATCTGCTCGGACACGGCTTTCAAGTCCTCCCCATGCTTGTCGGAACCCAAATGGCAGCATCCTCGTCTCCATATGGCTCGGCGAGCCCGCGCATGAAACGCAGCCCGGCCCAAGCACAGATAGCCGCGTCCAGAGAATCCTCGAACGGCTTCAGCGATGCCAAGGACGTGTTGGCGGAAATGAGTGGAATAGTGAGATCGATTTTTCGGACATCTGCGATCTCGGGTTCGAGAGCGTCCACGATCCGACGCCACTGCTCAATCAACCGCTTCACACGGCATAGACGGGACGTCCCTGGCCAATAAGATGTCATTTTACCGACTTTATAGGGAATGCGGTACTCAGCACCGAGGAGCTGCCAAATGCCACGCTGATCCGTTTGTCGGCAACGCGACGCCCCACGATAGGAGTATGGGCCATCGGCATATCGACGGCGACAACCGTTACCCGCTCACCAGCAAGGCTTTCGGCCGCTTCCAGACGATCGCCTACAGTGGGTTTCCCCGACTTTTCGTAAAGTGAGACACCGGCAGCGTTGCAGAACATCTCGCGGGAACTTGCTGCCAACAACAGGCTAGCACCGGCGAAATTGGCCGTGATCAAGGCGATCCCACTCGGGTAACGCGGGGTCCACGCCGCATCGATTCCGCAGACTGCCGGCATGTCTTTATGCCACCAACGCCCGCATCAGCGCCTGGGGGTCGCGATCGATGGCCAGTAGCAGGGCACGGGCCGGGCCTTCGGGGACGCGGCGCCCCTGTTCCCAGTTGCGCAGCGTATGCGGACTGATCTGGAAGGCGTGGGCGAAGCGGTCTTGTGACAGGCCGGTCTTGGCGCGGATCGCCGCCACGTCGAGCGGCTTGACCACGCGCGGCCGGCCATGCGCAAACGCCTTCTTGAAATTCGCGGCAGCGTCCTCTGTGCCGTCTTCGACGGCGTGCCGGGCGATGTCCACCTCGAGGGTCGCCGCCACCATATTACGATTCACCCGCGCCTTACGGCGCGCCTGTTCCACTGAATACCTCGCCATAGATGCGGCACTCCCTTCGTTTGGCGAGACGCGCCGAGATAATCCGGCGAACGCCGCCGCGCCACGTGTAGACGACGAACAGAATATCGGGGCCGGCTCTGCCGATGGCCTGAACCCGCCGCTCGCGGTAATCGACCCTCTCATCATCCATTTCGAGGATAGGGCCATCAAAGATGCCTGCGGCATGGGCGAAATCGAAGCCGCGCCCCTTGAGGTTGGCTTCGCTCTTCGCCGCATCCCACTCGAACATGACACGATACTAAGCCAATGACGGATATGCGTCAATGGCATACATCGCGGCGCCACCGCTATCGCATTCGGCCGCCATGTCCCACTAAAACGCGCCCGGTCGCGCACCGCCTACTTGGCGCGGCTGTAGCGCCGGCAGTCGATGCGGAGGAAGTCGCGGAAATGCGGGCGCAGGCGTTCGGTCCAGGGGCTTGCCGCTCCCTTCTTCCAGGCATCGGTGCTGGGTACGTCCGGCGAATTGAAATGATAGAGCGCCACATAGCGCCGTGTCCCGGCGATGTTGCCTTGGAACCGCCGGGCGGAAAGCGTGCCCGGCACGGCGCTCAGGGCCGGGATGTGTTCCTTATTGTACCAGTCGTTGAAGTCAGCCTCATGCTCGGGCGCCACATTCATGGCGATCATCAGCATGCCGGTGGCACCGGCGGGCGCGGTCGCGCCGCCGGGCACGATCTGGTCGCCTTCGTAACGGATCAGGCGCTTGACCCGGCTGGTCAGGCGCATGCTCCAGGGCGAGCCCTTGTCATGGGCGACCGCCAGATAGGGCGGGCTCTTCAGGACACCGAGCGAGTCCAGATCGTAGGTCGCGACCGAGACCTTCGGATTCTGTATCCCGATCCAGCGCTCGGCGTTGTTGAAGCCAGGTACGCGCAGCCGTTCGGGGACATGCTCGAGGTCGTACCAGTCGTGAAACTCGTCCTCGGCGACCGTGGAGAAATCCATTGCCGCGATCAGGATGCCCTTTGCCATCGCTATTTCCTCCTATGCCGCGGCATGTGGTCCGCGTTTGTCATTATGGCCAATGTCAGCCGAGGAACGACGCTTTGTCCATGGCATTCCGCAACGGGAGGCTGAATGCTAGGGTTGGCTGGATCAACACGGGGAGGAAGCCATGCAACCGGGTCCAAGGCTGGTCGGCAAGGTGGCCATTGTTAGCGGTGGCGCCTCGGGCATCGGTGCCGAGACCGCGCGCCTCTTCGCGCTGCACAGCGCCGCCGTCATGTTGTGCGACAGCAATGCGGCCGCCGGCGAGAGGGTGGCGGGGGAGATCGTGGCCGCCGGCGGCAAGGCGATGTTCCGCCCACTCGACGTTTGCGATGAGGACGCCTGGACGGCGCTGGTGGCGGCGGCCGAAAAGAGCTACGGCAAGGTCGATGTGCTGGCCAACATCGCCGGCATCTCCGGCCGCGATCCCATGATGAACATCCAGACCGGCCAGACCGCCGGTCCGCGCCTGGCGGAGCAGAGCCTGGCCAACTGGAACCAGGTCATGGCGGTGAACGCGACCGGCGTGTTCCTCGGGACCCGTGCCGTGATCCAGCCCATGCAGCGCGCGGGCGGCGGCTCGGTCGTCAACATCTCGTCGATCTGCGGCATCGTCGGCTCGCATTCCAACGCCGCCTACCACGCCTCGAAGGGTGCGGTCCGCATCTTCTCCAAGGCGGCGGCAATCCAATACGCGCCCGACCGCATCCGGGTGAATTCGGTGCATCCGGGCTTCGTCGATACGCCCATGACCAAGCCCGGCCATGCTAACCCCGAGGTGGCGGCCAAGCGCCTGGAGGCGACGCCGCTCGGCCGCTTCGGCACGCCCGCCGACATCGCCCTCGGCTGTCTCTATCTCGCCTCCGACGAGTCCGCCTGGGTCACCGGCACCGAGCTCGTGATCGACGGCGGCATGACGGCTAACTGAGCCCGTGCCGGGGAGAGGGGCCATGCAACGGCAATTGCACCTCAACCTCTTCATCCAGAGCCGTGGCCACCACGAGGCGTCTTGGCGGCATCCGGCGTCCTCGCCGCTGGCGCTGACCGACATCCGCTATTATCAGGATTTGGCGTGCCGGGCGGAGGCGGCGCTGTTCGACTCGATCTTTTTCGCCGACCAGTTGGCGCTTGGCGACGACGCGGCCGAGTCGGCGCGCACCTGGCTCGAGCCCATCACGGTCTTGTCGGCCATCGCCGTGGCAACCAGCCGGATCGGCTTGATCGCCACGGCGTCGACCACCTATACGGAGCCCTTCAACCTGGCGCGCCAATTCGCCTCGCTCGATCACATCAGCAACGGCCGCGTCGCTTGGAACATCGTCACCTCGTGGCTCGCGACGGCGGCGCGCAATTTCGGCGGTGCGGGACCGCTCACCCACGCCGAGCGCTATGAGCGCGGCGAGGAATTCATGACCGTGGTCAAGGCGCTCTGGGATAGCTGGGCCGAGGATGCGGTGGTCGATGACCGCAAAAGCGGGCGCTATGCGCTGGCCGAGCGCATCCGGCCGATCGACCACCGGGGCGACTATTACCAGGTGGCCGGGCCGCTCAACCTGCCGCGCACACCCCAGGGCCGGCCGGTGCTGGTGCAGGCGGGATCGTCCGACACCGGCCGCGGCTTCGCCGCCCGCCATGCCGATGCCGTGTTCACCGCCCATATGGAGAAGGCGACGGCACAGGCGTTCTACGCCGACCTGAAGGCCCTGGTCGCGGCCGCGGGCCGGGCACCCGGCCAGGTGCTGATCCTGCCGGGCCTCAGCCCGATGATCGCCTCGACCGAGGCCGAGGCAACGCGCATGGCCCTAGAGGTGAACGAGCTCTCGGACCCCGAGGTGGGGCGCAAGCGCCTCTCCGGCCGGTTCGGCGGCCATGATTTCTCGCATTTGCCGCTCGACCGCCCGCTGGTGCCGGAAGACTTTCCCGACCCCGGCTCGGTCGAGGCGGCCAGGAGCCGCACCGAGGTCATCGTCGGCCTGGTGCGCCGGGAGAAGCCAACGCTCCGGCAATTGCTGGCGCGCCTCGCGGGTGCGCGCGGCCATTTCACCATGGCCGGCACGCCGGAGCAGATCGCCGATCTGATCGAGGATTGGTTCAGCGACGGTGCCGCCGACGGTTTCAACATCATGCCGCCGCTCTTGCCCGTGATGCTCGACGTCTTCAGCGCCGAGGTGATCCCGATTTTGCAGCGGCGCGGGCTCTTTCGCACGTCCTATGCCGGCCAGACACTGCGCGCGCATTACGGCCTCGACTGGCCGAAGAGCGCCTTCCAGGAGGCGGCGCTTCAGGAGATATAGGGCGTCATCGCCCCTGTCTGTCGCGTGCGCTACCACCTCCCGTCCGAGCGATACACGGGCTCCAAGCTCTCGCGGTCGCGGGTCGAGGGCTGGATATGGGGCGTGTCCGATTTGCGCCCAACTCCCAAGCTCTCGCGATGACCGAACCGTCGCGCAAGTCCGCCAAGGTCGCGTGGTTCCGGCGCCTCGGGCCGGGCCTCATCACCGGTGCCGCGGACGACGATCCGGGCGGCATCGCGACCCATTCCCAGGTGGGGGCGCAATTCGGCCTCAACCTGATGTGGACCGTCGCCCTGACCTATCCGCTGATGACGGCGATCCAATCCATCTGCGCGCGGATCGGCCGGGTCACGGGCGAAGGGCTCGCGGCGAACATGACGCGGGTGCTGCCGCGATGGCTGGTCAGCGCGCTCGTGCTGCTGCTGTTCGTGGCCAATACGGTCAACATCGGCGCCGATCTCGCCGCGATGGGTGCCGCCGCCGAACTGGTTCTGGGCTGGGGCGAGACGTTTTTCGCGATCCTGTTCGCCGCCGGTTCGCTCGTCTTGCAGGTCTTCGTGCCCTATCACCGCTATGTGCATGTGCTGAAATGGCTGACGCTCAGCCTCTTGGCCTATGTGGGCGTCGTCTTCACCGTGGCCATCGACTGGGGCGCCGTGGCACGCGGGGTGCTCTGGCCCGAGGTCCGTTGGTCGCGGGACGTGTTGATCGTGATCGTCGCCGTGTTCGGTACCACGATCAGCCCCTACCTGTTCTTCTGGCAGAGTGCGGAAGAGGTGGAGGACGAGATCCTGGCCGGCGATGGCTCGCTCCTCGACCATCCGGCGGACGCACCGGCGGAACTCGACCGGATCGCCTGGGACACCTGCATCGGCATGGGGTTTTCCAGCCTGGTCTCGTTCTTCATCGTTCTGACCACGGCCGTCACGCTGCACGCGGCCGGCGTCACCGATATCGCGACCTCGGCCGAGGCGGCCCAGGCGTTGCGGCCGATCGCGGGCGAGTTCGCCTTCCTCTTGTTCAGCCTCGGCATCGTCGGCACCGGGTTACTCGCCCTGCCGGTCCTCGCGGGTTCGGCTGCCTACGCCATCGGCGAGTTGCGCGGCTGGCGGATCGGGCTGGAGCAGAAACCGGAAAACGCCAAAGCCTTCTATGGCGTCCTCGCGCTGGCGTTCGGGCTCGGGCTTCTCATGCTGTTCCTGCCCATCGACCCGATCAAGGCGCTATTCTGGAGCGCGGTCTTGAACGGCGTGATCGCTGTGCCCCTGATGGTGGCGACGATGATCGTCGTATCGAGCCGCCAGCACCTCGGCCCCTTCGTTGCGCCGCTCGGGCTCAAGATCGTCGGGTGGGCGGCGACGGCGGTGATGGCGGCGGCGGCGCTCGCGATATTGGTGTTATCATGAGCCGTCTTCGCCCGCATACGGAACGCCATGGCGATCACCGCCGGGATCGGCCGAATTTTCGGGGCCGTCGTCTAGACGGTGTCGCGTTAAATGCTCTATACCGTGACAAGGACTCCAGGGGAGGAGACCACGATGAACGATCAACCATCCGCCGGCACTGTCCGCGTCATTCCCGTCTATCAGGCGCTGGCGGAGGATATTCGCGCACTCGGCATCGACAACGTCTTCGGCCTGATGAGCGACGACACGGCGGTCTTCGCGGTTACGCTGGAGGCGCTCGGCATTCGTTTCCACGGTGCCCGGCACGAGAACAACGCCATCGCCATGGCGGAAGGTTTTGCCTATGCCACCGGCGAGTTGGCGGTGGCCCTGATCGGCCGCGGGCCCGCCACGGCGAACGGCTTGCACGCCGCCGTCGCGGCGAGCCGCATGGGCTCGAAGCTCTTGGTGATCTATGGCGACGCCGCCGTGCCGGGTGGCGCCGTCAACACGATCGGGCCGGACTATAAGGGCTTCAACGCCCAGGCCGTGCTGGGCGCGGCGGGGCTCCGCTGTTTCACGGCCGCCAGTGCCGCGACCGCGCGCGCGACGCTGATGGACGCGGTGGCGGCGGCACGGCGCGGTACGCTCGCGGCACTCCTCCTGCCGACCAACGTGCAGATGATGCCGGTGGAGGCATCCGCGGCACCCGCGCTCGCGCGGCCGGCGGCGCCCAAGCCCGCCGCCGCGCGCGCCCCATCCATCGCCGCCGCCGTCACCCTCCTCAACAACAGCCGCCGGCCGGTCATCATGGCCGGCATGGGCGCCTACCGGGCCGGCGCGAAGCGGGCGCTCGAAGCGCTGGCGGAAAAGACCGGGGCACTCTTGATCACGTCGGTGCGCGGCAAGGACATGTTCCAGGGCAACCCCTACAATCTCGGCGTCCTCGGCTCGTTCTCCCATTCTCTCGGGCGGCGGATGATGGAGCAGGCCGATTGCGTCCTCGTCTTCGGCGCCGGCCTGAACTTCCTGACCATGAGCTTCGGTGCCTCCATGCCGCCGGTGCCGATCATCCAGGTGGATGCGGTCGGCACCCATATCGGCCGCTGGACCGCCGCCGATGTCGCGGTCGTCGGCGATGCCCTGGTGGTGGCCGAACAGATCCTGGCGGCGCTGCCGGCGCAGGGTGCTTCCAACAAGCCCTTCCACGCGCCCGAAATACTGGCAACGATCGCGGGCTTCGACATCGCCCGCGATTTCCAGCCGGCCAACACGGCGCGCACCCTCGATCCGCGCTCGCTCGGCGTGGCGTTGAACAAGCTGCTACCGCCCGACCGCACCATCGTCTACGACGCCGGCAATTTCCTCGGCATCCTGCCCTATCTCACGGTGCCGGGGCCGGGGCATCTGAAGATGACCAGCGAGTTTGCCTCCATCGGCCTCGGCTTCGGCACCGCGCTGGGCGTGGCGAAGGCGAGGCCCGAGGGCACCACCATCCTGGTGATCGGCGATGGCGGCTTCCTCATGACCATGGGCGAGTTGGAAACCGTGGTGCGCGAGGATATCCCGCTGGTGGTCGTCTTGATGAACGACTGCGCCTATGGCGCGGAGCTGCATTTTCTCAAGATGCGCAATTTGCCGGTGGAGAAATCCGTCTTCCCCGACGTCGATTTCGCGCCCGTTGCGGCGGCCTTCGGCTTCGAGGCGCACACCATCCGCAGCCTCGACGAATTGCGCCAGTTGGCGCCCACCCTCGCCAAACCGGACGGGCCGATCTTCCTCGACTGCAAGCTGAACGCCGCCATCGCCGCCCCCTTCATGAGCGAGTTTGCCGAGTTCGAGGCGCGACATGAGTAGCAAAAAACCCCGGTCGATGCCCGTATCGGCGCCAAGACCAAGAAAGGAACGTCAATGATCACGAAATTCGACAGCTCCTATGTCGGCACCGTCGACATGGAAAATGTCGGCTACGCCGGCACGCCCATCAACGACCGCTGGTACTCGAACGAGGAGCTGGCGGGCGCCCTGCACAATGCCGTAGCTTACGCCAAGCATATGGACGGCCTCGGCTACGACACATTCTGGATGGCCGAGCATCATTTCCAGCCGGAAGGCACGGAATGCATTCCGAACCTCTTGATGATGGCGATGCATCTCGTGAACCAGACCAAGAACATCAAGATCGGCTGCGGCTTCAACGTCGTGCCCATGTGGCATCCGCTGCGCCTCGCCGAGGACTACGCCACGGCGGATATCTTGAGCAACGGGCGTGTCATCTTCGGCGTCGCGCGCGGTTATCACACCCGCGAGGTCGAAAGCTTCGGCGCGCCCTTGAGCGACCAGGCGGCCAACCGCGAAATGTTCGAGGAAGGCGTCGATGTGGTCTTCAAGGCGTTCAATGAGGAACGCTTCTCCCACAAGGGCAAGTACTACACCATCCCGCCCGAAGTGCCGTATCGCGGCTATACCCTAAAGGAGCTGACCCTGGTGCCGCGGCCGCTGCGCCTCCCCGTCGAGTGCTGGCAGCCGATCCAGAGCGGCTCCACCCGCGCCTTCGACTTCATGGCGAAGCACGGTATCAGCGGCGTGATCGGCGGCGGCTCCGCCGAGGGCGGTGCCGTCGATCGGCACATGGCCGAATTCCAGGCGGCCTATGCGCGGCGCGGCATCAAGCTTGAAATCGGCGAGCGCCTGTCGCTCGGCTTTCTGTTCCATATCGCCGAAAGCCGCGAGGCCGCCATGCGGGCGGCCGGGAAATATTATGAGGAAAACATGAAGATGTTCGGCGAGCTGCGCCTCGTGCGGGCCCTCTCCGACGAACAGATCGCCGCCATGCGCGATCCCCGCCTGGCGGCCACCACCAAGCTGCCGCGCATCGAGGACGCGGTGAAGGCTGGCGGCTTCCTCGCCGGCACACCCGGCGAGATCATCGAGCAGTTAAAGGCGGTCGAGAAGCGCTATCCGGGCCTCAACCGCATTAGCTGCGGCATGGCGCTGGGCACGCCCTTGGCCGTGGCGCTGGAACAGTTGGAACGCTTCGCCAAGGAAGTGATGCCGGCCTTCAAGACCGCACGGAGGGCGGCGGCCGAGTAAGGTCCGGTGGCAAGGCCAAGCAGGTGAAGGGGGGGTACCGTGAATGAAGTGGGGCGCCTGGAGTTGATCCGTGAGTCGCTGGTGGCCGTCGTCAACGAGATGCGCGCCAACATCATCCGCGGTTCCTATTCTTCGATCATCTATGAGGGGCATGATTTCTCCTGCGCGCTGGTGACATCCGACGGACGCCTCGTGGCGCAAGGCCTTGCCGACAACCCGATCCATATCTTTGCCGTGCCCTATTCGGCGGCGGAAGTGGTGAAGACCTTCGGCGACGATATCCACGAGGGCGATATCTTTCTGCACAACGACCCCTATACGGGGGGCACCCACCTCAACGATATCCTGATGCTCTACCCGGTGTTTTACCAGGGCCGCCTCGCGTTGTTCACGGCCGCCCGCTGCCATTGGGGCGACGTCGGCGGCATGACGCCCGGCTCGCTCTCGGGGCGGGTCACGGATATCTATCAGGAAGGGATGCGCATCGAGCCGACCCGGATCGCCGAGCGCGGCCGGATGAACGAGCCGTTCCTCGGCCTGCTCCTCGACAATATGCGCATCCGCCACGAACGGCGCGGCGACTTCAACACCATGCACGGCACCTCGCTGAAGGCGGCCGAGCATATCCAGCGCCTGTTTCGGCGCTTCGGCGGCAGCGCCTTCCTGGATGCCGTCGAGGAGCTCATCCTCCGTTCGGAAACGCTCATGCGCCAGCGGATCGGGGCAATCCCGGACGGCACCTACCATGCCGAAGCCTATCTCGACAGCAACGGCCATAGCCCGGAGCCGCTGGCGGGTCGCCTCAAATTGACCGTCGACGGCGATCGTCTGATCGCCGACTTCACCGGCAGCAGCCCGCAAACCGGCGGCCCGACCAATGTCGGCCCGGCCATGGCGCTGAATGCCGTCGCCAGCGTGGTCAAGTCCTACCTCGACCCCCAGACACCGGTGAATCACGGCTCGTTCAATCCCATCACGATCGTCAATCCGCGCGGGAGCTTCCTCAATGCGACCCTGCCGGTGCCGTGCGGCGGCATGGCGGAATGCCGCGCGATCATGGTGGCGATGATGGTCTCGGCGCTGGGGCAGGCATTGCCACAGAAATTGGTTGGCGACCTCAAGGGCGGGGCCAATCACGTCTATGTTTCCGGGCCGCATCCCAGCTCGACCGACGACAAGGCCGGCATCTTCCTCTTGTACGAATATCCGGCGGGCGGCACCGGCGCCACCATCGGGGCCGATGGCAATCATGTGGTGCGGGCCTTCCCCGAGGGCGACTTCAACGTGGTGCAGCCCGCCGAGGTGGTCGAGATGCAGTGCCCGGTGCGCATCGAGCATTACGGCATCCGCGAAAACTCATGCGGCGACGGCGAATTTCGCGGCGGCTGCGGCATGCGCCGGGACATTCGCGTCCTGGTCGATGGCGCCAGCCTCTCGGTGCTCGCCGATCATGCGGTGATCCCGCCCTTCGGGGTTGCCGGCGGCTACAGCGGGGCCGCCAACCGTTTCGTCGTCCTGCGCGGCGGCGAGGTTCTCCAGCCGTCGCCCGTGCCCGGCAAGGTCGGCGGTTTCATGTTGCGAAAAGACGACATCGTGCGCATGGAATCGTCCGGCGGCGGCGGCTATGGCGACCCGCTGAAACGCGACCCGGAACGGGTCGCGCGCGACGTCTTCCTCGGTTATCTGAGTGGGGAACGCGCCGAGCAGCGCTACGGGGTGGCGCTTGCCGCCGACGGTAGCGTCGATGCGGGCGCCACCGATGGCTTGCGGCGCCGCGTGCGTGCCGCGCGCCTCATGGTTCGAGTGGCGGCCGCCAGCGCCGACGATTTCGATGGGCCCAGGCGCCGGATCGGCCTGTCTCCCGCTGTCGCGGCACGCCTTGGTGTCGGCGAGGACGACCTGGTCGAGCTCGCGACGCCATCGGGTGCCGCGGCGCTCCGCGGCTGGGTCCGCATGGCGCCCGGCACGGACGGCGAGGCGCTTCGCCTTGGGCCGTTGGGTATCGCGGCACTCGGGAGCGCCGCCGGGGATCGGATCGAGGTCCGCGCCGTTGGAGCCATCGCGTGACGGCGCGCGCGCGTTACATCGTCGGCGTCGACGTTGGCGGCACGTTCACCGATCTCATCGCCTTCGATGAGGCCGAGGGCCGCCTCTTGTCGGCTAAGGTTCCATCGCTCCCGGGCGAGCAGTGGCGCGGGGTTCTCGACGCGCTGACCGAACTCGGGATCGCGTTCGACGCCATTCGGGCGTTCGTCCATGGCACGACGATCGCCACCAACGCGCTCCTGGAGCGCCAGGGTGCCAAGACCGCGCTCGTCACCACCAAGGGATTCCGCGACGTCCTCGAGATCGGCAAGGGCAGGCGCCTGGTGGGCGGCCTCTTTGACACGACCTGGCAGCGGCCGGCGCCCTTGGTGCCGCGCGACCGCCGTCACGAGGTGGGGGAACGTATCGACGCCGACGGGACGGTCCTCGCGACGGCCACGGAATCCGAGATCGAGGCGCTGGCCGGGACGCTCCGCCGCCAGGGTGTGGAGGCGGTCGCCGTCGCGTTCGTCCACAGTTACCGCAATCCCGAGAACGAACTCGCCGTGGCGGCGGCGCTCAGGCAGCGGCTCAACGCCGTTCCCGTCACCGAATCCGCCGTTCTGATCCCGGAGCGCGGCGAATTCGAGCGCAGCTCGACCGTTGTCCTCAACGCCTATCTGACGCCGGTGATGACGAAATACCTGGGTACGCTCTCGAGCGAGCTGTCCGGGCGCGGTATCCGGGCACCGGTCAACATCATGGGCTCGAACGGCGGGGCGATGACGCTCGAGGCCGCCCGCCAGCGCTGCGTGGGAACGTTTCTGTCGGGCCCCGTCGGCGGCGTCGGCGGGGCCGTTCGCGCGGCCGAGGCCGCGGACCTCGGCGATCTCATCACCTTCGACATGGGCGGCACCAGCACCGACGTTGCCCTGGTGCACGGGCGCGCGCCCCGCATGTCGCACGACAATCAAGTCGATGCCTATCCCCTCCAAATGCCGCAGCTCGACATTCACACCATCGGCGCCGGCGGCGGCTCGATCGTCTGGATCGGCCCGGACCGGACCCTCGAAATCGGGCCGCAAAGTGCCGGGGCATCGCCGGGGCCCGCCTGCTATGGCCGTGGCGGCGACCGGCCGACCATATCGGACGCCAATCTGCTGCTCGGGCGTCTGCCGACGGATCGGCCGCTCGCGGGGGGCCTCGTGCTCGACGTGGCGGCCGCCGAGGCGGCATTCCGGGCACTCGGCACGGCCTTGGGCACGGACGATCCGGTTGCCCTTGCCGACGGCGCGCTCGCCGTCGCGGTTGCCAAGATGGCGGGCGCGGTGCGCGAGGTCTCGGTGCATCGTGGCTTCGACCCGCGCGACTTTGCGCTGGTGGGCTTCGGCGGCGCCGGCCCGATGCATGGTTTCATGGTGGCCGAGGAGCTGGGCATGACGCGGGTGCTGATCCCGCGGTTTCCGGGGCACCTCTCGGCGCTCGGCCAGATGATGGCCGACCTCCGGCGCGACTTCGTCAAGGCCTGGGGCGGCCGGCTTGGCACGCTCTCGCCCGGCGCGCTGAAGCGCGAGGCCGAGGCACTCCGGCGCCAGGGGGTTGGCTTGCTGCTCGACGATGGGATTGCCCGGGAGCGCCAGCGGCACGCATTTACCATCGATATGCGCTATGCCGGTCAGTCTTACACCCTGGGCATTCCCTGGAATTTCGACGATCCGGATTTTGGCCCCTTGCGGCGGGCATTCGACGACCTGCATGCGGCAACCTTCGGCTTCGCCGACCGTGCCAACGAGGCCGAAATGGTCAATATCCGCTTGGTCTCGATCGGCGACGTGGACAAGCCGGTGCTCGATTTCGCTTCTCCCGCCGCGGGCGACCCGAATGCCGGCGGGCGTTCCGTCTGGTTCGGCCGTTGGCTCGACACCGCGATTTTCGACCGCGCCAGAATGCCGGCGGGATTCGCCTTTTCGGGCCCCGCCATCGTCGAGGAGGCGGGCGGAACCTCGGTCGTGCCGCCCGGTTGGTCCGTCACCGTCGACGCGAGCGGCGCGCTCGTCTGCGGCTTCGACGACGGGACCCGGTGAGGGCGTCGGCCAATGCAAGCAATCTCGGGGTAACGGCCAATGACCGCCTCGAAGGAAACACCAGGCCCCAACGGCTGGGCGCCGGTTCCGGACTATGACGCCATCATCATCGGCGCCGGCATCTCGGGCCTCTACCAGCTTTACCGTTTGCGCGAGCTGGGGCTCAGGGCGCGGGTGTTCGAGGCCGGGACCGGCGTCGGCGGCACCTGGTACTGGAACCGTTATCCGGGTGCCCGCTTCGATTCCGAAAGCTACTCCTACAGCTACTCCTTTTCGAAGGAGCTGCTGGAGGAATGGAACTGGTCCGAGCATTTCGCCGGCCAGCCGGAGACGCTGCGCTATCTCAACCACGTCGCCGACAAGTTCGACCTCTGCCGGGATATCCAGTTCCGGAGCCGGGTCGCAGAGGCGCGTTACCGGGACGCGCCGCACGGCTGGGACGTGACGTTGGAGGACGGCAGCCGGCACCGCGCGCGCTTCCTGATCACCGCCGTCGGGCCGCTCTCGGCGCCGACGATGCCGCGCATCGAGGGGGTGGGGACGTTCCAGGGCGAGGCCTACCACACCGCCCGATGGCCGCACGCGCCGGTGAGCTTCGCGGGCAAGCGGGTGGCGGTGATCGGCACGGGCGCCACCGGCGTGCAGACCATCCAGGAAGTGGCCAAGACCGCCGGTCACCTGACCGTGTTCCAGCGCACGCCGAACTGGTGCCCGCCACTGCACAACAGCAAGATCGACGCGGCGGAAATGGCGACGATCAAGGCCGGCTATCCACAGATGTTCAAGCGCTGCCTGGAAACCTTCGCCTGTTTCCTGCATACGCCGGACCCGCGCGGCACGTTCGAGGTCTCGGACGAAGAGAGAGAGGCGTTCTTCGAGAAGCTCTACGCCACGCCTGGCTTCGGCATCTGGCAGGGCAATTTCCGCGACATCCTGACCGACCGGAGGGCGAACGCGGCGATTACCGACTTCGTGGCGAGGAAGATCCGCCAGCGGGTGAAGGACCCCAAGGTGGCCGAGAAGCTGATTCCGAAGAACCACGGCTTCGGCACGCGCCGGGTACCGATGGAGACCAAGTATTATGAAGTCTACAACCAGCCCAATGTCCGGCTGGTGGACATCAACGAAACGCCGATCGAGCGGATCACGGCCCATGGACTGACGACTGGGGGCATCGAGACCGCCGAATACGAATTCGACATCATCATTTATGCCACGGGCTTCGATGCGATCACCGGCAGCTTCGATCGCATCGACATCAGGGGCGTGGGCGGCCGGCTTTTGAAGGACAAGTGGAAGAACGGGCTGGAGACCTATCTCGGCGTTCTGGTCGAAGGCTTCCCCAACATGCTGATGCTGATGGGACCGCATACGGCGCTGGGCAATATTCCGCGCAGCATCGAATACAATGTCGACTGGGTGACGGGCTTGGTGCGCCATGCGCGGGCGCAAAACCTGACCTGTGTCGAGGCTACCGAAGCCGGGGTGGCGTCCTGGACCGATCACGTCAAGAGCGTCGGCGAGGGCCTGCTGTCCAACGAGGTCAACTCCTGGATGACCGGCATCAACAGCAATGTGGCGGGCAAGCAAACCCGCATGATCGCGCGCTATTCCGGCAGTGCCCCCGCCTACCGCGCGCGCTGCGACGAGGTGGCGGCGAAGGGCTATGGGGAACTCCGCCTGGCATAACCCTTCATGACGCAAACGAGGCCGGGACAAAGCCATTAAGTTATTGATATAAAAGGAAGATAATATTTTTCTTCGCCGTTCGATGCCAATATAGACATACATTGAGATAAACACTATATCCAATCGGTGGCCGCTTGTCACGCGCTCAATGACGCGCGCACCGAAGGAGACACCCAGCATGGCATCCGAGAAACAGATCGACGCCAACCGGCGCAACGCCCTCGCCAGCACCGGCTGTGAAATCGCGTCCAACCGTGACCCCACCCTCAGGTGGCCTCAAGCCATTGGAAGAACGATAAGATTGACTGCATTTGAGGGGTCACGGTTGGACGCGAAACGCGACCCCTCCGGAATCGACTATTCTCCAATGAACACAATGTGTT
>SHVR01000075.1 GCA_009694185.1 Alphaproteobacteria bacterium | reverse complement strand
TACTAAGCCTCGATGAGCTTGACTCATCGAGGCTTGGCCGGCGCGACCGCGCCGCGCCGCCGATGCGGCGAAAGCCAAGCGCGCGGAGCGCGCGCCCGGCGTTTGAGGGCGTCTCGATGATCGGTTTCGATCATCGAGACCTGGTATTACTCGGACAGGCTCCCGGCCTTTCCGGGTACCTCGGGCCATGCTATTCGGGTTCCGGTATTGCCACCCATATCATGGGATACGGGGAGATTGCCGGGGAGGCCGCCAAGGCATGAAGACGACCATCGACATCGGTGACGCCTTGCTGGAAGCCGCACGCCAGCTTGCCGACCGCGAGGGCACCACGGTCAAGGCCCTTGTCGAGGCGGGCTTGCGCCGGGTGATCGATGAGGAGGCGCGGCGCGAGCCGTTCAAGCTGCGCCGGGCAAGCTTCAAGGGCAAAGGACTTCAGCCGGATGCCGAGGGGCTCGGCTGGGAACGGCTGCGGGCGCTTGCCTATGAAGGCCGCGGCGGGTGATCGCGGTCGATACCAACATCCTGGTCTGCGCCCACCGTGCCGACTCACCGTTCCACCGGGCGGCGCTGGCTTCGGTGACGGCGCTCGCCGAGGGGCGGGGTGCGTGGGGTATTCCGTGGCCGTGCCTCCACGAATTCCTCGCCATCGTGACACACCCGCGCATCTACAGTCCGCCGACGCCGCCAGCCAAGGCAATCGACCAAGTGGACGCGTGGCTCGAATCGCCGGCGCTAACCCTGCTCGGCGAATCCGAGGCCCATTGGCCGGCCTTGCGGGCACTGCTCGGGGCGGGGCGAATCACCGGCCCCTCGGTTCATGACGCTGGCGTCGCCGCCCTCTGTCTCCAGCACGGCGTACGCGAGCTGTGGTCGGCCGATCGCGACTTCGGACGTTTCGCCCGCCTGGTGGTCGTCAACCCCTTGGTCCGCTGACACCCTTCGGAAAATCCTTATGGAGCCCCAGCCCAACGCAAATACGCCGCCTGAAACATTCTCGTGCGTGATTCGCGCGCCCACGGACCTCGGGAGAAAACTTGTTCGTCGTCTTGCTTGTCATCGCTCCATCCTCTCAAGAGTTGGAGCCTCCGGCAAACCCGGGGCGGTTCAGCCAATGGTTCTTCCGACGCACGGGTATCGTTGGCCGGTAGCGCAGCTTCACAGACCGCGCGTCGCGTACCTGGCGGCGACCTCGGCCTCACTGGCGAACTCGCCGCGTCCGGCAGCAGCCAGCTCCGCCCGCTCTTGCGGTGTCAGATTAACCGCAGATTGGCCGAGAAGCCGCTCACGTTCCAACAATTCGACGGCCAGGAGGTCTTGCCGATCCGGCGGCATCGCACGAACGGCCTCAAGGGCTTGTTCAAACCGCTTCGTGATGCGCGTCATGGGCACTTTCCTTCGGTTAGGATAGCACGAGTCATAAATGGCGGTCGGGACTGAAAAACCCCGGATTTATCGCTCCGGCCCCGGTCTCTCGGGGCGTGACAAACCGGGCCGGATAGAGTATAGTGATTATCGCATTGAAATGCCGAGCGGCGGAAAATTTTCGTATCATTTTTTCATGTATTGAGGCTTTTCATATAGTTATTGGGTTTGCTTTGGCTTTGTCCGGGACCAAGCATTGCCTAAAACGCAAATCGAGGGATGGCGTCGATGACCCTGCCGGTCGTAACCCGCTTCGCGCCGAGCCCGACCGGCCATCTGCATCTGGGGCATGCCTTCTCGGCGCTCTTCGCCTGGCGGGCGGCGCGGCAATCGAGCGGCCGCTTCCTGCTACGCATCGAGGACATCGACAATGGCCGCTGCCGGCCCGAATTCGCGGCCGATATCGTGGCGGACCTCGCCTGGCTCGGCCTCGATTGGGACGGCGAGGTGCGCTACCAGTCGGCCCATATGGCGGACTATGGGGCAGCCCTCGCCCGGCTCGACGATCTGGGCGTGCTCTATCCCTGTTTCTGCTCCCGCCAAGACATTGCCGAGGAGATCGCCCGCGCGGCCCGGGCACCACACGGACCCGACGGGCCGCTCTATCCCGGCATCTGCCGCCACCTGGCGCCGGACGAGCGCCAGGCGCGGCAGAGCGCGGGCATGGCCTACGCACTGCGCCTCGATGTGGCGCGGGCGAGGGCCATCGCCGGGCCGCTCGCCTGGCTCGATGCGGCTCGGGGTTCCATCCAGGCGGCACCCGAGCGCCATGGCGATGTGGTGCTGGCGCGCAAGGACGTGCCCACCAGCTATCATCTGGCGGTCACCGTCGATGACGCCTTGCAAGAAGTGAACCTGGTTACGCGCGGCGCGGACCTGATCGCGGCAACCGACATTCACCGCCTGTTGCAGGCATTGCTCGGCCTGCCGGTGCCGCGCTATCACCATCACGCGCTGCTGACGGGCGCCGATGGGCGGCGCTATGCCAAGCGTGACCGAGCCCAGACCTTGCGCCAGCTCCACCGGGCGGGGTACGGCCCGGCCGAAGTGCGGCGCCTGGCGGGCGCGGAGTGAGTGGTGGTGGACGCGATGTGGGCCGTCGTACCCGTCAAGGACATGACGCAGGCGAAGCAGCGCCTGGCGCCGGCGCTCCCCCAGACCGGGCGCACGGCGCTCTACCAGGCGATGCTGGAGGACGTGCTGGCGGCGCTCAAGCGCGCGCGCGGTCTTGCCGGCATCCTGGTGGTCTCGGGCGATCCGGCGGCGGCGGCGCTCGCGACGAACTATGGCGCGCGCGTCCTCGGCGAAGCGGCGAACCTGGGCCACACCCAGGCGGTCTTGGCGGGCATCGAGCTGCTCCGGCGCGAGGGTGTGGCGGCCATGCTGACGTTGCCGGGCGACGTTCCCCTGGTGACGGCGGCCGAGATCGAGGCGGTGCTGGCGGCCCATGGCCCGGCACCCGCCATGACCCCCGCCATGACGATCGTGCCCTCGCGGGACGAGGACGGGTCGAACTGCATCGCCTTGTCGCCGGTCGATGCCGTACCGCTCCGCTTCGGCGACAGCAGCTTCCGCTCGCATCTGGCCGCCGCCCGTGCCCGGGGCATCGAACCCAAGGTCCTGCGCTTGGCCGGTATCGGCCTCGATATCGACACGCCGGCGGACCTGGAGGCGCTCATCGCCCGGTCCGGCGATACCCTGGCGCATGGCTGGCTTGCCCGGAACCGGCGGGGCGGCGCGTGACAAGCGGGCGCCGGGGCGCCATGATGGCGCCGTAATCGACGCACCATTATCGGCACCCGGCCGAACGGGGAGGCTGTGTTGTTCCTAAAGCATGTCATAGCGGGCCACCGCCCGACGGCGGCGGAAGCCCTGCGGCTTGCCGAAAGCGCCGATCTGGCCGGCTTGATGGCCGCCGCCCAGGCGCTTCGCGACCAGGGTCATGGCCGGCTCGTCTCCTATTCGCGCAAGCTGTTCATTCCCTTGACCCACCTCTGCCGGGACGTCTGCCACTACTGCACCTTCGCCGAGCCGCCGAAGAAGGGCGAAGCCGCCTATATGAGCCCGGAGGAAGTGCTGGCCGCGGCGCGCGCCGGTGCCGCCGCCGGCTGCAAGGAGGCGCTCTTCACCCTCGGCGACAAGCCGGAGCTTCGCTACAAGGCCGCCGCCGAAGCGCTCGAGAAGCTGGGCCATGCCACCACCCTCGACTATCTGAAGGCGATGGCCAAGCTGGTCCTCGACGAGACGGGCCTCCTCCCCCATCTCAACCCCGGCATCATGACCGCCGGCGACATGGCGGCACTCCGGCCGGTCGCGGTTTCCATGGGGATCATGCTGGAGAGCGCGTCCGCGCGCCTCCTGGAGAAGGGCCAGTGTCATCATGGCTCGCCCGACAAGGACCCGGTGCTCCGCCTCGCTTGCATCGAGGACGCGGGCAAGGCACGCATTCCCTTCACCTCGGGCATCCTGATCGGCATTGGCGAGACGCGGCTGGAGCGCATCGAGGCGCTGATGGCGCTCCGCCAACTCCACGACGTCCATGGTCATATCCAGGAAATCATCATCCAGAACTTCCGGGCAAAGCCCGCCACCCGCATGGCGGCGGCGCCCGAGCCCGACCTCGACGAACTCTTATGGACGATTGCCGTCGCGCGCATCCTGTTCGGCCCGGCGATGCATATCCAGGCGCCGCCCAATTTGAGCCCCGGGGCACTCGCCCGCCTGGTGGAGGCCGGCATCGACGATTGGGGCGGGGTATCCCCGGTCACCCCCGATTTCGTCAACCCGGAACGGCCCTGGCCGCATTTGGATAGCCTCGCCGAAGAGACCAGGGCCGCCGGCAAGCATCTGGTGGAGCGGCTCGCGATCTATCCCGAATGGGCGCTCGATGGCGAACGTTGGCTCGATCCCTGGCTCAGGCCGCGGGTGTTGCGGGCGATCGACGGCGACGGCTTGGCGCGCGCCGAGGCCTGGTCGCCGGGTGCCCAAGAGCCGCCGCCCGCCGCCGACCTTGCCTTGTTCACCGGGTCAGGGGGCGGTCGCCCGTCCGACGACATTCGCCGCCTGCTGGATACGGCCTTGTCGGGCCAGGGCCTCGACCAGTCCGGCATCGTCAGCTTGTTCCGGGCGCGCGGCGACGATGCCGCCGCAGTCGCCCAAGCCGCCGACGCGCTCAGGCGCGAGGTCAATGGCGACGTGGTCACCTATGTGGTCAACCGCAACATCAACTACACGAATGTCTGTTATTTCCGCTGCCAATTCTGCGCCTTCTCGAAAGGCAAGCTCAGCGAGAATTTGCGCGGCAAGCCCTACGATCTGGATATCGGGGAAATCCAGCGCCGGGTGGTCGAGGCGTGGGAACGGGGCGCCACCGAAGTGTGCATGCAGGGCGGCATCCATCCCGAATATACCGGCGAGACCTATCTTAAGGTCACCCGAGCGGTGAAGGCGGTCTCGCCGGCGATGCATGTGCATGCCTTCACGCCGCTCGAAGTCTGGCAGGGGGCGGCAACGCTCGGGCTCTCGGTCGCCGACTTCCTGGGGCAGCTTCGGGCGGCGGGGCTGGGCACGCTTCCGGGTACGGCGGCGGAGATCCTGGACGACGAGATCCGGGCCATCATCTGCCCCGACAAGATCAATACCCAGCAGTGGCTCGACGTGATGGAAACCGCCCACGGCCTCGGCTTCGGCAGCACGGCCACCATCATGTACGGCCATGTGGATGGGCCCGTGAACTGGGCGCGCCATCTCTTGCGCCTCCGCGAACTCCAGACGCGCACCGGCGGTTTCACGGAATTCGTGCCGCTGCCCTTCGTGCACATGGAGGCGCCGATCTTCCTCAAGGGCCGCGCCCGCAAGGGACCGACCTTCCGCGAGGCGGTGCTGATGCATGCCGTGGCGCGCCTGGCGCTCCACCCGCACTTCAAGAGCATCCAGACCTCCTGGGTGAAGCTCGGCGCCGAGGGTGTGCGGGCCTGCCTGCAATCCGGAGCCAACGATGTGGGCGGCACGCTGATGAACGAGACCATCACGCGCGCGGCCGGCGCCTCGCATGGCCAGGAAATGCCGCCCGAGGCGATGGAGGCCATGATCCGCGCCGCCGGCCGCGTGCCGATGCAGCGCACCACCGCCTATGGCCGCCCATCGGCGGAGCGGGTGGCCACGTCATTCGGCGCGGCACCGCTTGCCGAGCCGATCAACCAGCCGGCCAAACGCTATGAACGAGGCCCTGGCCCGCGCGCCCTGCACCGCTCGGGAAGCGCCGCCGCCGATTGAGCGGGCAGCCCCGGTCGATGGCGGGCGTCACATCTTGGCGAACGTGTCCATCACCCGAAGGACGGCCGGTCCGCACAGGATCAAGAACAGCGCCGGCAGAATGAACAGGATCATCGGCACCGTCATGATCGCCGGCAGCTTCGCCGCCTTCTCCTCGGCGCGCATCATGCGATCGTCGCGGAACTCGGCCGAGAGCACTCGCAGCGATTGCACCAGCGGCGTGCCGTAGCGCTCGGTCTGCTGGAGGCTGTTCACCAGGCTGCGCAACTCCGCCAGAGAAGTCGCCATCGCCATCGAGCGCCCTGGCGGCGCTAGTGGCGCGCTGGGCGAACTCGAAGCCGGTCGAGGCGAGCCCGATGCCGATGCTGTCGAGGAGATGCAGCTTGGCGCGCTCGATCAGGTCCGACGGCAGCCGGCCCGGGTCGAGGTCATGGGCGAAGCATGCCAAGCGCTCGGCGATTGGCAGGATGGGCGTCGTCAGGGCGCCGGTCGGCTGGGCCTGTCGCGGGTCCACGGATGCTGTGTCGTTCATCGCGATCTCCCTGAGCGATTCCCCTGGTCTGCAACGGACAAATTTGTCAGAGCGTGTAGAGCAGACGGTAGAGGCCGCGCCGCCCCTCGGCCCCAAAGCCGGCGAGCGCCGCCGGGGGCAAACAGCTATTGACCGCCGAGCGCACGGACGCGGCGTCGCCGCCCTCAACCAGGATCGCACGCTCGACCAGCCTGTCGGGTGTGCCGCGCATCTGGGCCTCCGTCGTGGCGCCGCCGCCGGCACCGGGCACCAGCTCCCAGACTTGCGCGCCCACGATGCAGGGCATCAAGACGGTCCGTGGCAGTGCCTCGCCGACGAGCCAGGCGACCAGATCGTCGGCGCCCTCCGAGTGTCCGGTAAGCTGGATCGTGGCCGCCACGCCGCCGCGACCGCGACCCAGGCGATGGCGGACCGCCATGCCCGAGCGAATGGTGGCGCGGAAGTGCGGCATGACCCGGCGGGTCCAATCGGTCGGGTTATCGAGCCGGGTCCGATAGGCCGGGCTCGTCAAGACATCGACATTGCGAAGCGGGTACCAGGCGAAGTAGCGCGGCCGGCCGGCGAGCGCGGAATAACGGTTGCCGGCGAGGAAACCGGGCACGTCGACCCGCTCCGGGACATGCTGTTTCAGGTACCAGTCGTTGAAATCCACCTCGCCCTGGCTCGCGACATCCGTCCAGACCGCGAGAACCGCGTCGTTCGTCATGACCTTGCCGCGCCCCCCATGCCGGTGATGTGCCGGTGTTGTTGTTGCCCGATCGTGCCACCGATAAGCTCTCTATACCATTGTGCCCGGCAAATCAGCCCAGCGAGGCCCACCCCATGGCGAATTCCGATAGCAACCCAGTCACCCTGGCGCTCCTGGCGGACGTTTCCGCCGCTTTCAACAGCCGCGACGCGGATCGGATCGTGTCCTACTTCACGGACGACTGCACATTCTTCATGGCGCGCGGGACGGAGCCATGCGGGACGCGCGTCCATGGCAAGGCGGCGGTCGGGAAGGTCCTGGCCGACCGGTTCAAGGTCATTCCCGACATGAGTTGGACCGACCATAAGCGCTGGGTCGCGGGCAACCGGGCCGTCTCGCAATGGACCGTCAAGGGCAAGTCCGCCGATGGCGAAGAGCTCGAATATTGGGGCTGCGACCTCTACGAATTCCGGGGCGACAAGATCTTGAACAAGGACACTTATTGGAAACAAGTCAGCCAGGCGAAATGACATGGCCAGGGGTCGGGCGGCAAAGCGCGCCGGCGTGGCGACACCCAAGCGCGCCCCGAAGGAGCCGGCCGTCTCGTTGCGCGAACGGGTGAAGGCACCGCCGGCGCCGGCCCTCGTCGAATCCTACTATGTGCCGAGCGTCGCCCGGGCGCTCGACTTGGTCTTCGACGTCGAGATGCGCATCCATCTGGCGCATGGGCTCATGCTGGTGCGCCAGGGCATCGTGGCGGCATCGCCCATGCGCCAGATCCTGGCCGCGGTCCGTGAGTTGCGCGCGGCGGGACCCGGCGCACTCAGCGTCGACTATAGCCAGGAGGATCTCTATTCCTACACCGAACGCTATCTGGTCGCTCGCCTCGGCGCCGACGTGGGCGGACGCCTGCACACGGCCCGCTCGCGCAACGACCTGAACGTCACGGCCTGGCGCATCGCACTCCGCGAGCGCTTGCTGGAGGTGGCGGCGGCGCTGGCGGCGCTCCGCCGGACGGCGCTTGATTTGGCCGGCCGCCATGCCCTGACCGTGATGCCGGGCTATACCCATTCCCAGCACGCTCAGCCGATCAGCCTCGGCTACTATTATCTGAGCGTGGCCGACATGCTGGCGCGCGATCATGCCCGCCTGATGGCTGCCCATGGCCGTGTCGACCGCTGTCCGCTCGGTGCCGGGGCGTTGACGACAACGGGATTTGCCATCGACCGGGACTATACCGCCCGCCTGCTCGCCTTTCCGGGACTGGTCGAAATTGCCTATGACGCCGTATCCTCGCGCGACGACGCGCTGGAGACGGCGGCGGCGCTCGCCGTGCTGATGACCAATCTCTCGCGCGTCGCGGTCGATCTACAGAACTGGAACACGGCCGAGTATGGTTTCATCGAGCTGGCGGACGAATATTCCAGCGTCTCCAGCATCATGCCCCAGAAGAAGAACCCCCAGGCGCTCGAACATGCCAAGGCGGTGGCGGCCGAAGTCACGGGCGCGCTGATGTCCGTCCTCGGTGCCGTCAAGAATACCTCGTTCAGCGACGTGAATGACGGCGTCACCGCGGTCAACGGTCCGGTGCTGACGGCCGTGCGCCAGACCCGGGCGGTTCTGGTCCTCATGGACGGCGTACTCAATACCCTGACCGTGCGCACCGAGGCGATGGCCCAGGCCGCCGCCCGTGGTTATGGGAGTGCGACCGAGCTCGCCGATGCTATCGTGCGGCAGAGCGATCTCTCGTTCCGAGTCGCCCACAATATCGTCGGACGGACCGTGCGGGACGCCCTCGCGGCCGGCCTAACGGCGGATCGTATCCAAGGCTCGGATATCGACCGGGCGGCTGTTGCGGTGGTCGGCAGGCCGCTCCGATTGCCAGCGGTGGTTGTCTCGGCCGCGCTCGACCCGGCCCGAAATCTTGCCGTCCGGACTGTCCGCGGTGGCCCGGCAGCCAAGGAAATCCGCCGTATACGGGCTGATCGTGTGGACGCACTGATGACCGACCAGGCCGATGTCAAGGCCGTCTTCAACCACCGGGAGAATATGGATCGGCGCCTCGATGTGGCGGCCAAGGCGCTGATTTCGGGGCGGCCGCCCCCCCGTTGAGCGGCGACCGGCGGGCCGTCGCCGGATAGGCCCATCGTCCAGCCATGGTCCATGCTATTTTGCTGTTTCGTGCGGTTGGCGTCTGATCGCGCGGCGTGGGAGGGCGGCATGGCCAAGGGAATTGCCGACAAGGGGAAGGGGGCAAAGAGTTTGACCGTAAAGAAAAAGCCGATGCCCAAGGCAGTTGCCGGCAAGACCGGGATGGCGGCCGGGGCCAAGAAACCGGCGCCGAGTGCCAAGAAATCCCCCCCGGCGGCCAAAAAACCAGCCGCCAGGAAGGCGACCGCCGGCACGCTTCGCACCAGCGGCGCACCATCGCAAGCGCCGGCCAAGCCGTCGCGACCGGCAGCATCACCCGCTGGCCGGAAGCTCAAGGCTGGCCGGGCCAACCTCGGATCGCGTACGCCGAGCAAGCCGCTGCTGCGGGGCGAATTGACGACGTCGCTCTCGATTGGCCAATATTATTTCCGCGAGCTGCTCCGGCCCGGCGAAAACGATCTGACGATCCTGAGCCCGGGCCGTCCCAGGGCGATCGGCGACGTGATCGAACTCACAGGCCGTTTGCTCGACGAAGATGGACAACCCGTGAATGGTGCCCTGATCGAAATCTGGCAGGCTAACGCCTATGGCCGCTATCGTCACCCGCAGGAAAGTTACGACTCCCCCCTCGACCCGAACTTCCAAGGCTTCGGCCGCGGCCTGACCGACGAGGCCGGGCGCTTCCGCTTCGTCACCATCAAACCCGGACCCTATCCGGTTCCGGGCGCCGTCGACTGGTGGCGCCCACCCCATATCCACGTCCTGATCATGGCCGCCGGGCTGGTTCGCCTCGCCACGGAAATGTTCTTTCCGAACGAGACCCTGAACCGCTTCGACCTGATCTTGAACGGCATCCCCGATCCCAAGGACCGCCGCCGCTTGATCGCGAAGCAGGTGGCGGCCACCCCCCGGGCGCCGGCTGGAGCGACCGGCTTCGAGTTTGACATCGTCTTGCGCGGCAAGGCAGAAACGCCATTCATGGATAAGATGGCTTGAACCCGTACCGGAGAGATGCCCATGGCGATATCGGAGCCCCCCTTCACGGATCCGAAATCATTGCCGTCGCGGCGCGGGACGACGGTCTATCCCGGCAAACTGAGCGAGCCAGTCGCGGGCCGTAACAAGACGGCTTTGGGCGACGCCTTGGGCTTGCAGAATTTTGGCGTGAACCTGGTGCGCCTAGAGCCGGGTGCCGCATCGGCGCTCCGCCATTGGCACACGCGGCAGGACGAATTCATCTATGTGCTGGCGGGTGAGATCACGCTCGTGACCGACGCTGGCGCCCAGGTCTTGGCGCCCGGCACGATCGCGGGCTTTCCAGCGGGTGTCGCCAACGGCCACCATCTGGTCAACCGCTCGGCGCGGGATGCGACTTATCTAGAGGTGGGCGACCGCATGCCGGGCGACGCGGTCCGCTACCCCGACGACGATCTGGTGGGTGAGGGCACGCGCGCCGGCTACCGCTTCACCCACAAGGATGGCACGCCCTATTAGATCGCGGCGGTTGACGGCATTGGCGTCCACACCGTCACTTTTTCCGGGTGGCCCCTGAGCGCATGGCTGCCGCGGCTGACAAGGCCGTCGACCGCGGTACCTTCCGCCCGGGCGGCCTCGCATAGCGCGCCACTCACCGCCACCGGGATATCGAGGTCGCGCGCCACTTCCAGCAGCCGGCTCGCGACGTTCACCATGTCGCCGATCACGGCGAACTCGAGCCGCTTGGCGTCGCCGATCGTCCCCATCAGCGCCTCGCCCCAATGGGCACCGATGCGGACATTGACCGCCGGCGCGCCGCCGGCTGCCCGCTCGACATTCGCCTGCTCGATCTCGGCCAGGATCGCATGGACGCAGGCAATCGTGTTCGACGCATCGTTCGGGCCCGGCAGTGGCGTGCCGAACGTCGCCATGATCCCGTCGCCAAGAAATTTGTCGAGAGTGCCGGCATGGGCGAACACGGCGCGTGCCAGGCGCGCGTGGAAGTCGCGCAGCAGCTCGAAGATCGCCAACGCGGGTTGCTTGGTGGCGAGGCGGGTAAAGTCCACCATGTCGACGAACAGCACGCCCACCTGCTGGCTGCGCGGCGGTCCGAACGGCTCATCCTGCCGGGCGAGCGTGTCGACGAGGCTCGGCGCCACATAGCGGCTGAGATTGGCGCGCGCCCGCTCCGTCGCCTTGAGCTGGGTGATGTCGAGGGCCACGCTGACGACGTTCGCCACGCGGCCGCGCTCGTCCTTCAGCGGCAGCTTGGCGGTGAACCAGTCGTGACGGCGACCGTCCGGGCCGACGAACTCCCGCTCCCGCCAGGGAAGCGCCTGGCCCGTGCGGAAGACTTCCCGATCCATCTCGCGGGAATCGCCGCCATAAAGGGAGCCGGCGAAGTCGGCACTCGTGCGTCCGATCGCATCGCCGGGATCGACGCCGAACATCTCGCCCTGAAAGCGGTTCATGAGCACATAGCGCGACTTTGGATTCTTGACGTTGATGATCGCCGGCACGGCGTCGATCACGCCGCGCAACATGATGCGGCTGAGCTTCAGGTCGCGCTCGCGGCGGCGCATGGCGGTCACGTCGGTGCAGATCACGACGATGTCGCCGCTCTCGGTAAGCGTCTGCTCGACCTGTACCCAGCGGTTGGCGCGGCGCAGCAGTTTCCGCCGCTTCGCCTCGCGGTGAACGCCAAGCTCCGTCGCGAGCCAGGCCTCGGGATCGGCCGGCGCCGGTTGGATGACGCCGCGGTCGATGGCGGCGCGGGCCAACTCCTCGAACGCAATGCCTTCGCGACGCATGTCCGGCACCAGGGAATAGTGGCTGCGATAGCGTTCGTTGAAGCTGACCAGGCAGTCGTCGGGACCGAAGATCGCGAGGCCCTGCGGCAGCGATTCGATGGCTTCGACGAGCCTGCGTCGCGCGCTCTCCGCCACCGCCTCCTTCTCGCGCAACAGGGTGAGGTCCGTGCGGATGCCGACGATGCCACCTTCGACGTAACAGCCCAGGTTGGGCGGCTATTTTTAGCGGATTTCCCTGGACGGCGGGGTCGGATTTCGATTCAAGAATCGGATGGTTCTCGAACCCCCCAACGAGCTGTCCCGGGAAGAGCTAATCGCGCTGGTCATAGCGCAAGCGACCGA
>SHVR01000074.1 GCA_009694185.1 Alphaproteobacteria bacterium | reverse complement strand
TACCAGGTCTCGATGATCGAAACCGATCATCGAGACGCCCTCAAACGCCGGGCGCGCGCTCCGCGCGCTTGGCTTTCGCCGCATCGGCGGCGCGGCGCGGTCGCGCCGGCCAAGCCTCGATGAGTCAAGCTCATCGAGGCTTAGTATAATGGCTATATCCCGCGTTGTGTCGCGGTGTCCGAAGGTTAGGAGCGAGCCCGACGGCGATGCCGAGCATCGAGTGGTTCAGCGTCATGGACCGCGCGTCCCTGGTGGTCCCGGACCGGCAGACGATTGGTCGGATGGGGCATGCCTTCGGATCGCGTCAAAATACGATGTATGTATGGAGCGACATAGAGTGGACCTCTGGGAGTGGTGGTGACGGCTGTCACGAGCGGTCGCGATTAACCCTGTCGCTCCCCCCTGTCACCCGAGCGCAAAATTTTTCTGTACGCCCGTCGAAAGGGCCGGTCGAGGGCATTCCCGCCGTTCCGGTGCCGGCTATCGTGGTGCAATCGGAGATCGCGGCAGGGAGGCCCAATACTGGGCGCCCTTATCGGAGGAAGGCCCTCGCGGGCCCCTCGCGGACGTTGTGGACCCCGGGCCCACCGACGCATGCTAGCCTCGGCCATCCATTCCGCGCCGAGGTGCCCCGATGATCGCCCCTCTCACTCTTACCGGGCCGAGCGAGCCGCCCGCCGGCGGCGGCCCCGCCCGGCAGCTCGTGATTCTCCTGCACGGTCTCGGCGCCGACGGCAATGACCTGATCGGCCTGGCGCCTATCCTCGGCCAGGTACTGCCGGACGCGGCCTTCGCGGCACCCGATGCACCCTTCCCCTGCGACATGGCGCCCTATGGCTATCAGTGGTTCAGCGTCATGGACCGCACGCCCGCGATCCTGCTGGCGGCGGCGCGGGCGGCGGCGCGCCTGCTCGACGCTTTCATCGACGACCAGCTCGCCAGCCTCGGGCTCGACGATTCCCGTCTCGCCCTGGTGGGCTTCTCCCAGGGCACCATGATGAGCCTGCATGTCGGCCCAAGACGCGCCCGGCCACCCGCCTGCATCGTCGGATTCTCCGGTCGGCTGTTGGCGCCCGAACTCCTGGCCGACGAAATCCGGGGCCGCCCGCCGATCCTCCTGGTGCATGGCGACGCCGACGCGGTGGTGCCGGTCGACTCGCTGCCGGCGGCGGTGAAGGGCCTCGAAGCGGTGGGGCTCCAAGTCAGCGCCCATGTGGCACCCGGTCTCGGCCATGGCATCGACGAGACCGGCCTCCGCCTCGCCGAGGAGTTCCTGGTGGCGGCGTTCGGACCGGCCTGACCCGGCCAGATATTGTGCTGGCGCCTCGCTTCGGCTATCAGAATAGAAGGCCCTTGTGACTGCCGAAGGCGTATCGAGCCGTGCGTGTCCATGAATGCCCAGCCCTGGTGCTCAACGCGGATTTCCGCCCGCTCAGCTATTTTCCATTGTCGCTCTGGGCCTGGCAGGACACGGTCAAGGCGGTGTTCCTGGAGCGCGTCAACGTGCTCGCCGAATATGACGAGATGGTCCACTCGCCCAGTACCGAATTTCGGCTGCCGAGCGTCATTTCGCTGAAGGAATACATCCCGCTGGCGCGCCGGCCGGCGTTCACCCGGTTCAACGTCTTCCTGCGCGACCGCTTCGCCTGTCAATATTGCGGCTACCGCTCGCAACTGGAAGAGCTGACCTTCGATCATATCGTGCCGCGCTCGCGCGGCGGGCGGACGACTTGGACCAATGTGGTGGCGGCCTGCTCGACCTGCAACGTGCGCAAGGGCAACCGGCTGCCGAAAGAGGCGCGCATGCAACCGCTGGCCTGGCCCGAGCGGCCGACGGTGCATGAATTGCAAGCGAATGGGCGGGCCTTCCCGCCCAATTATTTGCATGCGAGCTGGCGCGACTATCTCTACTGGGATACGGAGCTCGACCCGTCCTGAGTTGAAAGAGACGGTCGCCGGCCCGCCGGTTGGCGGCGACGCCAATGCCGCTTACAGTCGGCCCTCAACCAGACGGGAAACGCCCAGTGTCCGACGCCAAAACCGAGCGGCTCTCTGTGAATGGCATCGCCGTCGACATGGTGAGCCGGGGCGAAGGCCGGCCGCTGCTCTTTCTGCATGCCGACCGGGGCGTCGAGCCCGAGGCACCCTGGCTCGATCGCCTGGCGAGAGGGCACCGCGTATTCGCGCCGACGCATCCGGGCTTCGGCCACTCCGACCTGCCCGGCTGGTTTTCCAGCATGGACGATCTGGCGCTCTTCTATCTCGACCTCGCCGACCTGCTTGACCTGAAGAACGCAGTCCTGGTCGGCGTTTCCTTTGGCGGTTGGCTCGCGGCCGAGATCGCGGTGCGCTCGACGGCACGCTTGAGCGGCCTGGTGCTGGCGGACGCCCTCGGCATCAAAGTCGGCGGGCGCGAGACGCGCGACATCGTCGACTTTCATGGGGTGCCGCAGCTCGAACTCGATGCGCTCGCCTGGCACGATCCGGCCAAGGCCCAACGTGACTATGCCAACATGCCCGAACATGACTTGATCGGCCTCGCGCGCAACCGCGAAGCCTTCGCGCTGTTTGGCTGGCGGCCCTATATGCACCGCCCCCAGCTTCGCCACTGGCTGCACCGCATCCGAGTGCCCACCCTGGTCTTGTGGGGCGAGAGCGACCGCATCGTCCGACCCGATTATGGTCGCGCCTACGCCGGCCTCATTCCGGGCGCCCGTTTCAAGACGATCGCCAAAGCCGGCCACTATCCGCATCTGGAACAGCCTGACGCCTTCGCCCGGGCGATCCATTCGTTCGCGGACAGAAGCTGTGGAGAGAGCCGATGAAAGTCTGGTATTTCTCGGAAATGCCCTATCCGGACGTCTGGCACGGCGATCCCGAGACATTGCGGGTCAGCCTCGCCAACGATCGCTTCGACCCCGCCGTGGGCGAGGCCCTCTATCGGCGCTATCTCGACGAATATGCGCTCTGCGACGAACTCGGCATCAACATCATGGTGAACGAACATCACAGTACGGCCACCTGTTTGGTGCCGGCCTGCAATCTGATGCTCTCGATCATGGCGCGGGAGACGAAGCGGGTGCGGCTCTTGGCCCTCGGTTGCCCGATCGCCAACCGGCCCGACCCCATTCGCGTCGCCGAAGAGCTCGCCATGATCGACGTGATCTCGGGCGGCCGACTCGACATGGGTTTCGTGCGTGGTGCCCCCTATGAGATCCACCCCGCCAACATCAGCGCGGTCCGCCAGCTTGACCGCTTCTGGGAAGCCCACGATTTGATCATGAAGGCGATGACCCATCGTGGCGGGCCGTTCAATTGGGAGGGCGATCACTTCCACTATCGCGCGGTCAACATTTGGCCCCGGCCCATCCAACAGCCGGCGCCGCCGGTTTGGATCACCGCGACGACGCCGGCGAGCGGCCGGGCCATCGCCGAGCGGCGCTATACGGTGGCGACTTTGCTCTCGGGCATGATCGCCCGCGATCTCTTCAACGCCTACCGGGCGCGCGCCCATGAACAGGGCTGGACGCCGGGCATCGACCGCTTCGCCTATCTCGCCGTTGTCGGCGTCGGCCAGACGGCGGAAGAGGGCTATCGCATCGCCGACCAGGTGGCGGACTATATCCGCACCAGCCCGATCGTGGCCGAGCCCTATCGCAATCCGCCGGGCTATCAGCCGGTCGCCTTCAACGCCGCGGCGTTGAAGGCCGGCGCCGTGTCGGGCCGGGTCGGCCGGCGCCTTGCTACCTTCGATGGCCGGTCCATCGACCAGCTCGGCGCCTCGATCGAGGATCTGGTCGCCGCCGGTACCGCCTTTGCCGGCACGCCCGACATGGTGTTCCAGCAGATCAAGCGCTTCCACGAGCATGTGGGCGGCCTCGGCCACTTGCTGATGATGGGCCAGGGCGGCCATCTGTCGCACGCCGATACGGTCGCCAACCTCACTTTGTTCAGCCGCGAGGTGCTGCCGCGCCTGGCCGAACTCGGCCCCGTGGAGATGGCGGCCGCGAATTAGGGAGTTGCCACCCGCGTCACACCCGCCCGGATCATCGCCTCGATTTCGCCGGCGCCGTAACCGATCTCGGCCAGGATTTCGGCGCTGTGTTCGCCGAGCCTGGGCGCGATGCGACGAATGGAGCCCGGCGTCTTGGTGAAGCGCATGGGCACGCCGAGCAAGCGCAGCATGCCCTCGATCGGATGGTCGATCATATTGAAGAAGCCCACATCCCGAAGATGGGGGTCGTCGATCAGGTCTTCGGTCTCGATGATCGGCATGGCCGGAACGTCGGCTTCCCGGAGCAGGCCGAGCCACTGGTCGGTGGTCTTGGCCTTGAGAAGCTCGTCCATGACGGCGACGGCGGCGGCGCGGTTCTCGACGCGCGCCTGGCGCGTGGCGAAGCGGGAATCCAACATCAGATCGGGCCGACCGGCGGCCCCGAAGAAAGCTTCCCAATGATGGTCGCCGCCGGGCAGGACACAGATGAATCCGTCTTTCGTCGCGAAGGGGCGGCGGTCGCCGGTCGCGTGGCGCGGCGAACCCGTGGTGCCGAGGGCTGGCTCGAAGCTCCGGCCATAAAGATGCTCGATCATGACGAAGGAGGTCATGCTTTCGAACATCGGCACTTCGATTTCCTGGCCCTCGCCCGTGCGCTCGCGAGCGAAGAGCGCGGCCGACGTGGCATAGGCCGCGAACAACGCCGTGGTCTTGTCGGCGATCAGCATGCCGACGAAGCCAGGCTTGCCGGTGACCTTGTGCTGCAAGGCGGCGAGGCCCGAAGCACCCTGGATCACATCGTCATAGGCCGGTTGGCCCGCGTAGCGGCCACCCTGCCCGAAGCCCGCGATGCCGCAAAAGATGAGGCGGGGATTGACGGCCGATAGTGCCTGATAGTCGCAGCCGAGCCTCGCCAGCGGTTCGGGGCGCATATTGTGGACGAAGATATCGGCGCCCTTGACCAGGCGGTACATCGCCTCCAGCGCCTTCGCCTGCTTCAGGTCGAGGACCAGGCTCCGCTTGTTGCGGTTGACGTTCATATAGTGGCTGGTGAGGCCAGCCGACCGGGAAGGGCCGACGCCGCGTGTGAGATCCCCGGTCGGCGGCTCTATCTTGACCACGTCGGCGCCAAGATCGCCCAGCAGCATGCCCGTATAGGGCCCGACGATCACGGTGGTGAGGTCGACCACCCGAAGCCCTGCGAACGGACCCGGCTTGGCGGGCTGGTCGGGGTTGTCGGCCATCGGTGCGTTCCTTTTTTTCTGGCGTTCTGCCGGCGAAGGTTACCGACCGGCTCGCCCAGCGGCAAATCGCTTCCGGCCGGGGTCGGACATCCGCATAATGCGGAACCCACACCAAGCCGCCAACCGCGAGGATAGGATGACCAACGCCCCCTTGAACCAGGCAGAAATCGCCGAACTGATCAAGATCGACACGCCCACGGTCTGCAATTCCCTCGAAGTGGTGGCACCCGAGCGGCGCGGGTTCGGTTATACGACCAGCCCGCTGGTCTGCGCGTTTCCGCAACTGCCGCCGATCGTGGGCTACGCGAAGACGGCAACCATCCGCGCCATGCGGCCCTCGGCCATCGGCGCCGCCGAGGCCACGGCGCTCCGCGTCGCCTATTACGAATATGTGAGCCAAGGGACCGGCCCGAAGCTCGTCGTGATCCAAGACCTGGACGGCAAAGGCGCCGGCTATGGCGCCTTCTGGGGCGAAGTGAACAGCACTGTCCACAAGACGCTCGGCTGCCAGGGCGTCGTCACCGACGGCTCGATCCGCGACCTCGACATGATCGCGCCCGGCTTCCAATTGCTGGGCGGCTGCGTCGGCCCGAGTCACGCCTTCGTGCATGTGGTGAGCTTCGGCGGCCAGGTAAATGTGGCCGGCATGACGGTTAATGACGGCGACCTGGTGCATGCCGACCGCCACGGCGCGGTGGTCATTCCGCACGCCGTCGCGCGCCAGGTGAAGGGCGGCGCCGACGAAATGGCGCGGCGCGAGTCGGTGATCCTCAATGTCTGCAAGGACCCCAAATTCAGCTTCGAGAAGCTGAAGGCGGCCATGATCGGTCCCAAGGACATCCACTAAGGCCCCCCCCGGGCGACCATGACGCACCTTCTGGTCGTTCGGCCGGGCGCGCTCGGCGATGCCGTCCTGACGCTGCCGGTCTTGCGGAGGGCGCGCGCGGACGGGGTGCGGTGCATCGCGGTGCTGGGCAACCCGGTGTCATGGTCGTTCTTGCGGCCCGGTGCCGCCACGCTCCACGATTTCGGGAGCGCCGGGTGGCTCGGCCTATTTACAGGCACACTCGGACGCGCCGCCCGCGCGGCCGTGAGCGACGTCGACAAGGCCCTCTTGCTGCTCTCGGGCGAGACGGGGCCAGCGGTCGCCGCCCTGAGGGAATCGGGCGTCGCCGACATCGTCGTTCGACCGCCGCCGAAACTGGGTGACGCGGGGGCGCCGCACGCGACGGAGCGCCTGTTGGGCGGCCCGCCGCCGCCCGTGCCGCCTCTCGACCAGGACCCCCTCTTGGCACCTAGCCCGGAAGACCTGGCTGGCGCGCGGGCGATCCTCGGCCGGGTACCGCTCCCATCACCGCTCTTCGTCCTGCATCCCGGCAGCGGTGGTGCCGCCAAATGCTGGCCGGCAGAGCATTACGCCGCCCTGGCCCTCCTGGTCCGCGAGCATTACGGCGTGCCGCCGGTCATTCTGGTGGGGCCCGCCGACCATGACGCGGCACGCGCCCTGGATGCGGCCATGCCGGCAAACACGGTCTTGCCGCATGTGGCGAACCGCCCGCTTCGCGAGGTGCTGGCACTGCTTTCTTTGGCCACGGCTTTCGTTGGCAACGATGCCGGCCCGAGCCACCTCGCCGGCCTGGCCTGCCCAACGCTGGCGCTGTTCGGGCCAACCGACCCCCAGGTCTGGCGCCCGATCGGCGCTTGCGTGGCCGTCTTGCGCGCCCAGGGCGGCAGCATGGCGGCACTTTCTGTCGACGCGGTCTGGCGGGCATTGACTCGGCTTCTCGGCGAGTAACGACCCGTTAATACCTGTGTGGAAAACTCTGGGTTGCCGTCGCCGCCGGCGGCCCCGTTCGGTCGCTACCCCCCCCTCCGGTGCGACCCTGCGCGGCCCCCGACGCTTCAGCGCACGGACGCCGCCGGCGGCGCGGCAACTTGCAATCGGTTACGAACCGGTCGAACCTTTGGGCGGGCCATGGATCGGACACTGATAGCGGCCACCGTCTTTCCCGACACCCCCATCGTCACCACTGACGATGTGACGATGGTGTTGCTCGGCCTCTTCTTGACCGTCCTGCTTATCGGCTGCCTGCTCCGACTGCCGCGATCGCGTCCCCAGGCGCGCCGACGCCGCGCGGCCATCCTGGAGTTGCACCGGACCGCCACGCGGCGGGACGCAGCCGTGCAGCAGCTGATCCAGGCCTTCAGCCGCCACCGCGCGTACTGATCCAGGCCGGCGGGCGCTCGTCGACATGGCCGCGCCGGCCTCACAGTCCCTGACGAACGCGCGGCATTACTTCCTCGGCCAGGATATGCATGGTGTCGAGCACCAGGTTTTGCGGCATATCGGCCCATTGAATACTGAAGACCAGATGGTTGATGCCGGTCGGCTTGCAGAAGTTGACGATCTGCTCGGCCACTTCGTCGGGGCCACCGAGAAAGAACCGGTCCTCCGATAGATCATCGAACGGCAGACTCAGGTCATTGTCGCCTTCGGGCATGACCTTGTCCTGGCCCCACTGGTGATAGACCTCGTACTTCTTGGCGAGATAGGGCTTGCAGAGGCGAATGGCCTCCTCGCGGTTGCGCGCGACAAACAGCTCGCGCCGGCTCGGCAGCTCCTTTGGAAACGGTTTGCCGCCTTCGTCGAGTGCCCGCTTGTAGATGTCGAGCTGGCGCAGGATCGTATCGACACGGTTGTGGGGGTTGATGTACCAGCAGTCGCCAAGGCGGGCGGCGCGTCGGATCGCCGGATCGGCATTGGCCCCGATCCAGATCGGCGGGTAGGGCTTTTGCGTCGGCTTGATGGAACAGGCCGCACTCACTAGCTCGAAATGCGAGCCGCGCATGTCGACCGCGTCCTCGGCCCATAGGCGCTTGATGGCCGTCAGATTCTCGACGAACCGCTTGACCGATTCCTGCTGGCTGGTGCCGAAGGCGCGGAACTCCACGTCGCGGTAGCCGAGCGCGCAGCCGAATATCAGCCGACCATCGGAGATCACGTCGAGGGTGGCAAGTTGTTCGGCAAGATCGAGGGGCTTGTGCAAGGAGAGAAGCACGATGCCCGCGTTCAGCCGGAGATTGGACGTTTCCGCCGCCATGCGGGCGAGGAACGGCAATTGCTGGAAGTCCTGGAAGGGTGCCGTGCTGTAGTGGGAGCCCTTGGTGAGCGAGGCAAAGCCGAGCTTGTCGGCAAGCCGCACCTGCTCGGCCAATTCCTTGAAACGCGCGCCCATGTCGTCGCCCGCGGGATATTGGCCGCGGGTCATGATGCCGAAATCGATGGTCATGGCTACCTTCTCCGGAGCTGGTAGATGCCCAAGGTCGCACTGTAGCCGTGGCTTGGCGGAACGACCTCCCCCTTGCCACGGTCCTCGTCATAGATCTCGGCGCCGGCGTGATCGAGTTCAGCCACGGGCGGGCGCCCCGTCGTCGATAGAATTTCATTCAACACAGCCTCGGGCATTCTCTCCCCCAGGGTCGCGGTTGCCGCTACATTAGCCCGAGGCAAGGAGGTACGGCCATGGCGTTTCGGATCAAGGGGCTCGACCATGTGGTGCTGCGTGTCGCCGACATGTCACTGGCACTCGACTTCTATTGCGGCGTGCTGGGCTGCCGGGAGGAGCGGCGGGTCGAGCGGCTGGGGCTGGTGCAGCTCCGGGCCGGCGCCGCCATGATCGACCTGGTGCCGGCGAGCACCCCGGCGGTGCCCGACCAGGGCAACATGGATCATGTGGCGATCCGGATCGAGCCCTTCGAGGAGGCGGCCCTCCGGGCCTATCTTGGCCAGCATGGCATCGCCATCGGCGAGGTGGCCCAGCGTTACGGCGCCGAGGGTATGGGCCCTTCCATGTATATCAAGGACCCGGACGGCAACATGGTCGAGTTGAAGGGGCCACCAACGCCCGCTTGAGCGCGGACTTCAAGCTAGGCTAATGGGCGCCAGCTGGTAAGATATGGATCAGGGGGAGCGATGATCGTTCAAGCGGCTACAATCGGCGTCCTTAAGGAAACCCATGCCGGTGAACGGCGGGTGTCGGTGACACCGAACGACGTGCGCCGTCTGGCTGCCCGTGTGCCGGTGGTCGTTCAGCAGGGCGCCGGCGCTAGCGCCTTCTTCTCCGACCAGGATTACGAAACGGCGGGCGCCCGGATCGTCGCCGGCGCCGGGGCAGTGCATGCGACAGCCAACGTCATCGTCAAGGTGCGGGCACCGAGCATGGCGGAGATTGCCGTCTGCCCGCCCGGCCGGGTACTGGTCAGCCTCGGCGGTCGCGACGACGACGTGGTCCGCGCCACGCGGGCCCGGGGCCTCTATCATCTGGGATTGGAACGGGTTCCGCGCATTACCCGAGCCCAATCCATGGACGTGCTCTCCTCGCAAGCCACCATCGCGGGCTATGCCGCCGTGCTGTTGGGCAGCGCCCATATCGGGACCCTCTTGCCCATGCTGACGACGGCGGCCGGAACCATTCGTCCGGCCCGCGTGCTGGTGGTGGGTGCCGGGGTCGCCGGTCTACAGGCCATCGCGACCGCCCGGCGCCTCGGCGCATTGGTCTTCGGCTTCGACATCCGCCTCGCGGCCGGCGAGCAGATCCAAAGCCTGGGCGCCACCTTCATCAAGCCGGACTGGCTGGGTGCCGACGCCGAAGCCACCGGCGGCTATGCCCGTCCACAATCCGAAGACGAGCAGGCGAGTGCCATCCGGACGCTGACCGAGCATCTGCCAGAGATGAACCTAGTCATCACGACCGCCCAGATACCGGGCCGGCCGGCACCACGCCTCATCGAGGCGAATGGCGTGGCGGTAATGCCGCCCGGTTCGGCCCTGGTCGACCTCGCCGCCGAGAGCGGCGGCAACTGCGCCTGTACGCGCCCCGACCAGGTGGTGATCGAGGGCGGCGTGACCGTCCTCGGCCCGACCAACCTGCCGAGCGCCCATCCGAGCGACGCGAGCCGGCTGTTCGGCGGCAATATTCGCTCGCTGATCGAGCATCTGGTGCGTGACAAGGATATGGTGCTCGACGACGATGACGAGATCGCCGTGGCCCTCCTCGCGGCGAAACCAAGCGAGCTCACCGCCGCGCATACCTGAAGAGGAATAACCGAGCCGTGCCACTGACCACAATGATACAGCTCTACGTCTTCGTGCTCGCGGGCTTTGTCGGCTATCAGGCCATCACCCGCGTGCCCCCCTTGCTGCACACGCCGCTGATGGCCGCGACCAACGCCATCTCGGGCATCTCGCTTGTGGGCTCGCTGGTGCTGGCTGGCGCCAACCATGGCGTCTGGGCCACGATGTTGGGAACGGTGGCGGTCGCCTGCGCCATGGCCAACGTGGTTGGCGGGTTTCTCATCACCGACCGGATGCTGGGAATGTTCCGCCGCTCAAGCCAGGCCGACAAATGACGCCCCCGTTCGAGGTGCCAGAGACAATCCACCATGACTGAAACACTCATCCAGCTCGTCTATCTGGTTTCCTCGGTGCTGTTCATCCTGTCGCTGCGCGGCCTGGGGCGCGCCGAAACGGCGCGCCGCGGCATGCAATACGCGATGCTCGGCATGGCGCTCGCGGTCTTGGCGACGCTCGCGAACGAGCAGATCGTTTCCTATGAGTGGATCTTGATCGGGCTGATCGTCGGCGCGGTCATGGGCTATCCCATGGGCATGTGGGTGCCGATGACGGCAATGCCGCAGCGCATCGCCTTTTCGCACGCCTTCGGCGCGCTGGCCGCGACGCTGGTTGGCATCGGCGAGTATATCTCGGCGGCTAAGCATGGCGGCATGGCGACCATTAGTGCCGGCAAGATGACGGCGCTCGGCCTCGAAGTGCTGTTCGGTGCCTTGACCGTGACCGGCAGCTTGATGGCCTTCGGCAAGCTGCAAGGTATCTTGCCGGGCCGGCCGCTCACCTATCCGCACCAGAATACCACCAATCTGGTGCTGTTCGGACTGGGGCTCAGCTGCTTCGTGTATCTGATCTGGGTTCCGGAAGCGCAATGGGTATTCTGGCTGATGGTGCTGATCGCCTTTATGATAGGCATCTTGATGGTGGTGCCGATCGGCGGCGCCGACATGCCGGTCGTGATCGCCTTGCTCAACTCCTATGCGGGGCTCGCGGCGGCGGCGACCGGCTTCGCGCTCAACAACAATATCCTGATCATCGCCGGTGCCCTCGACGGCGCCAGCGGCTTCGTCCTGGCCTTGGTGATGAGCAAGGCGATGAACCGCTCGTTCGGCAATGTGCTGTTCGGCGCCTTCGGCAGCGCCGAGGTGGCGGCCGCCGCGGTCGGCGGCGGCGGCGGCAAGTCGGGCACCATGGTGGCGATCAATGCCGAGGATGCCGCCATGCGCCTTGCCTATGCCCAGAAGGTCGTCATCGTGCCGGGCTACGGCATGGCGGTTTCCCAGGCCCAGCATCAGGTTCGCGAACTGGTGGAACTGATCGAGAAGCGCGGCGTCGAGGTGCGCTTCGCCATCCACCCGGTGGCGGGACGCATGCCGGGGCATATGAACGTGCTGCTGGCCGAGGCGGGTGTGCCTTATGACAAGCTTCTGGAGATGGACGAGGTCAACCCCAAATTCCCGGAGACCGATGTCGCTCTGGTTATCGGCGCGAACGACGTGGTGAACCCGGCGGCGCGCACCAACAGTGCCTCGCCGATCTACGGCATGCCGATCCTCAACGTCCATGAGGCAAAAAGCATCCTGGTCCTGAAGCGCGGCACGGGCGCCGGTTTTTCCGGCGTCGAGAACGACCTCTTCATCGACCCCAAGACGTCGATGCTGTTCGGCGACGCCAAGGATTCCCTCGGCCACCTCATCGTCGAGGTGAAGGCGGCCTGAGCGACCCTCTCATACCAGGTCTCGATGATCGAGACCGATCATCGAGACGCCCTCAAACGCCGGGCGCGCGCTCCGCACGCTTGGCTTCCGCCGCACCGGCGGCGCGGCGCGGTCGCGCCGGCCAACTCTCGATGAGTCGAACTCATCGAGAGTTGGT
>SHVR01000013.1 GCA_009694185.1 Alphaproteobacteria bacterium | reverse complement strand
CAGCGCCGCAAGCCGCGTCGACTCCTCGGGGATCACCTTGAGCACCAAGCGCTTGACGTTCGGCACCTTGCGCCAATATTGCTCGAATGCTTCGAAGACCAGCTCGACGCCCGGTGTGAACGAGACGAATTTGTAGGGGCCGGCGCCGACCGGCGCCTTCTTGTAGCCGTCCTCGCCGACTTTCTCCACATAGGCCTTGGGAACGATCCAACCGGCGCCGGTGGCAATCCCATAAAAGGTGAGGAAGTCGGGCCAAGGCGCCTTGAGATTGAACCGGATACGCCTGGCATCGGGTGTCTCCACCGACGCCACCCGGTCCTTCATCAGTTGCGCCGAGGTGCCGCGATAGCGTTCGTAGGAGAATTTTACGTCCGCCGCCGTCACCGGTTCGCCATTGTGGAACTTGGCGCCCGCGCGCAGGACGAACTCATAGACCAGGCCGTCCTCCGTGACCGACCAGGACTCGGCGAGGCTGGGTGCCAAGAGCTTGTCCGGCATCGACTTTACCATGGCGTCGTGCAGCGCGTACATCACCATGAACGGCGTGATCATGCTGGAGGTCTCGGCCGGGTCGAACCAGGTGGGCGCCAACGTGATATGCACGCCCCAGGTGAGTTGCCCCTCCGGCGCGGCCTTGAGCGGACCCGGCATGCCGACGATCAGCGCGAGGCCAAGCGCGGCAATGCCGGCAAGCACGCCCCGGCGCCGGGTTTGCGGTACCGCGCTGGCAGCGCGGCCATGGTTTCGATGCCGGCGGCTTGAGCCCATCTGGCGTCTCCTCGCGATTGTTCGATCCGCCCGCTTGTCCGAGTTATTCATATTTAGGCAACGATTTTATGGCAAACATGCCGGAATGTCTTGCGTCGTCTCGCCCACTTGCGGCACAGGTATCGTCTCGATGCCGCCCGCCCGCGACCCCACCAGAGGCTCATGCTTTATCATTTGCACGAATTGAACCGCGTGGCGGTAAGACCGCTGCGCGCCGTGGCGCATGCGGCCATACGGGTCTATCGGCACCCGTTCGTGCCGATTGCCTTTACGCCCTATGGCCGCGCGGTCGCCGCGTCTTGGGAGCTGGTGGAGCGCTTGACGCGCCGGCACGAAAAGCCGGTCTTCGGCCTGCACGCGACCCATATCGGCAACCATCTCGCGACCGTCGAGGAAGAGGTGGTGCAGGAGCGGAGCTTCTGCCGCCTGATCCGGTTCCGCCGCGATGTGGCGCGCCAGGACCCCCGCGTCCTCCTGGTGGCGCCCTTGTCCGGTCACCATGCGACGCTTCTGCGCGATACCGTGCGCGGCCTCCTACCCGATCACGATGTCTATGTGACTGATTGGCTGGACGCGCGCCTGGTGCCGGCGGCGCGCGGGCGCTTCGATTTGGACGACTATATTTCCTACCTGATGCAGTTCATGCAGTTCCTCGGCCCCGACACCCACGTCATCGCGGTCTGCCAGCCGGCGGTGCCCGCGCTCGCCGCCGCCGCCATCATGGCGGCCGAGAACCATCCCTGCCAGCCCCGGTCGATGACGTTGATGGGCGGCCCGATCGACACCCGGGTCAATCCGACCAAAGTCAACGGCTTTGCCGCGACCCGCTCGCTCGACTGGTTCGAGCGTCAGGTCATCGTACCGGTGCCGCTCAACTATCCGGGCTTCAACCGCCGGGTCTATCCGGGCTTCCTGCAATTGACCGGATTCATGAGCATGAACATGGACCGCCATGTGGGTGCCCATATGCAGCTCTATCATCACCTCATCAAGGGCGATGGCGAGGGTGCCGAAGGCCACCGGCGCTTCTATGACGAGTATCTTTCGGTCATGGACCTAGCCGCCGACTATTATCTCCAGACCATCAAGACGGTGTTTATCGAGCACGCGCTGCCACGCGGCGAAATGCGCTGGGACGAGGGTATCCGGGTCGAACCACGCGCCATCGCCAAGACGGCGCTCATGACCGTCGAAGGCGAACTCGACGACATTTCCGGTCTCGGCCAGACCCGGGCCGCCCATGCGCTCTGCACGGCGATCCCCGACGAGCATCGTGTCCATTATATGCAGCCGGGTGTCGGGCATTTTGGCATCTTCAACGGCCGGCGCTGGCGGACCGAGATTCTGCCCAGGGTTCGGGAATTCATCCGCGCCCACGCCTAATGACAATGCGAAATCGCCGGCGCCCTGCTACCCTGGGCCATCCCCTGTCTTGGAGTAGAGACCATGATGAAGCAGATTCCCCCGGGCCCGCGCGGCGTCTGGATCGCAGCGCTCACACCCATGCGGGCGGACCGCTCCCCTGACGGCCAGGCGTTCGCCCGCCATTGCCGCTGGCTGCTCGACAATGGCGCCGACGGCCTGGCGGTCCTCGGCACCACGGGCGAAGCCAATTCCTTCAGCGTGGTGGAGCGCCACCTGCTCCTCGACGCACTCGCCGAAGGCGGCATTCCGGGACATACCTTGTTGCCGGGCGTCGGCTGTTGCGCCATTCCGGACACGGTGGAGCTGACCAAGAAGGCGTTGGCCGTCGGTTCGGCGGGCGTCGTGATGCTGCCGCCCTTCTACTACAAGAGTGTCAGCGACGATGGCCTCTTCGCCGCCTATTCGGAGGTGATCGAGCGGGTCGGCGACAGCCGGCTCAAGGTGTATTTCTACCATTTCCCGGCCATGTCGAACGTGCCCATCGGCCACGACCTGATCGCCCGGCTGCTCAAGGCCTACCCGGCGACCATCGCCGGCATCAAGGACAGTTCCGGCGACCTCGTCAACATGCTGGCCATGTGCGAGCGCTTCCCGGGCTTCGGCGTCTTTGCCGGCAGCGAGCAGTTCCTGTTGCCGGTGCTGCGCGCCGGCGGCGCCGGCTGCATTTCGGCCAGCGCCAATGTCACCATCGCCTCCTGCGCCGCCGTCTTCAAGGCCTGGCAGACGCCCGGTGCCGACGCGCTCCAGGAGGGCCTCACCACCCAGCGTCTCATCATCCAGGCTCGTCCCCTGGTGCCGGCCTTGAAGCGCATCACGTCCGAGCGCACCGGCGAGGCGGGCTGGCTCAATTTGCGCCCGCCCTTGGCGCCGCTCTTGGACGCCGAAGCGCGGAAATTATTCGCCGACCTGGACAAGACCGGCTTCGTCCTGCCCAAGGCGGCCTAGACTTCGTCGGGTTCACCGCGCCGCCTGGCGGGCGGCGCGGCGCTGGCCGAGATTGACCAATGCCAGGCCCGCCACGATGCTGGCGAGCGCCGCCCAGACCCATTCGCTGTGGCGTTCGCCGAACAGCCAGACCGCGCCGGTCATGCCCACCAGCACCGTCAGATAGCCGACCTGGCTGACATAGACCGGGCCGGCGAGGCGCAAGGCCGTCACATAGATGACGAAGCTGGCGGCGGTCGACATGCCGTGCCAGAGGACCGCGTATTCGACCGGCCCCGGCGGCAGGCGCGGCCAGAAGAAACTGCCGTCGATGAGGGTGGCGATGGCGAGGCCGAGATCGGCCGCGAGCACCATGCCGAGTGAGAGCGCCAGGCGGTCGGTGGAGTGGGGCATATGGCGCCCCATCAGCACGTTCGAGCTCGCATAGCAGAAGGGCGTCAAGAACATCAGCGCCACCCAAGGCGCCATATCGGGGGTCGGCAGGCTGCCCTTCGGCAACAGCAGCATGAGGGCGCCCGCGAGGCCCGCGACGATGCCGAGAATGCGCGAGGGGTGGAACCGCTCCATGCGCATGGCGAGCACCAGGCAATAGGTGATCAGCGGTGAGACCGTCATGACGATCACGGCGATGCCGGCGGGCACATGCTGCAGGACCGTGTAGGTGTTGGTGTTGGGGATGGCGAGACCCAAGATTCCACCCAACAGGTAATAGCGGCCATGCGCCCAGTCGATCGGTGGCCAAGTCCCCCGGAACCAGCAAATGCCGGCGAGAATGGATGTGGCGATGAGGCCCTGCCAGAGAGCATAGCCGACGGGTGGTGCCCCGTGGCTCATCGCCCATTTGCCGGCAAGCGACGTCGTGCCCCAGAAGAAACCGAGTGCCACGACACAGGCGAGCGCCGCCACGGGCACCGGGCCCACGATCCGGGGTGCGATGGAAGCCATGCGGGAGATTAGAGCAAGTGCCGCCGCCGGTCGGTTGAAATTACCGGCGCGCCCGGCTCACGTCCCGATCTTGCCGCCGCCCCGCTTGGTGATGGCGACGACCGACGGGCGCGGCGGCATGCCCGCCTCGAAGTCGGGCCAGCGGGTTGGTGGGTCATCGAAGCTGGCCTCGCGGCCATAGGGCTTATAGTCCTTGGTGCCGTCGACGCCCGGATGCTGGATCGCCAGGAACAAGGTCTCGTCGCCCGGCGCGAAGCACGGGCCGCACGGTTCGGCACCGACCGGCACACGGAAGAACATGCGGCTGGTGCCACGCAGTTGGCCCTCGGTCTCCATCGACCAGAGGCCGTCGGCGGTACCCGACTTGGCCCAGGCCACGCCCTGGTCGGTCGCGATCCAGAGCCGGCCCAAGCCGTCGATGGCGCAATTGTCCGGCGCGGCAAACCAACCGTTGGCTGACGTGGCCGGATGATAGCGGGCGCCGACCTCCGGCCGGCCGGGATCGCCGCAGAGCACCAGGATTTCCCATTTGCCGGTGGTCGCCGCGTGGTCGCCCTCGGTTGGCGCGATCTCGATGATGTGGCCGAACTCGTTGCCGGCGCGCGGGTTGGCGGCGTCGGTCTGGTCCGCCTTGCGCCGGCTGTTGTTGGTCAGCATCACATAGACCTTGTTGGTGCGTGGATTGGGCTCCACGTCTTCCGGCCGGTCCATCGGCGTTGCCTGTAGGAGGTCGGCGGCGCGCCGCGTCTCGATCATGATTTCGGCCTGGCTGTTGAAACCGTTGGCCGGGGTCAGCGGTCCTTGGTCGAACACCAGTGGCAGCCACGCGAGACTGCCGTCGGCGGCGAAACGGGCGACGTAAAGCGTGCCCCGGTCCAAGAGATCGCGGTTGGCGGTGCGGTCGCCGGCGTTGAAGCGCTCGGCGCTCACAAATTTGTAGACATACTCGAAGCGCTCGTCGTCGCCCTGATACACGACGACGCAGCCGTCCTTGTTGACGATGCTCTCGGCGCCCTCGTGCTTCATGCGGCCGAGGCCCGTGCGCTTGACGGGCATCGACGCCGGGTCATAGGGATCGATCTCGACGATCCAGCCGAACCGGTTCGCCTCGTTCGGCTGCTTGCCCGCGTCGAAGCGATCGTAATACTGACCCCAGGCGTAGGATTTTCCGGGCACGCCGTAACGCTTGTGGTTGACTTCCTCCGCCGTGCCCTCGGCACTGCCGGAGAAATGGCCGTGGAAGTTCTCCTCCGCCGAGAGATAAGTGCCCCAGGGTGTCATGCCGCCGGCGCAGTTTTTCAGCATGCCCTTGACTTGGGTCCCGGTCGGATCGGCGCTCGTCTTCAGGCGATCGTGGCCGGCGGCGGGGCCGGCGATCCGCATCGCTGTCTCAGCCGTGATGCGGCGGTTATAGCGGCTGTCCTCGACCAGCCGCCACTTGCCGCCCTCGCGCTGGATCTCCACCAGCGAGGCGCCATGGCCGGCGATCTCGATGTCCACCAATTCCCTGGTCATGTCCTTGAAGTCGACGCCCGTGCGATCCTGGCGCGGCATGCCGGGGAACATCAACTCTTCGCTCGTCGATTCGTGATTGACGCAGAGGATCGCGCGCGACGGGTTCGTCGAGCCCGGCGGCAGCGGCGCGTAGCCGATATAGTCGCAATTGTAGCCGAACTGTTGGGCCTGGGCCTGGGCACTTTGGTTGCGCGGATCGAAGGCGGGTGCCCCGGGCAGCACCGGATCACCCCAACGGACCAGCACGTCGGCGTCGTGGCCCGGCGCCACATGATGGGTCTCGTCGACACCATGGGCGATCTCGTTGAACCTGAAGCTCGGCAGGGTCACGGCCATTGCCGGCCGGCTCGTGCTCGCCAGCAGCGGACCGGCGATCTGGGAAACCGCGGTCGCCGCCAGCGCGCCCTTGAGGATGTCGCGGCGGCCGAAACGCCGGGCAATCAGGTCGCCCATGGTCGGCGCGGCCGATGGGCCAATAGCCGGCTCCGCGGACGGGCCAATAGCCGGCTCCGCGGACGGGCCAATAGCCGGCTCCGCGGACGGGCCAATAGCCGGCTCCGCCGGTGGGTTGGCCGAGGCGTCCTCCGATCGTGCAGACGCCTCAGCCTTCATCATGGCCATCTCCAGGTTCGTATCGGCGCTGAATTCATTAGTCCGATCAGACTACAATTTCACGATAGGCTCGGACCGGGCGGCTCCCGGCCACCCCCGCCTTAGCCGCCGTCGGGGCCGGTTGGGAAGGTGTACTGAAAGGCCGGGCGCGGGGTGGGCTGGGCACGGACCTGGCCGCCCGAGGGTGGCGGCAGCGGACGGGCGGGGGTGGGAGCGGCACCCTCTTCATGGCGGCGCTCGCCGGACCAGGCGGGCGCGTGGGACACGGTAGGCCGCTCGGCGAAGAAATTGCGCTCGGCGGCGGGCAATGGGATGGGGCGCGCGGGCTTGCCGGCATGGGCCGCCGCCATGACGTCATGCCAGAGCTTCGCCGGGAGCGTGCCGCCGGTCACATTCTTCATCGGCTGCCGGTCGTCATTGCCGAACCACACACCCGCCACATAGTCGGCGGTGTAGCCGACGAACCAGGCGTCGCGAAAGTCCTGGCTGGTGCCGGTCTTGCCGCCGGCCGGCCGGCCGTCGAGCCGGGCCGCCCGGCCGGTGCCGCCCTCAATGACGGTGCGCAGCATGTCGTCCATGCGGATCGCGGCGGTCGCCTCGATGACCCGGCCAGGGCCCTGGCCGCCGCGGCGATAGAGAACCTGGCCCTGGCGATCCTGGATCCGGGTGATGCCATGCGGCAGCACGCCCAGGCCGCCATTGGCAAAAGGCGCATAGGCCCCTGTCAGTTCGAGGAGGGTGACCTCGCTGGTGCCAAGCGCGATGGAGAGGTCGGGGCGGAGTTCGCTCGTTATGCCGAGGCGCTCGGCGGCGCGGGCCACGGCCTTGGCGCCATGGCGCTGGGTCAGTTGGACGGCGACCGAATTCAACGAGCGGGCAAGCGCCTCGCGCAGGGTCACATCGCCATAGAAGCGGTCGCGGAAGTTGCCCGGCCGCCAGTTGCCGATGGCGACGGGCTGATCGCGCACCATGTCGTCGGGCGTCGCGCCGGCATCCATGGCGGCCAGGAAGACGAACGGCTTGAAGGCCGAGCCCGGCTGGCGGTGGGCTTGTGTCGCGCGGTTGAACTGGCTGGCGAGATAGTCGCGGCCACCGACCAGGGCCCGCACCGCGCCATCGGGCGCCAGCACCACGACCGCACCCTGGCCCGCCGCGCTCTCGGCCCCCGCCCGCGCCAGGGTCTCGGCCACGCCCGCCTCGGCGGCGCGCTGCAGGGTGGGGTCGAGGGTCGTGGCGATGGTGAGATCCCGGTCAGTGAAACCAACGAAGCCTTGCACCTGGTCCATCACCCAGTCGGCGAAGTATCGCCCGGCCGTGCCGAGGCGATTGCGCTCGCCGGCGAAGCCCGCATGGCTCGCCCGGGCGCGGGTCGCCGTCGCCTGGTCGATGAAGCCCGCGTCGACCATGGCCGCCAGCACGGTCAGGCCGCGCTCGATGGCGCCCTCGGGGTTGTGGGTGGGGGCCAATTTCGAAGGTGCCTTCAAGAGGCCCGCGATCACCGCCGCCTCCCAGAGGCCGAGCGCCTTGGCCGGCTTCTCGAAATAACGCTCTGCCGCGGCGTCGATGCCATAGGCGCCGGCACCCAGATAGACGCGGTTCAGATAGAGGCTCAAAAGCTCGGTCTTGCTGTAATTGCGCTCGAGCCAGAGGGCCAGCAGCAGTTCCTGTATCTTGCGGCGAAGCGAGCGTTCCGAGCTCAAGAACAGGTTCTTGGCGAGCTGCTGGGTGAGCGTGCTGCCGCCCTGGCGGATTTCGCCCGCGAACAAATTGACCAGCATCGCCCGGGCGAGGCCCTGGAAGTCGATGCCGCCATGCTCGAAATAACGCCGGTCCTCGATGGCCAACACAGCCTCGCCGACATGGCGAGGCAGATGGCGCACGTCGACCGTGGCACCATGGAATTCGCCATAAGTTGCAAGCACGCTGCCGTCGCTCGCCAAGAGAGTGATGCCGGCGCGCCGGGTGGTGCTGGTGGCCGTCGTCACGTCCGGCAAGGTATAGGCGAACCAGCCGATCACCGCCGCCCCGACGATGGCGAGCCAGATGACGGCAACGCTCCCCCAGACGAGGAGGCGCCGTCCCAGGCGTTTGGACGCCCGCCGGCCGCGAGTCCCCGCCGGCGGGGCCGCCGCCGGCCTGGACGCCGGCCTGGACGCCGGCCTGAACGGGGGCGACCCGCGGCCGAAATGCGGCTCGCGGCGGCCGGCGCGGCTATTCTTTCGGAATGTTCTGTGCATAAACGGAATCAAGATATAGCGTTACGTTGGTTGGTTGACCCTGCGTATTGTAGCAAGAGGCGTCACTATTGTGATGGGATCATTGCCGGCAAATAGGGCACCGGCAAGGCAGCGCCGCCCCCGCCTAGCGGACGCGAGTCGAGGGCGGTGGACGGACCCATGGCACTCGCTTAGGCCCAGCGCCATGGCCGAACAATCATTGCAAGACTTGCTCAAACGGGTGCGCAACGAGGCGCGGCGGCTTGAGGCGGCCCGCGCGCCCGAGCCGCGACCGGCGCCGGCAACCGCGTCGGCCGGTGCGGTGAAACCGATCACGGTGACACCGGACGCGGTCCCGACCCTCTTGGCCGGCATCGACGAGACATTGGATCGCTTCAACCGCCGGCTCGAGGAGCGTCGCCAAGCGCAGATGACCGCGCAAGTCGAGATGTTGCGGATCGACCAGCACGAGCTCATCCGGGCGGTGGAGAGCGCTTTTGTCGCCCAACTCGATGGTCTGGCGCGCGACCAGCAGGCGATCGCCGCCGCAACCGACGCCGCGATCGCGCTCCGCTTCGAGGCGCTCTTCCAGGAATTGCGGCGGGTCGAAGGTTCGACAAACGGCGCTCAGGCGGCGCAAGTCGCAACCCTGCGCCAGGAGCAGCTAGAGCAAGGCCGCGTGGCCGAATCCAAGATGCGCGAGATCCTCGACGCCGTGCTGACGCTGCGCGACCGCATCAACGTTCTCGAGGCGACGGCCAAGACCGATGGCGACCAGATCAAGCGGCTGTTGCGGCGGCGGGCGAATGTGACCCAGTCAGCCGGCCCGGACGAATGGCAAGAGCCTTGGGCCCCGCGAACGGCGCTTTATGCCGCCGCGGTCTTGCTGGCACTCGCCCTCGCGGCCGTCGCCGGCGGTGTCGCCGCGATCCGCAGCGACTCCTTCCGCGACCAGATCATCAAACTGATCACCCTGGTCACGAACCTGCCGTCGCTGCTGTTTTCATGACCTCGCCCCGGCCGATCGTGTCCAAGGTCTTGCGCAAGTCGCCGACCACCTGATCGCGGCCGCGCGTGTTCCAGCGCCGGCGCTTGCCGATCGGCTCGTTCTCGATTTCCGGGAACACTTTGAGGGCGACGAACACGGGACCCGGATTGTTCATGATGTCGGGGAGCGCCGCGGCAAAGCCATCCAGCTCGCTGAAGGCGAAGCTCCGGGGATAGCCGCAGCCGCGCGCGATCGTCTCATAGGCGACGTTCTTGGCGTTCGGCACGGGCTGGCCGCCGGTGGTTGCGTAGCATTCGTTGTCGAGCAGGAAATGATAGAAGTTGGCCGGCGCCAGTTCGGCGATCGTCGTCAGGATGCCGAGGCTCATCAATAGGTCGCCCTCGGAATCGAACAGCACCACTTGTCGGTCGGGTTGCGCCAGCGCCAGGCCGAAGCCGAAGCCGGCATGGCCGCCCATGGCGGGATCGCCCACCGGCGCGTCCAGATCCTGGCGCTGGGATTGGTTGATCCAATGGCGCCCGCCGCGCCCCGGGACGACGATGGCGTCTTTGCGGTAGGGCGCGAACGCCTTCAACATGTCGGCCGTGTACATCATGGCGTTGTCTCCCCGCCTTAGCGATTGAAGCCGTGATATTCGTCGCCCACCAGGACGACCACGGGCCGCTTGGCGCGGGCCGCCTCGTCGAAGGCGACGGCAATGCGGTCCGCGTCCTTGTCGTTCTCGACCAGGTAATAGTTGAGATCGAAGGCGTTGAGGAAACGTTCGGTGTAGGTCGCGGCCGTGTCGGATATGACACCGTGGCGCGTCCAACCGCGATAGCCAACCATCAGCACGACGGGAATATTGAGCCCGTGCAGCCAGCCGCGAATGGAATCGCCGGATTCCATCATGCCGGTGTTCTGGATCAAGATGAGCGGCCGGCCGCCGCCGACGAAGATGCCGGCCGCGATCGAGGCGGCATGGCCCTCGCGGCTCACCCCAACCAGGCGAATGCTGGGCTCGGCCCGCATCAGCATGTAGAGCCAGTTGGTCTCGCTGTCGGGCAGCCAGACGACGTGGCTGACGCCGGCCTTCTTGATGTGGTGCAGGACAGTCTCGGGGCTGAGCACGTTGGCCGGTGGGGTCGCGTCGTTCATGGGATCTCCTCCTGGAGCGCGGGCAGCCCGTCGTTCTTGGCGCTTGTCGCGGCGGTTGTGGCGGGAGCATGCCACTCATTGCCGCCGGAATCATCAACCCGTTAAGCTCTTGAACAAGTGGTGTCGCGGATGCGAGCCGCTCGCGCCCGCGAGCACAACGGCACCGCAAAATGCGCCGTTCCACCGCCCGGGCACCACCATTTACCCACTGATTTACATGTATATCGAACGCGAGTTCAGCGCGAGCGCGCCACGCCGCCGCCACCGCGCGGATCGGCGGCGCCGAGCCAGCGGCCGTCCTCGACCGTGATCACATGGGCGCGCGACATGGTGGGATCATAGCTTTCCGGTCGTTGGCGTACATCATGGCCCATGGCGGCGAGCTCACGGCATACGCTCGCCTCGACCCGGGCTTCCAGATGCACCGCCCCGCCTTCGCAATGGATGCGCGGCGCACTCACCGCCTCGATCGGCGACATGGCGAAGTCGACCAGGTTCAGGATGGTCTGCAGGACGGCGCTGATGATGACGCTGCCGCCGGGGGCACCCACGATGATGCGGGGCTTGCCCTCCTTCAGCAGCATGGTCGGCACCATGCCGGTGGTGCGTGCCTTGCCCGGCCGCATCTCGTTGGGTCCCCCCGGCACCGGGTCGACGAGCTTCATTGAATTGTTGTAGACGAAGCCGAGCCCGGGTGTCACGACGCCCGCGCCGGTGCCGAGGGTGTGGGTCACCGAGACCGCGTTGCCTGCCTCGTCATAGACCGAGAGATGGGTGGTACAAGCCGGCACCGCCTCGCGGGCGCCCTTGAGGAAGAGGCCACCCTTGATGCGATCCGCCCAGTCGCTGGCACGCTCCGGCGAGATGAGGCGCGCGACCGGCACGTCCACGAACTCGGGATCGCCCAGATAGCGATTGCGGTCGGCATGGGCCGCCGCCATGGCCCGGGCAACCAGATCGAGATGGGCCGCCGAGCCCGGCTCCAGCGCCCCAAGGTCGAACTGGTCGAGAATTTGCAGCATCTGGATCAGCGTCACACCGCTGCCCGGCGGCGGATTGGAGGCGACGGTCCAGCCGCGATAGCGCCCGATCACCGGCTTACCCTCGCGCACCCGATAGCCGGCCAAATCCTCGGCCGTGACGAAAGCGCCATTGGCCGCCAGATCCTCGGCGATCCGCCGTCCCAGCGCGCCCCGATAAAAGCCTTCCGCCCCCTCGGCGCCGATGGTCTCGAAGGTGCGCGCCATGTCGGGGTTGCGGTGCACTTCGCCCACATCGTAGAGCCGGCCCCCGGGCTGCATGAAGAGGCGCCGGCACTCGGGCGTGGCGGCAATGCGTCGCAGACCGTCGGCAACGCCCGGCGTCGGCGGCCGCGTCCAAAAGTCGCGGGCGAAGGGGGTCATGGCGAGTCCATCCCGCGCCATCCGCGCCGCCGGCTGAATGAGGTCGTCCCAGGGACGGGTGGCCAACATCTGGTGCGCCCGCCAGAATCCGGCGACCGTGCCGGGTGTCATGATGGCGGTATAGCCGATGTCGCTTCGATAATCGTCGAACAGGGAATAGCCGGATACTTCAGTGCGGCCGCGGCTGGCCTCGACCCACATGTCGGGCGCGACCTTGCCGCCGGCGCGGGTGTGGAAGTCGATCATGCCGTGGGCGCCGTCGCTCGCCCGGAAATATTGCAGCGTGCCCATGCCGCCAACGCCGCACATGAAGGGGTCGGCGACCATCTGGGCGAAGGCAGTCGCGATGGCGGCATCGAAGGCGTTGCCGCCGGAAGCCAGGACCTCGGCGCCTACATCGGCGGCGCGCGGTTGCGGACAGACGACGATCCCACGCATGCGCTATCCTTCCCCTTGATCCTGGCGATATGCCCGGATCGTGGCTGGTTCCGGCGATCGCGTCTAGCACGGCGGCCAAAAGTGCGCTGAAATGGCGCCATGACAAGCGCACCTCCCGGCCATGAGCATCGCCTGCCGGTCACGCTTCTGACCGGCTTTCTCGGCAGCGGCAAGACGACGCTCTTGGCCCATCTCATCCGCCAGCCGGGCATGGCCAATACCGCCGTCGTGGTGAACGAGTTCGGCGAGATCGGCCTGGACCATCTCCTGGTGGCGCCGGGCCAGGAGAATGTCGTCCTCCTCGACTCGGGCTGCCTATGTTGCACGGTCGCCAACAGCCTCTCCGAGACCCTGGCGGAGCTGTATTTCCGCCGCGCGCAGGGTGAGATTCCGATCTTCGAGCGCCTGGCGATAGAGACCACCGGCCTCGCCGACCCGGCGCCGATTCTCAACATGCTGACGCAGGAGAGCTTCGCCCGCCGTCACTATGTCCTCGATGGCGTGGTGACGGTGGTGGATGGATTAAATGGCCTGGCCGAACTCGACGATCACCAAGAAGCCATGAAACAGGCGGCCGTCGCGGACCGGCTGGTCGTGTCCAAGGTTGATCTCGCGACAGACGACGGGGCGGATCGCCTGATGGCGCGCCTCCGGGCACTCAACCCGGCGGCGCCGATACTCCGCGCGGCGCGTGGCGCGCTAGATCCAGCCGCCATTCTGGGCGCCGGCCCCTTCGATGCCGCGGGCAAATCATCGGCGGTCGGACGCTGGCTCGCCGCCGAGGCTTACGCGTCCGTCGATGCCCATGTCCATGACGTGAACCGGCACGACGCGCATATTCGTGGCTTCAGCGTTTGGATCGACGCGGCACTCACCTGGCAAGGCTATGCCGATTGCACCGATGCCTTGCGGCGCTTGCCCCAGGGCGATCTCTTGCGCGTCAAGGGCCTGTTGCGCATCGGCCCGGGGGCCGAGCCCTATCTGATCCAAGGGGTACAACATGTCTTCGACGAGCCACGGCGGCTCGGCGCTTGGCCGGACGCCGATCCGCGCGGCCGGCTCGTCTTCATTGTGCGTGACGTGCCGCAAACGGCAATCGATGCTGCGTTGGCCATGCTCAGGCAGGGTTGACGGTAAGCGAGCTCGGGGGAGGACGGGAATGGCGTTCGATTGCATCTTGCGCGGCGGTACGGTGGTTTTCCCCGAAAGCCCAGAGCGGCGGGCCGACATCGCCGTCCGCGACGGCCGCATCGCGGGCTTGCTGGCACCGGGCGAGACAGCCGAGGCCGGTACCACCATCGACGTTGCGGGCAAGCATGTGTTTCCGGGCTGCATGGACGCCCATCAGCATTTCGGCTTCGCCGAACCCATCACCGAATATCGGACCGAGACCGCGTCGGCCGCCATCGGCGGGCTGACCACGATCCTCTCCTATTTTCTCTCGAGTGGGCCTTACGCGGAACTGTTCGAGCCGGCGCTCGCCCAATGCGCGGCCCGGGCGCATGTCGATTTCGCCTTCCATTTCACCACTTGCGTCGATGCCCATATCGACGAGCTGCCGCGCTCGGTCGCCGACCATGGTGTCACCAGCTTCAAATATTTCATGAACTTCAAGGGCGAGGAGGGGCGCTATATGGGCCTCTCCGGCACCGATGACGGCTACCTCTACGATCTCATGGCGAAGGCCGCGACCTTGCCCGGCGCGGTCCTTGTCTGCCACCCGGAGAACATCGAGCTCTTCAACCGCAATCGCAATCGCTTCATCGCCCTGGGCCGCGACACGCTCCGCGATTGGAGCCTCGCCAAGCCCGCCTTTACCGAGTGGGAGAACATGGTGCGCGCCATGGTCTTCGCGGCGCACCATGGCGCCACGCTCTACGTCCCGCATGTGAGCTGCGCCAGGGGTGTCGAGGAAGCGAACCGTTTCCGCGAGCGCTACGATCGCATCCATATCGAGACTTGCCCGCATTACCTGACCCACACCATGGAGAGCGACCTCGGCATCCTCGCCAAGGCCAACCCGCCGCTCAGGACCGCCGAAGATGTGGAGGCACTCTGGGCCTATCTCGCCGACGGCAGCATCGACGTGGTGGGCGCCGACCATGTGCCGCGCAAACGCGCCACCAAGGAAAAGCCGCTCTGGCAAAGCGCCCAGGGGTTCCCGGGGAGTGCGACGATCCTGCCGGTGCTGCTCTCGGAAGGTCATCACAAGCGCGGCCTCCCGCTCCGGCGGATCGCCCAACTTGTCGCCAAGCGGCCGGCCGAGATCTTCGGCATCGCCGCCGCCAAGGGCGATATCTTCATCGGCGCCGACGCCGATTTCACGGTGGTCGATCTCGATCTGGAAAAGGTCTGCCGCTGGCAGGACTTGGCGTCCCACGCCGACTACACGCCCTATGAAGGCTGGACCTTCAAGGGCTGGCCGGTCATGACCATCCTGCGCGGCAACGTGGTGATGCGCGACGGCAAGCTATTGGGCCAACCCGGATACGGGCGGTATCTCAGGCGGCCGATGGTTTGAGCGAGACGGGGGACACCATGCTGAAGCAACACGGCCGCTACGAAACTAATACCAAGCCTCGATGAGCTTGACTCATCGAGGCTTGGCCGGCGCGACCGCGCCGCGCCGCCGATGCGGCGAAAGCCAAGCGCGCGGAGCGCGCGCCCGGCGTTTGAGGGCGTCTCGATGATCGGTTTCGATCATCGAGACCTGGTATAAGCGCTATTCGAGGCCGAGATAGATGCGCTGGACGGTGGGGTCGCGGGCGAGGTCGGCGGCGGGTCCCTCGAGCACGGTGCGGCCGGTCTGCAAGACATAGGCATAGTCGGCGACATCGAGGGCGAGCTCGACCGATTGCTCGGCGAGCAAGAGGGTCAAGCCTTCGCGGTGCAGCGCTTGCAGGGTTTCATAGAGTGTCTCGACGATGGTCGGCGCCAGACCCAGGCTCGGCTCGTCCAGCATCAGGAGCCTGGGTCCGCTCATCAGCGCGCGGCCGATCGCCAGCATCTGGCGCTCGCCGCCCGAGAGCGTGCCGGCCTGCTGGCGGCGGCGCTCGGCCAAACTCGGGAAGATCGTATAGACACGCTCGAGCAGCGGCCGCTGGCGACTCTTGTCGACAAGCGGCGTGGCACCCAGGATCAGGTTCTGCTCCACGGTCTGCTGCACAAAGAGGCGCCAGCCTTCCGGCGAGAGGGTCAGGCCCTTGCCCACCACGCCGAAGGCCGGCAGTTCCCGGATCTCCTCGCCGAGCCAGCGAATGCTGCCGGAGGTGGCCTGGACCAGGCCCGCCACCGCGTTGAGGGTGGTGGTCTTGCCGGCGCCATTGGAGCCGAGCAGCGCCACGATTCCGCCGTCAGGCACCTTGAGCGACACGTCGGCCACGCCCACCAGATCGCCATAGCGGACTTCGATATGGCTGATGTCGAGGAGGGTGTCGCTCACCCGCTTGCCTCCGCCGCGCGCTGACGCTGACGCTCCAGGCTGCGACCGAGATAGGCCTCGACCACCTTGGGGTCGCCCGTAACCTCGCCGGGCGTCCCTTGGCTGATGATCCGGCCGTGGTGAAAGACCGTCACTCGATCGGCGAGCGAGAGGATCACCTCCATGATGTGCTCGACAATGACGATGGTGATGCCGCTCCGATGGATATCGCGCACCAGGGTGATGGCCGCCTGGATCTCGGTCGCGGTCAATCCCGCCAGCGCCTCGTCCAAGAGCAGCACCTTGGGCTCGGTCGCCAATGCCCGCGCAATTTCCAGCCGCTTGCGGCCGGCCGTGCCGAGACTGCTGGCGCGATGACGGGCTTGGCCCGCAAGGCCGGTTCGTTCCAACACCGCGTCGGCGGCGCGGCGCGCGTCGGCCGTGCGGCGGTGGCGCAAGAAGGCACCCACCATGACATTGTCGCCGACCGACATGTCGGTGAAGGTATGGGGCACCTGGTAAGTGCGCGCCATGCCAAGCCGGGCATGGCTTTCGGGTGTAAGGCCGGCGATTTCGCGGCCCGCGAAGCGGATCGACCCGGCGCTCGGCCGATAATCGCCGGCAAGACAATTGAAGAAAGTCGACTTGCCGGCGCCATTCGGTCCGATGAGGCCGGTGATCCGGCCTTCCGCCACATCGAGATCGACGGCATCGACGGCCGTGAAGCCGCCAAACCGCATGGTGACGCCGCGCGCCTCGATCAACACGGTGTCATGACTTTCGCCACCAACCAGCGACCATGGCCAAGATGCCGCCCGGCTGGAACACGGCAATCAGCAGGATGATGCCGCCATAGACGACAAAGGTCACGCCCGAGCCCTGGCCGCCCAGGAGACTGTTGCTGATCTCTTCGAGCGGCACCAGGATCAGCGCGCCGATGAGCGGCCCGAAGAGGGTGCCGGCGCCGCCAAGCGCCGCCATGATCAGCATCTTGACCGAGAGGAGAATGCCGACGCCACTGTCGGGATCGACGAAGCCCACCATCACCAGATAGAGGGCGCCCGCGACGGCGGTGAAGCCGGCGCTCAACATCAACGCATAGAGCTTGTAACGGCCAACCGGAATACCGAGGCTGCGCGCGGCGCGCTCCGAGCCCTTGATCGCCCGGAGATAGAAGCCCATGCGACTCCGCTCCATCCACCAGGTGAACAGCAGCAAGCCCGCCAGCACCGCCAGGAAAAGATAGTAATAGGGGAGACTCGAGGTGAAGGAGAGGTCCCACACGCTGCGCGGCACCGCCGGCCCCATGAGGCCGACCGCGGCACCCAGCACCGGAACATTGCCGACCAGAATGCGGATGAGTTCCGCGAGCGCCACCGTCGCCATGGTGAAATAATGGCCCGAGAGGCGGAGCGTCGGCACGCCGACGAGGGCCGCGAGCAGCACGGCGGCGCCAACGCCCAGAGGCAGACCCGCGATCGGCGGCAAGCCCCATTCGCTATAGGCGACCGCCGCGCCATAGGCGCCGCAGCCGAAAAACACCACATGCCCGACCGAGACCTGGCCCGCATAGCCGCCGATCAAATTCCAGGCCGAGGCCGCGATGGCATAAAGGAGGGTCAGCGCCGCCACGCGCTCGTAGAAGGCGCCGCTGAAGACCAGCGGGAAGACGAGGGCAATGGCTATCGCGACGGCCAAGACGAAACGCGCCATCAGAGTTTCCCGAAGAGGCCCTGGGGACGAACCCAGAGCACCACCAGGAACAGGGCATAGACAAGCACGTCCTTGTAGACCGCGCCGATCCAGAACGCCGAGAGCGACTCGATGACGCCGATGAGGAGGCCCGCCACCAAGGCACCCGGCACGCTGCCGAAGCCCCCCAGCGAGACGACGACGAAGGCGATCACCGCCAGGGTCTCGCCGACCGTGGGCGAGACATAGAAGAAGGTCGCGATCAGGGCACCGGCGACACCGGTCGCACCGGCGGCCAAGGCCCAGGCAATCGCCTGCATGCGGTCCGGGCGAATGCCCATCAGCATCGCCGCCTGGCGATCCTCCGAGACCGCCAGCATGCGGCTGCCGAGGCGTGTCTTGGTCAGCAGCAGATGCAGGCCGATGGTGAGCAGCAGTGCCACGATGCCGGCCACCACCTTGGCCGCTTCGAAGCGGACACCCCCGACGACGAACGAGCCGGGAATCATGTCCTCGGGGAGCGTGCGAAAGTTGGCGGTGAATGCCCAGAAGGCGGAATAGCGCAGAAACAGCGCCAGGCCGAAGGTGCCAAGCATCTGGGCCAGCATCGGCCCGCCCATCACCGGCTTGACCACGCCGAAATAGACCACGACCCCAAGCACGGCCAGCGCGAATGCCGCGAGCGGCGTGAACAGCAAGGGGCCACCGCCGATGATGGCCCAGGTCCAGAACGCCACATACATCGCCAGCATGACGAAGTCGCCATGGGCGAAGTTGACGACGTTCATCATCCCCCAAATGAGGGTGAGGCCCGACGAAAAGAGCGCGTAGACGGCCCCCAACAGGAGGCCGCCCACGATCACTTGCAGGAGGATCGGCGACAAGGCTAGGGCCGGTTTTTCCGTCCGCTATGGCTTACCGCCAACCGACATAGTCCTTGACCGGCGCACTCGCCTGACCCGCCGGCCAGACCGGCACGTATTTGCCGTCATGCATCTGGGTAATGAGGGTGAAAGCCAGGATGTTCTGGCCCTTCTCGTCGAACTTGACGCCGCGATAGCCGGTCAGGATCTGGTTTACCTTGAGGTCGGTCGCCTTGAGTGCCGCCTGGATCTTGGCGGGCTCGGTGCCGCCGGCCCGGTTGATCGCATCGCACATCACCAGCATGCCCATCATCGCGCGCGCCGACGGATCGTCCAAATCGCGGCCGGTCTTGGCCTTGAACATCTCGTTGATGCGATGCGGGATGGTGCCGGGATTGCCCGGCGCGAAGGCGCTCCGGTTGATCACGCCTTCCACCAGATTGCCCACCTGCTCGACGAAGGCCGGATCGTTGAAGCCGGCATTGTCGGCCAGCATCATGGTCGGCCGGTAATTCAGGCTGCGCATCGCCTTGGCATAGAGGATGGCATCCGAAGTGTAGGTCACGAAGATCACCAGGTCCGGATTCTTGTCCTTGAGCTGAAGGACTTGGGGCTGCACATCGCTGGTGTTGGCGCTGTAAGGAATTTCCATGGTGACGTTGAAACCGTTGGCGCCAAAGGCCTTGCGCAGGCTCTCGGCGATCGACGAGCCATATTCGGTGTTCTCGTTGACGATGGCGATGCTGTCGATCTTCTTGCCCGCCGCCCGGCGTTCCTTGAGGAAGTCGATATAGGCGGCGGCGAGGTCGCTGGTGATGGGCGTGGCCCGGAAGAACCATTTGAAGCCGCGCTCGGTCAAATTGGTCGCTACCGATTCCGGCGTGAGGAACGGGATGCCGTAGCGTTCGGCGACGGCGCTCGCCGTCAACGTAATCCCGGACTGGTAGGCGCCGACGATGGCCGCCACTTTTTCTTCGGTAATCAGCCGCAGTGCCTGGCTTTGGCCGGCGGCGGGCGTGCCCTGATTGTCGGCGAACACCACCTCGACCTTGGCGCCCTTCATGTTGGTGAGGCCGGCGCCCTTCGCCATGGCCAGGTCGCCCAGATCCAAGAGGTCCTGGTTGACGATATCGACGGCCATCTCGATCGCCGCCTTGGACGATTGCCCGGCGCTCGCGGCATTGCCGCTTAATGGATAAATAGCGCCGATTTTGACCGTGCCTTGAGCCAGCACCTGGCCGGCCCCTGCCATTACCAGCGCCGTTGTCACGGCCATGGCGAACTTGCGCATTGATTCCCCCCTTGGTTTCCCTAGGCCTGCCGCAAGGGCCGCCCGATCATGTTCTTACTCCGCCCCGCGTTTGGCATCCACCGTAATTCGCCAGAGCGCTTCGGCCCATTCGCGGGCAACACGGTAGGGAGCCAACGTCCGGGCTTTCGTGAGCACGCGCGGCATAGGCTTATGCCTACTCCGCCGCCTTGCTGCCTTGGGCGGCGAGTTCGGCCAAGATCTCTTGCGTGTGCTCGCCAAGGCGCGGTGCCGGGCGGCGGATGGCGCCCGGTGTGGCCGAGAGCTTCACCGGGATGCCGAGCGTGCGGGTCTTGCCGGCGCTCGGATGATCGACCTCGACCACCATGTCGCGCGCCAGCACATGCGGGTTGGTGAACACCTCGTGATGGTTCATCACCGGTCCCGCCGGGATGCCGGCGGCGTCGAGCTTCAGGAACCAGGCATCGGTCGTGTCCTGCTCCAGAATGTCCTGGATGATGGCCACCAGCGCCTTGTTGTTCTTCACCCGGTCGGCTTTGGCGAGGAATCGCGGGTCGGCGAGCAGCGGCTCGCAACCCAGCACCTTGCAGGCCTTGACCCAGAGCTGCTGGGAGGAGGCGCCCAGCGCGAGCCAGCCGTCCTGGGTCTTGAAGATCTGGTAGGGCGAGCTGCCGCGATGCTGCTGGCCGAGGCGGGGCGGCACCTGGCCGGTCGCGAAATAATAGGCCGCCTCATAGACGCAGAACGAGATGGCGGATTCGGTGAGCGAGACATCCACCTGCTGGCCGCGTCCGGTCTTCTCCCGGGCGGCGAGCGCCGAGAGCACGCCGATCGAGCAGAACATGCCGCCGGCCACGTCGGAAATGGCGATGGGCAGGCGCAGCGGTCCACCTTCCTCTTCGCCATTGATCGCCGCGAGACCCGACATCGCCTGGGAGATGAGGTCGAAGCCGCCGCGCCGGCTATAGGGACCGGTCTGGCCGAAGCCCGAGATCGAGGCGTAAACCAGCCGGGGATTGCGCGCCGCAAGCGCCGCGTAGCCCAACCCTAAGCGTTCGGCCACGCCCGGGCGCCAATTCTCGATCAGCACGTCGGCCCCAAGCGCCAGCTTGCGGCACGCCTCCAGATGCTCGGGCTGCTTGAGATCGAGCACCATGCTGCGTTTGTTGCGGTTCCAGAGCATAAAGGGGGCACTCTCGCCGCCGACGAAGGGCGGAGTCTGGCGCATCACATCGCCGCCGCCAGGCGGCTCAACCTTGATCACGTCGGCGCCCTGGTCGGCCAGGATCATGGCGCAATAGGGGCCGGAGAGATTAGAGGTCAGGTCCACCACCTTGAGACCGGTCAACGCCGACGCCATTGCATCCTCCATGGGGCTTGATTTCATCCAGATTGTCGGCTCTTTGGCGGCTTGGCAATGCGGACATGGGTGGGCCATGGATATTCATGTGGGGCACGAGACCGGCGGCATCGCGGTCGTCACCATCGACCGGCCGGCCAAGCGCAACGCCATCGACCGGGCGGGCTGGCGGGCGATGGGGGACATGTTCGAGGCGCTGGCCGCCGATGGCACGGTGCGCGCCGTCATCCTGACCGGCGCGGGCGGGCATTTTTGCGCCGGCGCCGACATCGGCGAATTCGCCACGGCGCGCAACAATGCCGCCACCACGGCAATCTATGAGCAGGACGTGCTTCGGGCGGAAGCCGCCCTGGCGCATTTGCCTAAACCCACCATCGCCGCCGTTTCGGGCTATGCCATGGGCGGCGGCTGCGGCCTGGCGCTTTGCTGCGACTTTCGCATTGCCGACGAAACGGCGCGATTCGGCATTCCGGCCGCCCGGCTTGGCGTGGTCTATGCCCTGGAGGAATGTCGGGCGCTGTGCAACGCCGTCGGGCTCGCCAACGCCAAGCGCATCCTCTTCACCGGCGAATGGATCGACGCGGCCGAGGCACTCCGCATCGGCCTGGTGCAGGAAGTGAGCGAGCATGACGCATTGCGCGCAGCACTCGCTTTCGCCCAACGCATGGTGGAAAACGCGCCGCTGTCCATCCAAGGCGCCAAGCTCGCCCTCGATGCCGTGGCCGCCGGCGCGACCGGGGCGGCGGCGGACGCGGTCCACGCGCTGATGCTCAGGGCGAGCGAGAGCGCCGACTATGCCGAAGGTGCGCGCGCCTTCGTCGCGAAGCGGAAACCCCATTTCGTCGGGCGTTGATGGGCGCTGGGAGAGCGATCCCGCGCAATGGCTGGACGTTTTGCGCAAAACCGGGTCAGATGAAAATCTGGGCCATCGTAATAGGAGAGTTGGATAATGACTGCGACAAAGCATGGTCTCTTGGCCGCGACGGCCGGTTTGTGCGTGGCGGCACTTCTCGGTGTTGCGGCGGCGCGGGCCGACAGCACCGGCGTGACCCAGAGCGAGATCAAGATCGGCGCCATCGGACCGTTGTCCGGCCCGATCTATATGTGGGGCAAGCTCGCCATGAACGGCGTCGAGGCGGTGTTCGCCGAAGTCAACGCCCAAGGCGGCATTCACGGACGCAAGCTCGTCCTGGTGCGCGAGGATGACGATTGCAAGCCCGAGCGCGCCATCGGCGCCATCAAGAAGCTCGCCTACGACCACAAGGTCTTCGCCGTCGTCGGCGGCGCCTGCTCGAACGCCACACTCGCCGTGCGCCCGGAACTCGAGGCCGCGAAGATTCCCATGGTGGTCAATTCCGCCGTGGCAGACGGCATCACCAACCCGGTCGCCGCCAACATCTTCACCACCCAGCTCACCGCTTCGGTCGAGAGCCGCGCCCAGCTCCAGTTCGCCATGGAGCGCGGCGCCAAGAACATCGCCATCGTCGCCCAGCACGACGCCTGGGGCATGGCGCGCTACACGCCGCTACTCGAAGCCTTCAAGGCGAAGGGCATCACGCCCGTGGCCGACGAGGAAATCCAGGCCGAGCCCAACGATGCCACGGCCCAGATCCTGCGCATCAAGGGCAAGGGCGCCGACAGCATCATTCTGGTGACATATCCCAAGGCGGGCGCCATTCTGGTGCGCGATGCCCTGAAGCTCGGCTTCAAGCCGCTGTGGGTCGGCCAGACGGCGATCAACGACATGGACGTGTTCCAGAAGCAGGTGGGCCTGCCGGGTGCGCTCGACAATTTCTTCACCATCACCGCGACGCGCTATCAGCCGACCGATCCCGAGATGGCCGAATGGAGCAAGCGGATCAAGGCGCTGTTCCCGGGCGACGAACTCTCGGTGTTCAATTTAAACGGCATCGGCAGCGCCCAAGTCATGGTCGAGGCCCTGAAAAATGCCGGCAAGGACCTGACGCGCGAGGCGTTCCTGCAAGCCATGGGCAAGATCAAGAATTTCAAGACCGATGTCTATCCGGGCCCGATCACCTGCAACGCGCCGACCAGCCACCAATGCAACCAGAGCCCGGCCTGGATCCAGATCCAGGACGGCAAGCCGACGGTGATCGGCGTCACCACCCTGAACTAAGCGGCGTCCGATGGAGGCCGGCGGCGCGGGCCGCCGCCGGCAGCAGGTTTCCCAGATGGAGATGTTTTCCTACCTGATCGCCGCCGGTCTGACGACGGGGGCGCTCTATGCCTTGGTCGCCCTTGGCCTGGTGGTGGTCTTCAAGGCAACCCAGGTGGTGAACTTCGCCCATGGCGAGATGTTCATGTTCGGCGGCTTCTTCGCCTACAGCTTCCACGCCATGCTGGGGGTGCCCTATGTCCTCTCGCTGTTCATGGCGGTGGCCTGCGCCTTCGCCATCGGGATCGTCACCGACCGAATCGCTTTCCGGCCGCTGATGCGCAGTCAGACCCTGGTCAGCGTCCTCCTCGCCATGGTCGGCCTCTCGTTCATCTTCAAGGGCATCGCCAGGAGTGCCTGGGGCAGTTCCGGGCATCATATCGCCTTTCCGCCGCTCATCTCGCCGGAGCCGATCATGTTCCTGGGATTGATGGTCATGTCCCAGGAGCTGGTGGTGATGGGTGCCGCCGTCGTCGTCATGGTCGCCTTCGCGCTTTTCTTCAAGCTCACGCGCGCCGGCAAATTCATGCAGGCGACCGCCAACAACCCGAAGGCGGCCACCCTGGTCGGCATTCGCGTCGACCGGGTGTATATGTACACCTTCGGCGTGGGCGCGGCCGTCGCGGGCGCGGCCGCCGTGTTGATGGCGCCGATCACGCTCTTGTCGCCCGACATCGGCTTCGTGCTGTTCGTCAAGGGCTTCGCCGCCGCTGTCCTGGGCGGGCTCACCAGCATCCCGGGTGCCATTGCGGGCGGCATCGTCCTCGGCCTCCTGGAAAAGATGGCCGCCGGCTATATCCACACCGGCCTCGAAGAGGTCTCGGCCTTCGTCGTCATTATGTTCGCGATGGTTTTCCTGCCGACGGGGCTGTTTGGCCTCCGCGGCGTCCGGCGCGTTTGACATGCGCCGTTTGCTCTCGCCACGGAACCTCATTTTCGCCTTGTTCGTAACGCTTGCCGTCGTGCCGTTCCTGGCCAACAAATACTACGTCTTCATCGCCAACCTCGTGCTCCTCTACATGATCCTGGCAGTGGGCCTCAATCTCTTGATCGGCTATGCGGGCCAACTGGCCTTCGCCAACGCCGCCATGTTCGGCATCGGCGCCTATGGCGCCGGCCTCCTCCAAGCGCATTTCGGTGTGCCCTACTGGCTCGCTTTGCCATCGGGGGCACTCATTGCTATGGTGAGCGGCACGGTGATGGCGTTGCCGGCGCTCCGGCTTTCGGGCATCTATTTGGCGCTGGTCACCCTTGCTTTTGCCCAGTTCACCCTCTGGGTCATGTCCCATTGGGATACGGTTACATTCGGCGCCGGCGGCTTCTCGCCACCACGCATCGACTTCGGCCCGCTGCCACTCACCCAACCCAATGGCATGTATCTGCTGAGCTGGCTGGCGGCCGCCGGCCTCATCTGGTTCGCCTGGAACGCCATGGGCTCGCGCATCGGCCGCGCCTTCGTTGCCATGCGCGATGGCGAGATCGCCGCCCAGGCCCTCGGCATCGATCTCTTGCGCTACAAGGCGCTGGCCTTCGCGCTCTCCGGCTTTTACGCCGGCACGGCGGGCGCGCTCTATGGCGGCGTGCTCGGCTTTGTCGGCCCCGAGGGTTTCGATCTCCTACAGATGGTCCTCCACAAGGCGGCGGTGGTGATGGGCGGCCTCGGCTCGATCATGGGCTCGATCATCGGCGCCGTGATCCTGGTGGTCCTCCTTGAAGTGATCCGCGAGTTCAAGGCGACCATGGAGATCGCCTTCGGTGGCCTGCTGCTCGCCTTCGTGCTGTTCCAGCCGCGGGGCATCGTCGACCTCTTGCGCCGCAAGCTCGGCTGGGACGAGCGACTGCATTACAAGGCGGGGCCCGACCAAACGGCGCCGAGCGAACCCACCCCGGCCGCCACACGCAAGCCCGCCGAATGAGCGCCATCCTGAGCGTCCAGGACGTCTCGGTCTCGTTCGGCGGCGTCGACGCCCTTGCGGACGTGAGCATCGACGTCGAACCGGGCGAGATCGTCGGCATCATCGGGCCGAACGGGGCCGGCAAGACGACCTTGTTGAATGTCATTTGCGGCATGGCCCAGCCGAACAAGGGCGCGATCTGGCTGAATGGCACCCTGATCACCGGACGCAAGCCGAGCGCCGTCGCCGGCATGGGCTTGGGCCGCACCTTCCAGTCGTCGCAACTGTTCCCCGGCATGACCGTGCTGGAGAACATGATGACCGGCCTGCACCTCGCCAGCCATGCGGGCCTCTTCCAATCGGCCTTTCGGACATCGGCCATGCGCCGGGAGGAAGCGCGCCTGCGCGCCAAGGCGGAGGCGGCGCTCGATTTCGTGGGCTTCCGCCATTTCGCCGACCGGCCGGGCAACGCGCTCTCATTCGGCCAGCAGCGCATCGTCGAGATCGCGCGCGCGCTCATCAACGAGCCCAAGGTGGTCCTCCTCGACGAGCCGGCGGTCGGCCTCTCGATCAACCGGGTGGCGGAGCTCGACGAACTCTTGCGGCGCATCCGCAAGGAGAAGGGCATCACGCTGGTGATGATCGAGCATGTGATCCGCTTGGTGATGGCGGTCTCCGATCGCATCGTGGTCCTCAATTCCGGGCGCAAGATCGCCGATGGTAATCCTGTATCGGTCCGCGACGACCCGCTGGTGATCGAGGCCTATCTGGGCGCCCAGGCCCATGCTTGAAATCAGCCATCTCAATGTCTGGTATGGCGTCACGGAGGTGCTGAGGGACGTCTCGTTCCAGGTGCCGTCGAACGGCATCGTGGCCCTCCTCGGCGGCAACGGCTCCGGCAAGACTACCATCCTCAACGCGCTCTCGGGCCTGGTGCCGCCACGCGCCGGCTCGGTCAAATTCGAGGGCCGAGAGATGGCCGGCTGGGCGCCCGACCGCATGGTCAAGGCGGGCATCGTGCAGGTGCCCCAGGGCCGCGAAGTATTCAGCCAGATGACGGTCGAGGAGAATCTGGAACTCGGCGCCGCGACCCGCCCAGGCGGCCGCCAGATCCAGGCCGACATCGACGAGATCTACAGCCTGTTTCCGCGCCTCAAGGAAAAGCGAACCAAGCGGGCCGGCAGCCTCTCGGGCGGCGAGCAGCAGCAGGTCGCCATCGGTCGGGCGCTGATGGCGCGGCCGCGCCTCTTGTTGATGGACGAGCCCTCGGTCGGCCTCGCCCCCATCATCGTCGAGGCGATGATCGAGACCCTGGTCGGCCTGCACGCCCGCGGCCTCACCATGCTGATCGTCGAGCAGAATGTGGGCGTGGCGGCGGCCGTTGCCGAAGACGCCCATGTGCTGAAGGACGGCGCCATCGCCTATTCCGGCCGGGCAAAAGAGCTCATCAACAACCCGGAGGTGCTGGCCTCCTATCTCGGGCGCTAGAGCGGTTTCAAAATGTCCGGAAACACTCCCCCTCACCCTCCCCTCACATGGGCAGGGTTGGCGCCTCGACCTCTTTCGGTTTTCTCGCCGTCGACCACCCCCACCGCGTGGTCGTGCCCCGAGTAGTGGTGTAGGAAAGCCACCGTCTCCACCGCCTCCGCTCCCGCGCGCAATCCCCGCAGCGCCTGGAGGCGCGCGAGGGTTTGCAGATTGCGGTGCGGCGACCCGTCGATCACCGCGAGATAGCGCACCAGCTTGCCGATATCGGCCCGGGAATTGTTGGCGAGCGCGAAATGGCCTGCCATTCCCCCTCGGCGGTCCATTCACTTGGCGCGCGGCCGAACGTCCCGCGCAATCGTGGCGCCACTTTCCTGTCTTGCCTTGGTCAGGTCGTGCACGGCTTGCAAATTCACCCAGAATTCCGGACTGGTGCCAAAGAAGCGCGCCAGCCGCAACGCCGTATCGGCGCTCACCGACCGTCCGCCGTTGACGATGGCGCCGATGCGCGTCGCCGGTACGCGCAACGCCATGGCAAGCGCGTTCACCGACATGCCCAACGGCTTCAGAAATTCCTCGGCCAGCACTTCGCCTGGATGGGTGGTCACGCGATTGGGGGTGGCTACCCCCTTAACAGGGTGCTGAGGAACCCCCTTAATGGTAGTCGACGATTTCGACATGTGCCGGACCCTCCTTGGTCCATGTGAAGCAAACGCGCCACCGATCATTTATACGGATCGAGTGCTGGCCCCGGCGGTCTCCCGAAAGTCCTTCCAGCCGGTTTGCCGGAGGCGCACGCAAGTCGCCAAGGTCGCGGGCATGATGAAGCATGTCGAGCTTTCGCACGGCCTGCTTTGCGATGCCGCCGAACCGCCTGACGAATTCGCCCAGCCAAAGCCGCTCGGTGGCGCGATCACGAAAGGATCTGATCATGGAACCACCAGAGTATATTGCAACAAGTAATACGTAAAGCGTATAACGCACAGGGTATGATCGGGCGGCGACCTATTATACCAGGTCTCGATGATCGAAACCGATCATCGAGACGCCCTCAAACGCCGGGCGTGCGCTCCGCGCGCTTGGCTTTCGCCGCATCGGCGGCGCGGCGCGGTCGCGCCGGCCAAGCCTCGATGAGGCAAGCTCATCGAGGCTTAGTATTAGTTCTCGGCGTCATTTTAACCCGACATCACCGTCGCCACCGCCGCCATCTCCACCGTGTCCTCGCCCCCGCGCCGTCCTCGGCCCGCCTGGAGTCGGGCGAGGGTTTGCAGGTTGCGGTGCAACGAGGCGTCGATCACCGCCAGATAGCGCGCCAGCTTGGCGAAATCGGCGCCGGTATTATTGGCGTAGACGAAGGCGTGGTAGAGGCGCTGGCCATAGCCGATGTCCCGCTCGATCGCCGCCGCCGGCACAAGCCGCTCGATCGTGCCCGCGCGCCCGTCCGCCGGGTCGAAGAGGGCGGTCTCGAGGCTCGCCGCCCGACGCCGACGCCAGAAGTCGGCGGCGATACCGTCTACCAGCTCCGCCTCGACGGCGCCCTGGGGCTGATATTGGTCAATCAGCTCCCGGTGCAAGGCGCCGAACTCTGTCGCCAGAACGTCGTCATGGTGGCGCCGCCGGTCGGCGCCCCCCCTTGAGCTGCCCATTCCGGCTCGTCATCTCCTTGCCGTCCGCGCTACGCGGGCCGGTACTGAGTTGGGCGTTCCGCCGGTTGGCGGCAATCTGCTTTTCCGTGGTCATGGTGGCACCTCTTTCCGCGGCTCATCGGCGGGTGACAAACGGTGGAAAATCATATATAGTGTTTATCGAAATAACATGCAATATATTCTATAATTTTCTTATAAATTTCTGTGTTTTGTGATTTTACAATAGCATAATGGCTTTGCTTTGGCTTTATATTGGGATCAACGTTTGCGCGGAACGCAAATCCGGAGGCTGGTGCCGGTCGGCATGAAACTCTAGGGTGGCGATCCGAAGGAGAAGTTGGATGCTGTGGCTGGGCGTCGATGTGGGCGGCACCTTCACCGACCTGGTGCTCTATGACGCGGCGACGGGCGAACTCAGCCTCGCCAAAACGCCATCGACGCCGTCGGATCAGTCCATCGGCATCCTCGCCGGCATCGACCGGCTGGCCATCGACCTCGCCCGGGTCGCCAAATTCGCCCATGGCACGACGATCGCAACCAACACCACCCTCGAGCGCAAGGGCGCCAAGCTCGCCGTGGTGACGACCCGGGGCTTTCGCGACGTTTTGATCGTCGGGCGCGGCAACCGCACCCAGCTCTACGACATCAAGGCCGTTCGCCCGCCGCCCTTGGTGCAGCGATCCAGCATCTTCGAGGTTGACGAACGCACGCTCCATGACGGCACGATCATGGCTCCGCTCGACCGGGCGGAGACGGCACGCCTCGCCAACACGCTTGCGGCCGGCGGCTATGACGCGGTCGCCATCTGCTTCCTGCATGCCTATGCCAACGAGGCCAACGAGCGGGCGGCACGCGACATTCTGGCGCAGGCACTCCCCGGCGCCTTCATCGCCACGTCAGCCGGCGTGCTCGGCGAGGCACGCGAATATGAGCGCTTCGCCACCACGGCCCTCAACGCCTATGTGGCGCCCCGCATGGCGAGCTATCTGGGCGCCCTCAAGGAGCGCCTGCAAGAGCGCGGTTATACGCGCCCGGTCTCGATCATGACCTCGAACGGCGGCACCTTGCCCGCCGACCAGATCATTCGCCGGCCCGTCGGCTCGATGCTGTCGGGACCGGCGGCCGGCGTGATCGGCGCCGTCCATGTGGCGCGCCAAGCGGGCCATGCCGACATCATCACCTATGACATGGGCGGTACGAGCACCGATTGCTGCCTGGTGCGCGGCCACGCCTTTGCCATGACCAACGAGGGCGCCGTCGGTGGCCTGCCGAATCGCGTACCACAGATCGAGATCAGCACGGTGGGTGCCGGCGGCGGCAGCATAGCCTCGCTCGGCAATAGCGGTTTCCTTTCGGTCGGCCCGGAAAGTGCCGGCGCCGTGCCGGGTCCCGCCTGCTATGGCCGGGGCGGCAACCAGCCCACGGTCACCGATGCCAATATGGTGCTCGGGCGCCTGGCGCCGGCCGCACCCTTGGGTGGCGAGATCGCCCTCGACCCGGCGCTGGCCCGGGCCGCCGTCGAGGCCATCGCCCGGCCGCTCGACCTCGATGCCATCCAAATGGCGGATGGTATCGTGCGTCTGGCGGTCACGCGCATGACCGGCACCATCAAGGAAATCTCGATCATGCGCGGCATCGACCCGCGCGACTTCACGCTGTTCGCCTATGGGGGCGCGGGACCCTTACACGCCGCCTTCATCGCCGAGGAGCTGGGCATTCGCCGCGTGCTGATACCGCCTTTCCCCGGCAATTTCTCGGCCTTTGGCTTGCTGGTGGCGGATGCGCGCGGCGACTATTCGCGCACCCGCCTGATAGCGACCCGGGACCTCGGCCCGGCGCTGATCGAGGAGATCGTCGGTGGCCTCCGCCATGAGGCACGCCAGACGCTGGCCGACGCCGGCTTCGCCGACGACGCCATGCGCTTCGAGGCGAGCCTCGACATGCGTTTCCAGGGCCAGGCCTTCGAGCTCGCCGTGCCGCTCACCGAGGGCCGAGCGGGGCCGAGCGAGATCGAGGCCCAATTCCGCCGCGTCTATGAGGAGCGTTACGCCCACGCGCCCGACGATGCGAGCGAAGTGGTCTGCTTCCGCTTGGCCGCCTATGGCCTGGATGCCAAGCCCGCCTTGCCGCGCCAGAGCCAGACGGGCAGCCTCGCTGGCGCGCGCATGGGAAAGCGTCAGGTGGCGTTTGCGGCAAAGTTCGAGACGACCGAGATCTATGATCGCGAGCGCCTCCCCCTGGGCCAACCGCTGAGGGGGCCGGCCTTGATCGAGGAAGCCGGGACAACCACCGTGGTGCCGCCCGGCTTCACGCTCCGCGCCGACGATCTGGGCAACCTCGTGCTGGAGTGCCTCTAATGGCGGCGATCGACCCGATCACGCTCGAAGTCGTGACCGAAGGCCTGATTTCGGTGGTGCGCGAGATGCGCGCGACCGTCTTTCGCACCGCCCGGTCGGTCGCTATCTACGATGCCAAGGATTTCTCTTGCGGCCTCTTCGACCATCAATCCCAAGTGGTCGCCCAGTCCGAGGATATCGGCTCCCATGTGGTGCCGCTGCCCTGGTCGGTGCGGGCCTCGCTCGATGCCTTCGCGGGCGATCTGGCGCCGGGTGACGTGATCTTGATGAACGACCCTTATCTCGGCGGCACCCATCTCAACGATGTGACCCTGATCTATCCGGTGTTCGAGGGCGACCGGCTGGTCTTCTTCCCGGCCGTGCGCGAGCACTGGGCGGATGTGGGCGGCATGGTGCCGGGCTCCATGTCCGGCACGGCGGTCGACATTTATCAGGAAGGCATCCGCATCCCGCCCATCAAGATCGTCGAGGGGGGCCGTATCAACAAGCCCGCCATGGACTTAATGATGGCGAATATGCGGGTGCCGAGCGAGCGGCTCGGCGATTTCCATTCCGGCCTCTCCGCGTGTCGGACGGCGGAGCGGCGCATCGCCGAACTGATCCGCAGATACGGCATCGAGCTGCTGCTCGAGTGTGTTGCCCGCAACCTCGACCGGTCGGAAGCGCGCATGCGCGCCCAGATCGGGCGACTTCCCGATGGCGAGGCCTATTACGAGGACTATCTGGAGACCTTTTCCGAGCGCGGCCTCGAACCCCTGCTCCTTCCGTTGCGCCTGACCGTCCAAGGCGAGGAGATGATTGCCGACTTCACGGGTGTGTCGCCCCAGGTGCCGGTGCCCGTCAACTCGACGCTCGCGGTCACCGCCGCCTCGGTCTTCATCACCCTCAAATCCGTGCTCGACCCCAAGGCCGCCCTCAATCACGGCTCGTTCCGGCCGGTCAAGGTGATCGCGCCCAAGGGCACCATCGTCAACGTGACCCATCCGGCGCCGGCCGGCTCCCATGGCGAAATCAGGAAGCGCGTCATTGCCGCCACCCTGGGATGCCTCGCCCAGATGGCGCCGGAGCTGGTCTCGGCCGACATCCACCGCACCTCGTTCCATAATCTGATCGGCGGTATCCACCCCAAGACAGGCCGGGAATATGTGCATTACGAATGGTCCTGCGGCGGCAATGGCGCCTTCCTCGAGGCCGACGGCCCCAGCACCATGGCGGCCATCGACTGGGGCGACCTCAACACCGCCCAGGCAAGCGAAATCCTGGAGACGCGCTATCCGCTGTTTATCGAATGGTCCAAGATGGGCACGGATTCGGGCGGCGATGGTTTCAGGCGCGGCGGCCTCGGGCTCCGGCGCGCCATCCGCTTGACCGCCGAGCACGCGCAATACTCGTTGCTCTCCGATGGCGCCGTGGTGCCGCCCTTCGGCGTGCTCGGCGGCGAGGCGGCGGCACCGGTCGATTCCTACATCATGCGCGACGGAAAAAAGCTCGCGTTTGCCACACCCGGCAAGGTCGGCGGCTTTGCCATGCAACGGGACGACGTGCTGATCCTGCAATCGGCGGGCGGCGGCGGCTATGGCGAACCGCTGGAGCGACCCTTGGCCGAGGTCGCCGAGGATGTCCGCGAAGGCTATGTCAGCTCGGTCCAAGCCCGCGCCCATTATGGCGCCGTCATCGCCGAGGACGGCACGGCCGACGAGCCGGCCAGCCTACGGCTTCGCCGCCAGCAGCTCGCGGATCGGGTCTGGCTCAAGGCGCAATCGGTCGACGGCGATCTCTATGCAGCCGGCAAAGTGAGCCGGCGGCGCGTGGCCCCCCTCAACCCGGCCGACATGACGCGCCTGGGCGTGGGTGCCGGCGCGCTGGTCGACCTGATCGGGCCGGGCGCGGCACCCTTGCGCGCCTGGATCGTCGCCGACGACAAGGTCGAGCCCGGCACCATGCCGGTCGACGCGATGGCCCGGCGCGTGCTCCGCGTCGCCGATGGCGCGCCCGTGCGCGTGCGCCCGATCCGGCTCCCCGAAATCAGTTGAATGCCGCGATCACCGGAACAGGTGCGGCACGAAGCGGCTGGTGTTGCGGGTGATCAGGGTGTCGTCCTCGCGGATGCCCATGCCGTGGCATTTGTCGCCGACCATCCAGGCACCCAGCACGGCGTAATTGCCGCCGTCCTCGGCAAGCGGCGTATAGGCCTGATACACATAACCCGCGTCGCCATAGGGGCCATCGGCCTGGGCAATGATCTCGCCACTTCGCTCGATGGTGATGTTGGCGCCCTCGCGGCCGAAGATGGGTTTCCGCACCACCATGTCGCCCGGTACGGCGGCGCGGTCGAAGGCCGCCGGCAGCAGGTTCGGATGCTCGGGAAAGAGGTCCCAGAGCACCGCCAGAAGCCCCTTGTTGGAGAGCAGCATCTTCCAGGCGGGCTCGATCATGACCATTCCGCTCGGCCCGATATGGCCAGCGAAGCTTTCCTTCACCAGCCACTCCCAGGGATAGAGCTTGAAGAGATGGCCCACCCGGACGTTCTCGAGGTCGGTGAAGCCGGTGCCGTTCCAGCCCAAATCCTGGATCGCGAGGACCTTGGTCTTGAGGTCGCTCTCGATGGCGGTCGCCTGGAGGTAGCGAACCGTTCCTTCGTCTTCGGGATGGGGTGCGACCGAGGCGAGGTGCAGTTCACCGAAGTTGTCCGCGCCTGCCTGAATCGTCCGCCAGCGTTCGACCAGGGCCTCGTGGATCGAGTTGAACTGATCGGCGCCTGGGGCGGTGTCCTCGAGCCACTGCCATTGGATAACCGCGCTCTCGAACAGGCTGGTTGGCGTGTCGGCATTGTATTCGAGGAGCTTGGGCGGTCCGTCGCCCCGGTAGGCGAGGTCAAAACGGCCATAGAGGCTGGGGTCGCGCCGCTGCCAACTCTCCTCCACCAGCTTGGCGGCGGCCGGCTGGATGCCAAGCAGCGCATAGAGCCGGTCGTCGACGATGTGCTGCACGGCCTGGAGCGACAACCGGTGCAGGCTGTCGGCCGCGTCTTCGATCTGGTCGATCTCGGCGGCGGTGAACTCGTAATAGGCGCGCTCGTCCCAATAGGGCGTGCTTTCGATGGTGTGGAAATCGAAGCCCAGGGCCTCGACGCGCCCGATCCAGTTGGCGCGCGGTTTCGTTGCTACACGGCGCATCCGGTATCCTCAGGAGCCGCTCGACGAGCCGCTCCGGCTCGCCGTCGAACCGAAGCCGCCACGGACACTGCCGGGTCCGCCGGCCGTCGAGACCGGCGAGGCGCTGCTCCGGCTCACCGAGGCGGTTCGATTTTGGCCCGCGTCGTAGCCGCCATAGACCGTGCCGCCGCCAAAGGCGAAGCCTTGACTGTCACGGTAGATGGGCTGCGGATAAGGGTTGCTCAGCGCCCGGCTCAGCATGAAGCCCGCCAGCGCCGGCATGAACCAGTTGGCCGTCTGGCCGCTGGCATCGCGCACCGGCGTCGGCTGGCAGTTGCCGACACCGTGCAGCTGTTCGCAGCTTTGCTGTTGCGGATAGCGGGGCGCCGTCTCGACATGGCGCGTCGCCGCTTCCTTGGCTTCCCTCTCACAAGTCGCCGCGTCATTCTCGGCGGTGCAGGCCTCGGCGTCGCCATAGATTTTGATCTTGTCCTGGTCGTCGTCACCGCAGGACGCCAGCATCAAGAGACAGGTGCTGCCGACGAGCAGGGTCGATATGCGGCTCGAACGGCGCATGGCGGCCGCGTCTTATTTCCGCGTCTTGAGGGCGGCGAGACGATCGGCGACATTGCCCTGGGGGGCCGTGCCACGCACCGCCGCCATGGCGTCGCTCAGATGCTTGTCGTCGGCCGGCACCTCGGGCCGCAACAGTTCGCCCTTCATCTTGGCCGTCTCTGCCTTGGCGCGCGCTTCGTCGGCCCGATTGCGCATGGCGTCGAGCGCCGTGTTCAACTTGTTGCCACCGGTCTGGCGGATGCCGGCGAGCTCGGCCGACTGGCGCGCCTTTTCCTCGGCCCGCGCCTGCTGCATGCCGGCGCGCTGCATGTCGCGCTTGGCGCGGTCAAGGGTCTGGCGTGCCTGGGTCAGGGCCTGGGCCTTGGCGCGGAACGCCTGCTCCGCCTCGCCCAGCATCGCCTTCACGTCCTCGACGTCCTGCTTTTCCTCGTCGAGGCGCGGCGCCATCTCCTCGAGCCGATGCACCAGTTTCGCCAGGCTCTGGCCGATGCCGGCCTTGTCCAGCTCCGGTGTCGCGGCGTTGGCAAGTTTGCCCTCGAGATGTTCGGCCGCCGCCATCATCTCGCGGTAGGTCTTGTCGATCGCCTCGGCCTCCTTGACCTCGCGATCATAGTCGGCCCTGAGCTTCTGCAGCATCTGGCCGGTGCGGTCGAGGTCGCGTTCCATCGCGTCGAGTTCGGCCTGGGTCGCCCCTTCGGGGTCGAGTTCGACGATGGCCCGGACCAGTTCCTGGCCCGCCTGCTTGCCCTTGACCGTGACGAAAGATTTGAGGAACCCGAGCATGTCGTTTACTCCTTCGGCTCTAAGAAGTCAGGGCACCGGCATTGACGATGCCGACGGCGATCGACAGCGCGCCGAGCGCGAGGCCGTAGCTTGTCTTGTCCTGTTCCATGCCCGCCTTGAAGCCACCCAATAGGGCGGCCGCCGCGAAGAAGGCGAGGAGCTGGCCGATGAGCGCCACCGCCGACCAGATGACCATGTCCACCATGCCGACACTGTGGGCGGAGGCACTCGCCACGGCCGTCGCGAACCCGATGACCATGCCGCCGAGGCTGTAGGCGGCGGCGGTGTTGCCGGCGCGAATCAGTTTGATCTCGTGATAGGGCGTCACCAGCATGTAGATGCCGACCGCCACCACGATCAGGCCGACCGATACGGCCATATAGGCGACATAGAGTCCGAGATTAGCCATTGCCTTGCCGTCTCCGCCGCGTCTCGATAGAGATTAACACGCAGACACCACGAAGGGACAGACCATGCAATTCGGCTTCGGCGTGCCGCACCGGGGGGCCAACGCCAACCCGGCCACCATCACAGCCATGGCCCGTCAGGGCGAGGCGCTCGGCTATGACTGGCTGACCGTTTCCGATCATGTCGTCATCCCGCGCCAGATCGAATCCAAATATCCCTATTCGGACGGCGGCAACTTCCCGGGCCAGGCGGGCGGCGATTGCATGGATCAGGTGACCCTGCTCAGCTTCCTCGCGGCCCAGACCAGTAAGATCCGCTTGCTGACGTCGGTCATGGTGGTGCCGCACCGGCCGGCGGTGGTCACCGCCAAGATGCTGGCGACCGTCGACCTTCTGTCCAACGGCCGGGTCACGGTCGGTTGCGGGGCCGGCTGGATGCGCGAGGAATTCGCGGCGATCCAGGCCCCCGACTATGACCGGCGGGGTGCGGTAACCGAGGAATATATCCGCGCCTTCAAGACGCTCTGGACCGAGGACAATCCAGCGTTCGACGGGGAGTTCGTGAAATTTCGCGACATCGTGTTCCTGCCGAAGCCGGTGCAGAAGCCGCACCCGCCGATCTGGATCGGCGGCGAAAGCGGCCCGGCGCTCCGCCGCGCCGCCCGGGTAGCCGATGGCTGGTATCCCATCGGCTACAATCCGCGCTTTCCGCTCGACACCGCGCCCCGCTTCGCCGGGCGCCTGGCGCGGCTGCGCCGATATGCCGCCGAAGCCGGCCGCGACCCGGACAGCATCACCCTCGCCTACAACGCCAACTGGGCGATGGACGGCAATGAGATCAAGACCGATACGGGCGAGCGCCGGCTGTTGTCGGGCAGTACCCAGGCGCTGGTGGACGATGCCGGCAAGCTCGCCGAACTCGGCGTCGAGCACCTCATCGTCAATGTCCAGGCGGAGACCATTGCCGCCACGGTTGAGCGCATGGAGCGCTTCGCCCGCGAGGTGAAGGCCCGAATCTGAACCGGTTATCCGACCACTGGCGCGACCTCGGGGCGGCGAGCACCCCCTTCGTCTTCGTGCTGATCTGGAGTTCCGCCTTCGTCGCCGTGCGCGCCGGCCTCGCCGACGTGTCGCCCTTCTACTTCTTGAGCGTGCGCTTCACCCTGGCGGCGCTACTCCTCGCCGCCATCGCGTCGATGGGCGGCGTCCCCTGGCGCGGGCTTGCCGGGCGCTGGGTTCCGTTTGCCATCGCCGGCACGCTCCTCAACGCGCTTTATCTGGGTGCCGGATATCTGGCCATGACCCGTATCGGCGGCGCCAGCATGGCGCTCATCGGCGCGCTGCACCCGCTCTTCACCGCCCTACTCTCGATGCCCTTGTTCGGCGATCGTTGGCGGCCCGCGCAATGGCTGGGCTTCGCGTTCGGCACCGTGGGCGTCGCCGTCGTGGCCGTGGCCGGACTCGACGACAGCTTTACGGCGCCGGGCATCCTCTGGGCGCTGGGCGCGGTCGTCTGTTTCGTGGCGGGCACGCTCTATTACAGCCGCCATGGCACGACCCTCGGCCTCGTGCAGGCCAACATGGTACAGCTCGCCACCTCCGCCCTCGTCACTTGGGCGCTGACGTTCGCCTTCGAGGATATTCGGGCGAACTGGACCTGGGCCGCGGTCGCGACACTCCTGCATCTGACCGTCGTCGTATCGCTCGGCGCCATGGGGCTGCTGCTCTTTATGTTGCGCACGGGCAGCGCCGGCAAGGTGGCGGCCAATTTCTATCTGGTGCCGGGTGTGACGGCGGTCATGGCCTGGGCAATTCTCGGAGAGGCGCTAACGGCGGTCATGCTGATCGGCATGGCGATCGCGTCGGCGGGCGTGTGGTTGGTCAACCGGCGGTGAATCGCTGGCGGAGCCGGTTACGACGCCGCCGCGATCGATGAGCCGAGGGAAAATGGAGCGGCGGAATAGCCCGGCAAACGATCGGCCGGTTCACCCCGGCGTAGCCGGGATGGCGGGGCAGGTTGGCGGTCGGCCCACCTGCCCCGGCCTTCTCCGGTCGCGCGCTAGATCGCTTCCTTGAGTTCCTTGGCGGCGCGGAAAGCCACCTTCTTGCTGGCCTTGATCTTGATGGCCTCGCCCGTCGCCGGGTTGCGGCCCATGCGCGCGGCGCGCTTGCGCACCACCAGGATGCCCAGACCCTGCATGCGGATGCGGTCGCCCTTCTTCAAGTGCTTGACCACCAAGCCGACCACGTCGGACAACATGCCCTCGGTCGCCTTCTTCGGCATATCGTGTTTTTCCGCAATCGCCGCCGCGATGTGTTTCAACGTGACGGTCGGCTGCGCCTTCGTTACCTGCTTCACCATCGATATCTCCCCAACAGATCCCACAAGAGACCTAACCTTTCGCACCTCGGAACGCAACCCTTTCCGTCACAAAAACGCGCAACCGCGTTGAGTATCTGTGTATGACTCAAATCGCCTTCTTGGCCCCGGTCGCACGCCGTTTCGGGCGTGGCGGCGGAAAATACATGCCCTCGAGCTTGAGGCCGTCGGGATCGAGGAAGTAGACCGCGTAATAGCCGGTGCCATATTCCGGATAGTCGGCGGGTGCATCCACCACCTTCACCCGCTTCGACTTGAGCAACACATAGAGATCGTCCACGTCACGCCGCCTCGACAATTCGAAGGCGTAATGGTGGAAGCCGATATTCCCGGCGCGATGGGGATGTTTCTTGCCTTCGGCGTCGGCCTCGCCGATCCAGAAGAGCGTCTTGCCGTTGCTCCAACCGGCATGGTCCGCATAATCGTATTTGAGCTTGAAGCCGAGGCAGCCCAGCACCGCGTCGTAGAACCGTTTCGAGCGCCGGAAGTCGCCCACCCGGATGACCAGATGATCGATGCCCACCACGCGTGCCATTGTCCGGGCCTCCATTTTCCCGATGGCGCGGCTGGAGCGGGTGAAGGGAATCGAACCCTCGTCGTAAGCTTGGGAAGCTTCTGCTCTGCCATTGAGCTACACCCGCGCCGCCCGAATCCTATAGGCGAACCGGGGGATCGGTTCAAGCGGCGCCGATTTGGTTGGGGCGCCGGCGCTCGCGAAAGTGTTATTTTGCGGTGGTGGCCGCACTTGCCAGACTATGACCAACCGCCATCAACCCGGAGCGAACCCATGCCCGATACGGCGCCGCTTGCCCGGTTGCGGATCGATCCCCGCAAATTCCAGGACCCCACAACGACGGCGGACGGACAGGCGCGGGCGACGGTCGGGCTCGCGGCGCTGAAAACCCTTTGGTTCAACACCGGCACACTTTGCAACATCGCTTGCCGGAATTGTTATATCGAGTCGAGCCCCAGGAACGACCGCCTGGCCTATTTGACGTTCGACGATATCCGCCAATTTCTGGACGAGATCGAGCGCGACGGCCTTGCCACGGAAGAAATCGGTTTCACCGGCGGCGAGCCGTTCATGAACTCCGCCATCATCGAGATGTTGGACTTGACGCTCGCGCGCGGCTTCCGCGCGCTGGTGCTAACCAACGCCATGCTGCCCATGCGGCATCGGGGCGCCGATCTCGGGCGGCTTCGGGCGCGCCATGGCGAGCGTCTGGGGATCCGGGTTTCTCTCGATCATTACAGCCAAGCCGGCCACGAAGCCGAACGCGGCGAGGGCACCTGGCGGCCCGCCATTCGCGGCCTTAAATGGTTGTTCGACCAGGGTTTCTGTCCGCAGGTGGCGGGGCGCAGCTTCACTGGCGAGAGCGAAGCGGACCTGCGCGCCGGCTATGCCCGCTTGTTCCGGGCGCTTGCCATCGCCGGCGATGCCGCCGGGCCGCCCACCTTGGTATTGTTTCCGGAAATGGATGCGACGGCGGACGTGCCGGAAATCACGACCGCGTGCTGGCGCCTGCTCGACAAATCGCCGAGCGAGGTCATGTGCGCCACCTCGCGCATGGTGGTCCGCCGCAAGGGCGCCCCACGGCCTTCCGTCGTGGCTTGCACCCTGCTCCCCTACGATCCACGCTTCGAACTCGGCGCCACGCTCGCCGACGCCAGACAGTCTGTATCGTTGAACCATCCGCACTGCGCCACCTTCTGCGTGCTCGGCGGCGCCTCTTGCAGCAAACCTTGACGGTTTTACCGTGGGTGTCTATGACTTAGCGCATCGTGGCGATTTGCTCGACCAGCTTGCGGCCACGTTTCATCAACTGCTAAACGGTCGGCCCGCGAAGGCTCCGACCACCGTTCGGAGCCTTTTTGCTTCGAGGGTGGCGAAGCTCGAAGCGGTTCGACCCCGAAGCCAACGGGGATATTGAAATGACACGTCCAAGCGATTGGGCCGGCTGGCAGCCGGCGACCCAGCTCGTGCGCGGCGGCTCGGTTCGTTCCGCCTTCGACGAGACGAGCGAAGCCTTGTACCTCACCTCCGGCTATGTCTATCCCAATGCGGAGGCGGCCGAGGAAGCCTTCGCCCAGCGCCTCGACCGTTTCGTTTATTCGCGCTACGGCAGTCCCACGGTCGGCATGCTGGAAGAGCGGCTGCGCCTGATCGAGGGCGCCGAAGCCTGCCGCGTGACCGCGACCGGCATGGCGGCGGTCAACGCCGCCCTCCTATGCCAGCTCAAAGCGGGCGACCGGGTGGTGGCGGCGCGCTGCCTTTTCAGCTCGTCCCTCTGGATCTTGCAAGATCTCTTGACCCGCTTCGGCGTCGAGACGGTATTCGTCGACGGCACCGATATGGCCCAATGGCAGCGGGCGCTCGCCAAACCGGCCGCCTGCGTGCTGCTGGAAACGCCGTCCAACCCGACGCTCGAGGTCATCGACCTGCCGGCGGTGGCGGCCCTCGCCCACAAGGCCGGCGCCCGGGTGATCGTCGATAACGTGTTCGCGACACCGCTCCTCCAGAAGCCGCTCGCCCTCGGCGCCGATATCGTCGTCTATTCGACCACCAAGCATATCGACGGCCAGGGCCGCTGCCTCGGCGGCGCCGTCCTCGCCGACGCCAGCTTCGTGCGCGAGAAGCTGGTGCCGTTCCTCCGCCACACGGGGCCGGCCATGAGCCCGTTCAATGCGTGGGTGAACCTGAAAGGCCTCGAGACCCTGGAGCTCCGCGTCAGCCGTCATGTCCAGAACACCCAAACGGTCGCCGAATTTCTGGAGCGCCAGCCTGGCGTCGAGCGCGTGCTCTATCCGGGCCTCCCGTCCCATCCCCAGCATGCCCTGGCCGGGCGCCAGATGACCGGCGCCGGCAGCGTGTTGGCCTTCACCGTCCGGGGCGGCAAGCCGGCGGCTTTTCGCCTCCTTAACCACCTGCGGATCATCGACATCTCGAACAATCTGGGTGACGCCAAATCGCTGATTTGTCACCCGGCGACGACCACCCATCAGCGCCTGGCGGAAGCCGAGCGCGCCCATTTGGGGATTGGCGGCGATATGCTCCGCCTTTCCGTGGGCCTCGAGGATGTGCGCGACCTGATCGCCGATCTGGCCCAGGCGTTGCGCTATCTGAACGAGGGCGCGATCGGTTAGAATGGCGCAGTCGCGGCGGCCCGAAGAAAGGATGCGGCCCATGTACCAAGAGACCACCGCCAACGTCATGGTGAGCGTGCGGCCCGAATTCCTGGCCGACCAGTCGAACCCGGCCGACAATCATTTCGTCTGGGCCTACCGCATCCGCATCGAGAACCAGGGGACGGAGACGGTCCAGCTCCTCTCCCGGCATTGGCGTATCACCGATGCCCAGGGCCGGGTCCAGGAGGTGCGGGGCGCGGGGGTGGTGGGCGAGCAGCCCGTCCTGCTGCCGGGCGAACATTTCGAGTATACGAGCGGCGTACCCCTCACCACGCCCTCGGGCTTCATGGGTGGCACCTATCAGATGGTGACCCAGGACGGGCGCCAATTCGATATTGTGGTCCCGACCTTCTCGCTCGATTGCCCCTATCCCGCGCGCGGCGGCGGCGGCCCGCGTGCCGGCTCCAGAACCTTGCATTGAGGCAGCGGCATGGGGTTGCTTTTTCGCCCAGCGCTGGCTTGACTCGGCCGTGGCACCCAAACCGTCCCTCGGCTGGGTAGGGACTTTCCGTGGCAACAAGAAAGGATGGGCTCGATGAGTTCCACGCCCGTCGACCTGACACGCATGCGAAAAGAGGCCGCGCCCGCCTCGGATAAACCGAGCCGGGCCGAAGCCGAGGAAGCCGTGCGCACCCTGATCCGGTGGGCCGGGGACGATCCCTCCCGCGACGGCCTTGTCGAGACGCCGGCCCGGGTCGCCCGCGCCTGGGAGGAATGGTTTAGCGGCTACGAGCTCGACCCGGTCGCCTATCTCAGTCGCGACTTCGAGGAGGACGAGGGTTACGACGAGATGATCCTGCTGCGCGACATTCGCTTCGAAAGCCATTGCGAGCACCATATCGCGCCGATCATCGGCAAGGCGCATGTGGCCTATATCCCGACCCAACGGGTGGTTGGCCTCAGCAAGCTGGCACGGGTCGTCCAAGCCTATGCCAAGCGGTTGCAGATCCAGGAAAAGATGACCGCCCAGATCGCCAACACACTGCGCGATGTGTTGCAGCCCCGGGGTGTTGCCGTGGTGCTCGAGGCGGCGCATGAGTGCATGTCGACGCGCGGCGTCTACAAGCCCGAAATCGTCACCGTCACCAGCCGCATGCTCGGTGAATTTCGCGACAACCCGTCGACGCGGCGGGAATTTCTCGCCATGATCGGCAAGCCCAGCCTGCATATTTGAGGCCGGGCGCGGACCGCCCCGATCAGTCGTCCGAGAGATAGCCGGCCGCGATATCGGCGGCGCGGGCCTGGGCTGGCCGCTCGCCGGGCGGGCCGAAGCCGCCGCCGCCAGCCGTCTCGATCCGGATGCGATCGCCGGCCTGAAGTCTCAGACCGGAGACCTTGGAGCGGAGCGCCCGCGCGTCGCCTTGCCGTAGAAGCGTGAGGCTCCCGGTCATGCCCGGCTGGCCACCGGCCAGGCCGTAGGGCGGTACGCGGAAGCGGTCGAAGGTGGCGGCAAAGGTCCCCGTCGGCGCATCGAGCATGAATTCGCGCACCAGCCCGAGCCCGCCGCGCGTTCGCCCCGCGCCGCCCGAATTGGGCCTGAGGGCGTAGGTCGTAAAAGTGATGGGATGGCGGCTCTCCAACATCTCGATCGGCACGGCGGCGATGTTATGCACCCCGCACGAGAAGGCATTGGCGCCGTCGCGGGCGGGCTCGGCGCCCCAACCGCCAACCTCGGAGTCAAAATAAATCGAGCGACCGCCGTCGCCCTCGACGGCTTCCAGCATGTAGACATAGCTGACACCGTAATAAGCAGCCGGGATGCGATCCGGCAGCGCCTTGGCAAGCGCCCCCATGACCACATTGACGATGCGGTGCGCCATCTGGATGCGGTTCACGACTGGCGCCGGCGCGATCGCGGCAACGCATGTGCCGGGGCGCGCCACCACGTCGATGGGCTGGAAGCAGCCGGAATTGACCGGAATGTCGCGGCCGAGTGCCGCGATCACCGCATAGTGGATGGTGGAGCGCAGCACGTTGAAGGTGCAGTTGATCGGCGCCGGCACCTGGGGATCGGAATTGGAAAAGTCGAAGCGCATGCCGTCGCCCGCGATGGTGAGCGTCAGGCGGAGATGGACGGGTGTATCGCCCACGCCGTCATCGTCGAGACAATCGGAAAATTCATGGACACCGTCGGGGAGTGCCTCGATCGCCCGCCGCATGGCCGCTTCCGCCTGATCCAGCATCCGTTCGGCACTCGCCGTCAGGGCTGGCACGCCATATTTTCCGGCAATCCGGCGGAGACCGCGCTCCCCGATGTCGAGGGCCGCGATCTGCGACATGAGATCGCCACGCAGCACCGCCGGCTGGCGGACATTCTGGAGGAGAAGCGCCAGGACCTCTTCGTTCAACCGGCCCTCGCGATAGAGGCGGAGTGGCGGGATGCGAACGCCTTCGGCATAGATCTCTTTGGCCGTCATGTCGTAGCTGCCGGGCGAGCCGCCACCGAGATCGACATGGTGCGCCATGGTGCCGGTGAAGCCGAGGCGTCTTCCGTCCACGAATACCGGCCGGAATGTCACGATGTCCGGCAGATGCTGGCTGCCGCAATAGGGATCGTTGGTGATGACCACATCGCCCACCCGCCAGTCGTCGGCGGGAAGATGATGGTCGAGGACCTCCATGAGACAGGGGGCGAGGGTGAGCGCCATCGGGCTCAGCGCCGACTGGGCGATGTTTCGACCATCGCCATGAAAGATGGCGGTCGAATAGTCGAGCATCTCGCGCACCGTGGTGGAGCGGGCGGTGCGCCGGACGGCGACGCTCATCTCCTCGGCCGCGGCGGTGAAGGCGTTACGCAGAATTTCGAGCTGTACGGGATCGGGATTAACGGTCACGCGACCTCCTCAAATCACCTTGGCGACAAATGACGCGATGCCCGCCAGGCCCAGCGCCGCCACGAGCCAGAGAACCCAGCGGCGGAAGGTCTCGGGATCGGTTCGAACAAAGCCTTTGTTGCCAACCCAGATGCCGAGCAGCATGCAGGGCACGGAAAAGACCGTCAGCAGCGCCGCCCGGCCGTCGAGCAAGCCGCCGGCACCAGCCAAAATCAAGGCGTAAAAGTCGATGAACATGAAGAAGGCGATCAAGGTGGCGCGCCCGACGATGGCCGTGACCGTGGCGAAGTAGAACAAGATGGCGGGCGGGCCGCCGAACCCGCAAGCGCCATTGAGTAGACCCGACGCGCAACCGACGGCGAAGGTGGCGAGCGGGCCCGGCGTTTGCGCCGCCGTCCAGCCGGCAAGCATCGCCAGGGCCGCGACAACGACAGCGATCGACACGACAAACGCCATCAGATCGGCGGGTGCCTCAATCAGCACCCAGAAGCCGACGGGCATGGCGACCGCCGTGCCGGCGAGCACCCAGGTCAGCGAGCGCCAGGCGACATCGCGCCAGACCGACGGCAGTAAACTGATCGACGCCACGATCTCCAAGGCGAAGACCGCCGGTATCACTTGGGCCGGCGGCAGCACCAGCGTCAATGACGACATGGCGATCAGGGAAGAACCGAAGCCGCTGAAACCCCGCACCATGAAGGCCACAAACATGGCGAGGCCCACATAGACGAGGACCGCGGGCGACCCGCCGACCGATGCCAGGAGGGCGTTCAGCATTCAAGCGACGGTTTTTCGGCCAGGAGATTGCCGCTCGCGAGCAAGGCGATCCGCCAGCCGGCCGGCAGCAGGATGGTGGTGTAATCCTCCTCGACGATGGCCGGACCCTCGACCGGCTCGCTCGGGCGGATGGAAGCGCGATCCAGGATCGCCAAGTCTTGCCAACGCCCATCCAAATAGACGGGCCGCCGTTTGACGGCGGCCGGCACGCCCGCCGGCGTGAAGGGTTGCGCGGCGGGCTTGGTCGTATGGGCGCCGGCCCTAAGGCGCACCGTCACCACCTCGACCGGCGCATCGGGATCGGCGTGGGAGAAGCGTTCCCGGTGACGGGCGTGAAAGTCGGCTATTGCCCCGCCAAGCACCCCCTCGTCTAGCGCCGCCCGGCCGAGCGGCACCGTCACCTCATAGCCCTGACCCCGATAGCGCATGTCGAGAGCGGCCTCGAAGCGGCGCTCGGCGGGCGCCACCCGATCGCCATCCAGCAGCGCGTCGCCCTCGGCCATCAGGGCAGCCAGCACGGGTGCGAGCTTGGCCGCGGCGCCCGTCTCGGCCGGTGTCAATCGGGTGCGCGAGAGATCGTGGGCAATGTCGGCCCACAACAACCCAAAGGCCGAGAGGGTCGCGGCGTTCAAGGGATAAATGACCCGCGTCATGGCAAGCTCGTCGGCCATGAGGGCGGCGTGCAAGCCGCCCGCGCCGCCGAATGCGACCAGGGCGAATTCGCGCGGGTCGAGCCCCTTCTCGAATAGGCTGAGGCGGATCGTGCGCGCCATATTGGCGAGCGCAATCCGGATCAGACCATCCGCCGCCGCTTCGAGTCCAAGACCGAGTGGTGCGCCAAGCCGGGTCTCGATCGCGCTTCGGGCCGGCGCCGGGTCGAGGGGCATGGCGCCGCCCACAAAGCGATCCGGGCTGATGCGCCCGAGCACCAGGTTGGCGTCGGTGACTGTGGGTTCCCGGCCGCCCCGGCCATAGCAGGCGGGACCCGGATCGGCGCCGGCACTTTCAGGTCCGACGCGCAGCCGGCCCGCCCGGTCGACCCAGGCGATCGACCCACCACCCGCCCCGACCGTGCGGATATCCACCATGGGCAGGCGCACGACCGAGCCGTCGACATCGGCTTCCGTGACCATGGCCATGCGGCCATCGCGCACCACCGACACGTCGAAGCTGGTACCGCCCATGTCGATGCCAACCAGGTTCGCCTCGCCCAGCCGCCGGCCGATCTGTTCGACGGCGAGCACACCGCCACAGGGACCCGACAGCAACAAATGGGCCGGCTGGCGGGCAGCCTGTCGAGGCCCACAGGTGCCGCCATTGGATTGTACGAACAGGACCGGGGCAGAGAGGCGCGTGGCCGTTAAGCGCTCGGCCATGCGCTCGATATGCCCGCTCACCACCGGCATCAAGAGGGCGTTCAGCACCGTCGTCGACATGCGCTCAAACTCGCGCATCTCGGCGCTGACCTCGGACGAGATCGACAGGTCGAGACCGGGTGCCTCGGCGCGCAAGAGCTGGGCGAGGCGCCGTTCATGTTCCGGATTGGCGAAGCTGTTCAACAAGCAAATCGCGACTGTTTCGACAGCCTCGGCCACAATCCGCCGGACGATGCCAAGTGCCGCCGCCTCGTCGAGCGGCTGTCGAACACCGCCATCGGCGCCAATGCGCTCCGGCACCCCAAAGCGTAGCGGGCGCGGCACCAGCACATGGCGCGTCTCGGCATGAAGGCCGTAGACATCGCGCCGCATATGACGGCCGATCTCCAGCACATCCTCGAACCCCGCCGTCGTGACCAGGGCTGCCTTGGGGAAGCGGCGCTCCAGGACGGCATTGGTCGCGATCGTCGTGCCATGCACCAGCAGGTAAACATCGGCCGGATCGAAGCCGAATGCCCGCGCGGCCCCTGCGATGGCGGTAGCAAGCCCACGGGCGGGATCCTCTGGCGTCGTTGGCGTCTTGAAGGCCCAGGGGTCGCCTCCGGCCTCGTCCAGGACCTGGACATCGGTGAAGGTTCCACCGACATCGATCGCCATACGAAGGCGGCCGCCGCTCTTCCTGCTGGCCAACGCGCGCTCCTCCGTGGCTGGCAACCGAATTTGTGACTAAACTCTATCGTCGGCCTATGCTCGGGCGCGACGCGAAACAAGACAAGGGGACAATCCATGGCCGAACGCCCGACGCTCGTCATCCGGGGTGGCACCGTCGTCGATGGCTCTGGCGGCAAGCCCTTTGCGGCGGACGTGGCGATTATCGACGGCCGCATCGCCCAGGTTGGCAAGGTTGTCGAGGCGGGCCTGGAGGAGATCGACGCGCGGGGCGCGCTGGTGACGCCCGGCTTCGTCGATGTGCATACCCATTACGACGCCCAGGTCACCTGGACCGGCCACATCACGCCCTCTTCCTGCAACGGCGTGACCACCGCCCTCCTCGGCAATTGCGGCGTCGGCTTCGCCCCCTGCCGGCCGGAGCAGCGCGACATGTTGATCCGGCTGATGGAGGGTGTCGAAGACATCCCCGAAGTCGTCCTGACCGAGGGCTTGCCCTGGAACTGGCATAGCTTCCCGGATTTTCTCGACGCCCTCGCCCAGCGCCGTTTCGACCTCGACGTCGCGACCCAGGTGCCGCATGCGGCACTCCGCGTCTATGTCATGGGCGAACGCGGCGCCGATTGCGAGCCGGCGACCGAGGCGGACAGCCGGTGGATGGCGGCGCTTGCCGCCGAGGGTATCCGGGCGGGCGCACTCGGCTTCTCCACCTCGCGCACCCTCAATCACCGCACCGCCGATGGCAGGCCGATCCCGACACTCAGGGCCGAGGAGCGGGAACTCACCGCCATCGCCGAGGCGATCGGCGCCACCGGCATGGGTTGGCTGCAAGTAGTTTCGGACTTCGACGACGCGCTGGGCGATGAAATGGCCATGCTCCGGCGCCTCGTCGAACGCAGCGGACGGCCGTTGACCGTGACCGTCCTCGAGCGCGACCACGATCCGGAAAGTTGGCGGCGCCAACTCGACGGTATTGGCGCGGCGAACGGCGCCGGTCACATCATGACCGGCCAGGTCCGCGGCCGGCCAACCAGCGTGCTGCTGGGCTTCGAGCTCTCGCTCAATCCGTTCCAGCCCTGTGCGAGCTGGAAAGCGGTGGCCGACCTGCCGTTTGCCCAGCGCATCGCCGCCCTTCGCGATCCCTCGCTCCGCCAACGCCTGATTTCCGAGGAAGTACCCGCCCGAAACGGCGTGCCGCATCGCCTCCGGCATTGGGACCGCATCTTCCCCTTGGGCGATCCGCCGGACTATGAGCCGCCGCCCGAGCTAAGCATCGCCGCCCTAGCCCAAAGCCGGGGCGTGACACCGGCGGCGCTCGCCTACGACCTGCTGCTGGAGAAAGACGGCCGGACGATCCTCTACCGGCCCATGACCAATTACCTGCACGGCAATCTCGACAGCGTGCGCGACATGCTGGCGCACCCGAACACCCTCATTGGCCTCGGCGACGGCGGCGCCCATGTGGGCATCATGTGCGATGCGACCGACATGACCCACACACTGACCCACTGGACCCGCGACCGGGCGGCGGGCGGCTTGTTCCCGGTCGAATGGATGGTGAAGCGCCTGACCCGCGACAACGCCCAGGCCATCGGCTTGCACGATCGGGGCCTAGTGGCGCCAGGTGCCAAGGCGGACCTCAACGTCATCGACTATGGCCGGCTCAAACTCAGGGCGCCGGAAGTGGTCTATGACCTGCCGGCGGGTGGCAGGCGGCTGATGCAGCGGGCCGACGGCTATGTGGCGACCATCGTCTCGGGCACGGCCATTTTCCGGGAAAGCCAGGCGACCGGTGCCTTACCCGGCCGCCTGGTGCGCGGACCTCAGAAGGCGGCTGGCGCCTAACGGCCGAGGTGGCGGAGGTCGCATGCCGGAACGAGCTGACGCTCACGCCCGCAAACATGCAGGCGTCTCACTTTAAGGTGGCCGAGATCGACGGCTGTCTCATCGGCATGGCCCAGGTCACCGTGAAGGGCGATATTGCCGACTTCGACAAATTGTTTGTCGAGCCGACCCCGACGCGTCGGGGTTCTATCGACGCATGGGGGCGGTTGACGATGGGTTCGCCCCGTCTGGCTCCATACCGGGACGATTCATCCCGCGGCTGAAGCTGCGGCTTTTAGGAGCCCGGCTAGCCTAACCGCCGAGGCGGCGGCGGTAGAGGGCGATCAGCCGTTCCCAATGGCGCTCGGCGGCCGGCTTGTCATAGACCTTGCGCTCTGGAAAGGCGAAGCCGTGATGCACGCCCTTGTGCAGTTCGAGCTCGCCCGCCACGCCCGATTTCTCGAAATGGCGGCGGAGTTCCTCGACCATGGTAAACGGCGCCACATGGTCGAATTCGGCGCAGGCGATATAGAGCTCGCCCTTGACCTTGGCGAATGAGAGATGCGGGCTTTCCACGGCGTCGCTCACCAGCCAAGTGCCATAGAAGGAGGCGGCGGCCGCCACGCGCTCGCGATAGCGCGCCGCACTGGCGAGCGCAAACGGGCCGCTCATGCAATAGCCGTGCACTCCGACCGGTCCCTGCCGCGCGTCCTTCTGCTTGTCGACATAGGCCAGCATGGTGCCGACATCCGCCATCACCGGCGGGATGGTCATGGTCTTGCGCACCCTCTGCATGCGGTCGCGGTCCTTGCTGCCTTCTTCCAGCACGTCGGCGCCATACATGGTGTCGCGGCCGGCGCGGTAATAGAGATTGGGCAGCAAGACGAAATAGCCGACCGTGGCGAGGCGGCGCGTCATGTCGCGCAGCTCCTCGCGGATGCCGGGTGCATCCATCAAGAGGAAGACAGGCGGAAACGGGCCGCCACGCTCGGGGCGGCAGATGAAAGTTTCCATCGCCCCGTCCTGGGTCGCGATATCCAGGGTTTCCTCGATCATCGAAACGCCTCCGGCGGATATGATGGCGCGGGGGAGTAACCGGCGGGTCGCCCCGCCGGTTACCCGATCACGAAGCGAGCGCCTTCGCCTCGAACAAGCCGCCCACATAGAATTCGCGCCGTTTCAGGCTGGCGATGAATTCGTCATTGAAGTTGGCGGGTACGGAGCCGGTGATGCGCTCGTCGCCGAGGAGCGCCTCCGACCAGGCTTGGATCAAGGGATAAGCCTTGAGCAGGCCGGTCTTCAGCTTCGCATCGACAAAGGCAAAGCGTTGCAGGAAGGGCGCATAGGCCGCGTCCACGAGACAGAGGCCGGAGCCCGCGAAAAACGGCCCCTTCGTCCCGCGCTCTTCGGAAATCGCCTCTTCGACCTTGGCCAGACGTTCGGGTGCCGCCTTCAACCCCGCTTCCATCTCGGCCTTGGTCTTGGTGTAGTAGATGCCCGAGAGCGCCTTGGCGAAGTCCGGCGTGAAGTCGGTCCAGGCCCGATGCCGCGCCCGGTTGAGCGGGTCCGCCGGATGCAGGCGCGGCTGGATGACCTCATCCAAATATTCGGCGATGGCGTTCGATTCGAACAGCCGGTGGTCGTTGACCTTGAGCACCGGCACCTTGCCGTGCGGCGAGATCTTCAGGAACCAGTCAGGCTTCTTGCGGAGGTCGATATAGGTCGTCTCGAAGGTTACACCCTTGGTACGAAGCACGATCACGGCGCGCTGAACCCAGGGTCAAGTGACCGAGCTGATGAGATGATAATGGGTGGGCATGGCGCCCCTCCTTGCATCGTGGCGAAGTGCGGGCGACTGTAGGGAGGGTCGGCCATCGAGTCAAAGCGCGACCGAAACAATCCGGAGGGAGAAATGGCGGACAAGACGGAATCGGAACTGGTCGACTATGCGCTCAAGGACCATATCGTCACCTTGACGCTGAAGCGGCCGGAGAAGCTCAACGCGTTCAGTGACGAGCTGGTGATGGCGCTGGGCGCCGCGCTGCGGCGCTTCGATGCCGATGGCGAGGCCCTGGTCGCCATCATCCAGGGCAGCGGCCGGGCCTTCTCCAGCGGCGCCGACGTGCATCAGCGCCAATTGCGCTCGCGCGCCGAGTTCGAGCGCCTGGGCGGCCCCCAGGGCTTCGGCGCCAACTCCGGCGATCTCTTGACCCACTCGGTCAATTGGAAGCCGGTGATCGCGGCACCGCACGGCTATGTGATGGGCCTCGCGGTCGGCATCGTCCTGGAATGCGACCTGATCGTCGCCGAGGCCGGGACCCAATTCCAGATCACCGAGACGCCGCGCGGCCTGGGTGCGGCCAAATATTGGGGCCTGTTCGACTTTCGCGGCGCCGGTGCCTTCGGCACCGAGATGGCCCTGACCGGCCGCTTCTTCACCGCCGAGGAAGCCTTGGCGGCGGGCGTTATCAACAGGGTGGCGCCCAAGGGCAAGACCCTCGACACGGCACGCGAGCTCGCCGAAGCCGTCGCCGCCAACCCGCCCTTAAGCGTGCGCGCCACGGTGCGCGCCCGGCGCTGGTACATGGACCGGCTCGGGCGCGAGCTCACCATGCAGTCGGCGCCCTTGAAGCTTTATCTCAGCGAGGATTTCCAGGAAGCCGCCCGCGCCTTCGCCGAGAAGCGCAAGCCCGCGCGCTTCAAGGGGCGCTAGTCATGGCCACCAACCTCAGTGCCGACCTCAATGCCGATTATGTGGTGGTGGGCGCGGGCTCGGCCGGCTGCGTGGTGGCGAGCCGGCTTGCAGAGACCGGCGCCTCGGTCGTCCTCTTGGAAGCCGGCGGCCCCGACCGCCATCCCATGATCCATATTCCAGCGGGCATGCGCAGCCTCTTGCGTCACCCGCGCCTCAATTGGAACTACCACTCGGAGCCCGAGCCCGGGACGGCCAACCGGCCGCTGCATTGGCCGCGCGGCAAGGTGCTGGGCGGGTCCAGCTCGATCAACGGCATGCTCTATGTGCGCGGCAACGCCGCCGACTATGACGGCTGGGCGCAGCTCGGCTGCCGGGGCTGGACCTATGACGAGGTGCTGCCCTTCTTCATGCAGTCCGAGAGCTATACCGGCGGCGACGACCGGGTGCGTGGCCGGAGCGGTCCGCTCAAGGTCGAGGACTACCGGACCGTCCTGCCCCTGACCCACAATTTCGTTGAAGCGGCGCAACAGGCGGGCTTTCCCTTCAACCCGGATCTGAACGGCGCGGCGCAAGACGGGGTCGGCTATTCCCAGATGACCCGGCGGGGGCGGCTGCGCGGCTCGACCGCCCGCACTTATCTCGCCGAGGCGCGCCACCGGCCCAATCTCAGGGTCGTGACCGACGCCATGGCGACCGGCCTATTGACCGAGGGCAAACGCTGCACCGGGGTCGCCTTCCGCCAAGGCGAGGCGGCGCGCACGGTGAAGGCCAATCGCGAAGTCATCGTCTCGGGCGGCACCATCAATTCGCCGCACCTCCTGCATGTCTCGGGGATTGGGCCCGCCGAACATCTCAAATCGATCGGCGTTCCGGTCGTACACGACTTGGCCGGCGTCGGCCGGAACCTCATCGACCATTATGTGGTGCGCGTCGTGCACCGGGTGCGCGACCGCATCTCCATCAATCAACTGGCGCGCGGATTCAGGCTGGCCCGCGAAGTGGTTCGCTTTGCCGTGACGGGGCGGGGTGCCCTCACCTTTGGCGTCACCACGGCACAAGTCTTCACCATGAGCCGCGAGGGCCTGGCGAGCCCCGATCTCCAGCTTCTGTTCACACCGGCGAGCTACGATCCGACCCGCATGCTGTCGATACTCGACAAGGAACCCGGCATGACCGCCGTCGTCTGCCCCGTGCGGCCCTCCAGTAGAGGCACCATCATGGCGGCCTCGCCCGACCCCCTGGCGCCGCCCGCCATCCGGCCGAACTATCTCTCGGCGAGCGACGATATCCGGGTGCTGGCGGCGGGGCTCCGCCATGTCAGACGCATTTTCGCCGCCCCGGCGCTGGCGGAAGTCAGCGTGGCGGAGCTACGGCCGGGGCCAGACATCGAGAGCGACGCCAGCGTCGAGGCCTATGCGAGACGCGAGGGTACGACGCTCTATCACCCGGTCGGCACCTGCAAGATGGGGGTCGACCCCATGGCGGTGGTCGACCCGCGCCTTCGGGTACATGGCATGGCGGGCCTCCGGGTGGTCGACGCCTCGGTGATGCCGACGCTCACGACCGGCAACACCAACGTGCCGACCATCATGATCGCCGAGAAGGCCGCCCAGATGATCCGCGAGGATTGGGCGGCGTAGAGGACGCGAGCAGCTTAGCTGCCGCCGGCCGCGCGCACGAGCGTAGGAAGATCGAGGCGTCTAATATGGCGCAACGACACGCCATCGACTATATCGGCGAATAATTGACGCTTCTCAGCTAAAATTTTCGCAACGCGTTCCTCTACCGTCTCGGCGCAAATATAGGAATAAACGTGTACCGGCCGATTCTGGCCAATACGATGTGCCCGATCCTCGGCTTGGGTTTCGATCGCCGGATTCCACCATCTATCATAATGAAAAACGTAGGAAGCGGCGGTCAGATTAAGCCCCACGCCACCAGCCCGCAATGACAGGAGAAGCACTTTACGACTCTGGTCGCGCTCAAATTTCAACACCATCTCCGCGCGTTCGTTGACCGTCAAATCACCGGAAAGAACGAGTGGTTGATATTCCGCCAGTTCACGAGCCAACCGCTTTACGCCAAATGGTTCGGCGGCAAACTGGGAAAAGATCAACGCTCGTTCACCGTTGCCGACAACCTGCGCAATCCGTTCGCGGAGATCGGCGAGCTTTGCCGACGCGCCGGTTTCTGGACAAAAATTGCATATTTGCTTGAGGCGCAGGATCAATTCGAGGACGTGGTTGACGCGAAGTTCCACACCAAGCGACGTAAGGTGGACGATCCCTTCCCGCTCGGCGCATTCGTAGGCCGCGCGCTGTCGTGCCTCAAGATAAATCGGGACTTCCACTGAAAATTTTTGCGGTAGATCGCGCAACACCTCGGTTCGGCGGCGCCGCAGTTGCACCTCGCCGAGCAGCCTGCGTAGACCCCGGGCATAGGTGCCGGGCCCGAATCGGCCAGGGGCCACGAAGTCGAGAATGGAAATCAGGTCGTCCAGGCGATTTTCCAGCGGCGTGCCGGTGAGGGCCCAACTGCGTTGCCGCGGCAATAGCTTCACGGCGCGGGCGATATCGGAAGCTGGGTTCTTTATCCGCTGCGCTTCGTCAATGACAACGACGTCCCACTTCCGCCCACCAACTGGGTCACGACCAAGATCAGCCCGAACGGTCTCGTAGCTTGCAATGAAAACTTGCGCTTCGGCCCGCCACATAGCCGTGCGCGCCGTTGCCGAGCCAAGCACGGTGAACAAGCGCAGTTCCGGTGCCCATTCCTTGAATTCACTCCGCCATTGCAGCACCACACCGACCAGCGCCACCACCAAGGCCGTTCGTGCCTCGCCGGAAGCGAAGAGGTAGCGCAACGCGGCGATGGCCTGGATTGTCTTGCCCAACCCCATTTCATCTGCAAGCAACAATGACGGATTGGCAAGGAGTGCTTGAACACCAGTACGCTGATACGGGAATAGCGGACGCGACCAGTGAAGCCCAAAATCATCGGCCGCCGCGACGGTCATTCGTCGTCCGAATCCCCGTCGAGCCTCACGTCGGACCGCTCGATGTCCGCGTTCTCCACATAGTCGACGGGCATCGACTCGGTAACAATTTCGCCCGTCGTTCCATACAGGCGTTCCAAATCCCAACTTGTGATCCACGACTTCATATACTGTCGCATCGACGTTGCGGCGGTGATCTCCCCAATGTCTCTAGCCTTTGCATCCCATTCATAAGCCTTTGTATATAGATCGCGCGTCTTCGCGAGGCTTGCGTCGAGAAGACGCGCGTCGGGAGTGCGCAGCAGAACCTGCTTCTTCTCCAATGCCTCCATGCCCAATCTCGCCCGCTCAGCCACCTTTCGCTCGTCTTTGTTTGCCAGCTTCAGGGGTACTTGTGTTCCCCGTCAGCACCTATGAGACAGATATGCGGTATTGAGCAGAGGAGGGTTTTGGTCTCATCGTAGTGACGAAGGAACGAAGATGAGACCAAAACCCTCTGCCCGAAAATCGCCCGGTGAGCGGGCGTTGCAGGACATTCGCCG
>SHVR01000073.1 GCA_009694185.1 Alphaproteobacteria bacterium | reverse complement strand
TCACCGAAATCGCCGCCTGGGAGAAGCAGCGCAATGATGCCGGCGCTCGCATCAAATGGATGTTCACTACCGAGCGAGCTCGCGCCAAATTGGAACGCGCTTACCCCAACCCAATCAAAGAGTCATAATCACTGTGCAGAGGTACTAGTTCACAGACTCGGCCGGTCGTTCGGTTCAGGATGCGCGCGGGTGGGGGAATTATGGACCGATCCTTGCGTCCTCTTTCGCGCCGACGAGGTGATCCAACGCGCTGTTTATCCTGGCATCCGTGATCGGCCAGCCGGGTGCGGCGCAAGCGCCGCGCATGGCGACCTTGGGCTGGCTGGCGGTGTCGTCACCAGAAGGTACGGCGGCCGTCTTGGATGCCTTCCGCGCCGGGCTCGCCACCCAGGGCTGGATCGAGGGCCGCAATTACCGCATGGAGCCTCGCTATGCCCATGGTGTGCGGGAACGCCTGCCGGCGCTCGCCGACGAGCTGGTCGCCGCCAAGGTGGATGTGCTGGTGACCTTGGGGCCGGCGGCGCTGTCCGCCCGGGGTGCCGCCCGGCAGCTTCCCGTGGTGTTCGGCTTCAGCGGCGATCCCGTCGTGGCGAAGCTCACGGAAAGCTTCGCGCGGCCGAGCGCCAACATGACCGGCATGTCGTTCATGACCGTCGAACTGAATGGCAAGCGCCTCGATATATTGCGCGACTTCCTGCCCCAACTCGACAATGTGGTCGTCATGGGCAGTCCGCAGCATGCCGGCGTGGATGCCGAGCGCGAGGATTCCGCGAAGACGTTGAAAGCGCTCGGCATTCGGCTCCGCTATCTGCCAATCAGCAACGCCGGCGACTTCGAGGAAGCGGCGGCGGCGTTGGTCGCCGACCCACCCCAGGCGATCCTGCTCTTCCCGGATGGGATCACGATCCAGCTTCGCGAGCCGATCATCGCCTTCGGTCTCAAGCATGGCATTCCGACCGTCTCAGGTTGGGCCCTGTATGCCGAGAGCGGCGCCTTGTTCACCTATGGACCGCGCCTTACCGATGCTTATCGCCCGGTCGCGAGCTATGTCGACCGCATCCTCAAGGGTGCTAAGCCGGCCGACCTGCCGATCGAACAACCGACCACCTTCGAGCTTGTCGTCAACCTCAAGACCGCCAAGGCGCTCGGCATCACCGTGCCGGAGTCGATTTTCATGCGCGCCGATGAGATAATCCAGTGAAGCGGCGGGATTTCATCGTCTGGGCGGCCGGCACGGCGGCGTGGCCGGTCGTAACCTGGGCACAACAGCCCGCGAAAATTCCCCGCATTGGAATCCTTCACTCCGGTCCCAAGGAATTTGTCTCGGGCGCTACTTTCGATGGTTTTCGGCGGGGACTGAGCGAGTTTGGTTATGTCGAGGGTCGAAACATCGCCCTGGAAATTCGCGGCGCGGACGATCAGTATGATCGACATGCCACCCTGGCAAAGGAACTGGTCGAGCTCAAGGTTGACCTCATTGTAGCGATAAACACGCCCTCGGGCCGTGCCGCGCAGCAGGCGACCAGCACGATCCCCATTGTCGTCCCCTTTATGATCGACCCAGTCGGCGATGGACTGGTTGCCAGCCTGGGACGGCCAGGCGGGAATATTACCGGCTCAACCTATCTTGGCACCGAGTTGGTGCCCAAATGCCTGGAGCTACTCAAGGAAGCCCTTCCCAAGCACACACGGGTCGCCGGCCTTTGGCATCCGGATACGTATGGCAAACTTGCAGCGCAGGATCTGTTGACGCAGGCGGAAGCGGCGTCACGGACCCTCGGGCTACAGCTTCAACTCGTGGCGGTACGGGGTCCCGAAGGGTTTGAGAGCGCCTTCTCCACCATGATCGACGGGAGCGCGGAAGCCCTCTTCGTGTTTGCAAGCCCAATGCTCTTTCGCCATCGCGGAACGATTATCGACTTCGCTACCCGGCACCGTTTGCCTTCGGTTTTCCCATTCAAGGAAAGCGTGGTTGATGGCGGCCTCATCTCTTACGGGGCGAACTTATTGAACCTGGTCCGCCGTAGCGCCGGCTATGTGGACAAGATTCTCAAGGGTGCCAAGCCGGCCGATCTGCCGGTCCAGCAGCCCACCGTCTTCGAGCTGGTGGTCAACCTCAAGACCGCCAAGGCGCTCGGCATCACCGTGCCGGAGTCCATTCTCATGCGCGCCGATGAGATAATCCAATGAACGGCAATGCGATGTGGCGGCGGGGTTTCATGGTTCTGCTTGGCGGCGCGGCGCTCTGAACGTCGAACCCATCCCGTCAACCCGCGAGCCTTCACCATCCTGCCTTCGAGCCAACACTGGCGACGACGTCATCCGGGCAGGCTGCGTCCGCCACGAGTCTCGATGCCGGATGTTGATGAAGATGGCACAGAAGTTCATAGCGCTTGTCAGTCATGACCGAAGCCAGCGCGGACCAGGTTACGAAGGTCACGTTGTCCCGCGGCTTCACTCGCTCGCCGCGTTCAAGGCGACGCAAAGCATCGCCGACCCGCTTGATCGCTTCGTCCAGGTTCCCGCCGACTATAATCGACTTTTGGATACTCGGTTTCATGCTCGTCTCCGCATTGCTTTCACGTCGGCCGCGAATTGAGCGAGAAGTCGGTTCACCCTCGTAAAGTCGACCGGCTCCTCTCGGCCGCCGATATGCTTGTGGTCGCCCTTGCCGCGCTCATTGTCATAGCCTAGAACGCGCTTGCCGTTCACGATGTAGACCATCCGATATTCGTACCGGTGCGTCGATGGCGGCACCGGTTGCTGCATGCGCCAAACGACGATTTCCATCAAGTGCCGTCCCCATTAACCTGGTTAATGCTGGTGGATCAGGATCACGCCGGCCGAGATCAGCACCAGGCCGCCGATCTGCGGCCAGCCGAACGGCTCCTGCCAGAGCCAGTGGCCCATGAGGGCGACCACGGCATAACTGAGGGCCACGCTCGGAAAGGCGACCGATACGGGGATGCGGCGCAACGCGACCATATAGGCTAAGGCCGAGAGGCCGTAGAGAAGCAGGCCGACGAGCGTCGGGGGCCGCAATAATTGGGCCGCGAAATCGGCCGTATCGACGGTTCCCGCCTTCAAGAGGAGCTGGCCACCGCAGCCAAGCGCGATGGCGGCCCCAAGCCAAAGATAGGGCCAGACGCCGATTGCCGCCGTCATGGGCGCGTTGCCGGCCGGCGCAGGTCGTGGACCGCGTCCCCGGCCTCGCTCGCCTCCGGGCGATAGACTTCCTTGACCGTCGCCTGGGGCTTCTGGTTGACCGACAAGGTGACGCGACCGAGATACTCGCCGATCATGCCCAGCATCAAGAGCTGCACGCCCGAAATCAGCAGGAACGCAGCCATGATCGAGGCCCAGCCGGGCGGCGGGTCGCCAAACAGGGCCTCGGCGACGATGACCACCGCCACGATCAGGCCGATGATACTCACGGCGAATCCTAACAGTGTGGCCAGGCGGAGCGGCATCACCGAGAAGTTGACGAACATGTTGAGCCAGAGCCGGACCAGGCGCCGGAAGGTGTAGCTGCTGCGGCCTTCGGCGCGCGGCAGATGCAGGACGGCCAGGCGGTCGATGTCCTGTGTGACTTGCAGGATCAGGCCGTCGACATAGGGATAGGGGCCCTCATAGCGCAGGATCTGCTGGGCGACGAAGGCGGTCATGCAGCGGAAACTGGAGAGATAGAGCCCGCGCGGCTTGTCGAGCAGCCGGTCGGCGCACCAGTTGGTAAAGCGGCTGCCGAGGTTGCGCCACCAGGCATGTTCCTTGCGCTCATAATAGGTGTAGACAACCTGCCGGCCCGTGTCCCTGGCGTGCCGCCAGAGCTTGACCACCTCGGATGGCGGGTTCTGCAAATCGTCGTCCATGGTGATGACATGACTGCCCCGGGCATGGCGGAGGCCTGTCAGGATGGCGTTATGCTCGCCGTAATTGCGGGCATGCTCGACCACCGTGACCGGCGCCTTGGTATGCGCGATCAGGCCGCGGCAGACCGCCAGGCTGTCGTCGGGGCTGCCATCATAGACCAGCACGATTTCCAGGCCGCCGGGCACGTCCAAACTGTCGAGGGCCTCGACCAGCGGCCCGATCGACCGGGCACCGTTATAGACCGGTATGACGACGGAGAGTGCCAAGCAACTAGCCATGCTTCACCCAGATCGAGAGCAGCGAGCCGCCGAACGGCAGGCCGATGCCGGCGGCGATGCAACGGCGCTCGATGGCCAAGAGGCCCCGGAACAACCGGTCAAGCCAGGGCGGGTAGGGCGCCACGTCGCTGGCGCTCGGCGCCGGCAGCAGCTTGCGGCGCAGGATCATGAGGGGAAAGAGGAAGCTGTTCCAATAGGTGATCAGCCGGGTCTCGAGGCCCGTTGCCGCGAACAGCGCCTTGAGTTCGCCCCGATCATAGCGGCGCGCGGTCCGCACTTGGCAATCATGATAGGACATCATCCAAGCATAGGCCGGCAGGTTGAGGATCAGCACGCCACCAGGTGCCAAGCAGCGGCTCATCTCGTGGAGCGCCGCCCGGTCGTCGACGTTCTGGTGACAGAGAACATCGAGGCTGACGATGGCGCCGAAGGTCCGGTCGGCGAAGGGGAGACGGTCGACCGAGCCCTGGACGGCAGCCCTGCCGCTTTTTGCCCGCGCCATGGCGCAGGCACGTCCGTCATAGTCGAGCCCGACCATCGGCCGGTCCGGCCAGGCGCAGGTCAGTTGCCGGAGCAGGCCGCCGGTGCCGCAGCCGGCATCGAGGATCGCCGCGCCGGCGTCCGGGCAGTACCGGGCGAGCCCCGCCAAGGCGTTGGCATGGGCGCCCGCGTACCACCACATTTCGTCCTCGACCGCGTTCATGCGGTCATATTCGCCCGGTTCCATGGTGTCTCTCGCTTGCCCGGGGCCCGCCCTTCGCGGATCGGACGCGTTGACGCTGGACGGAATAAGACGGCGCTTTCGGGGATGTGTGAACTAAATTCGCCATGACAAATGGTTCATCCACCGTCAATCGATGACGGCCATTTGGCTGGGCTCGAATTCCACCCAGACCGGCTCGTCCACCTTGTAGACCGCAAGAGGCGGTGCCGAGATCCGCAGCCGCAAGCGACTATCCTTGGGCGTCACCAGATAATCCCAGAACTCGCCGAGAAAGGCCCGCTCGACGACGCGCCCCTCGATCGCATGCCGGCCCCGGCCGGCGGCGGGTGCCGCGCGGTGGAGATGCAGGCTTTGCGGGCGAACCGAGAATTGCAGATTCCCACCGGTGCCGGCGAGGCCGTCCTCGAAGAGGTGCGCCGGGATGGCAAAGCCCTCGAAACGGACGGCATCGCCGTCGCGCTTCGCCAGCAGAAAATTCGTGCGGCCGATGAAGCCCGCGACGAAGCGGGTCCGGGGCTTGGTATAGAGGGTGAAGGGATCGTCCACCTGTTCGATCCGGCCCTGGTTCATGACGGCGATCCGGTCCGAGGTTACCATGGCTTCCGCCTGATCGTGGGTCACATAGACCGTCGTGATGCGAAACTCATCATGCAGGCGCCTGATCTCGAAGCGCATCTCCTCCCTGAGATTGGCGTCGAGATTGGAGAGCGGCTCGTCCAGGAGGAGGACGGCGGGCTTGACGACGATGGCGCGGGCCAGCGCCACGCGCTGCTGCTGGCCGCCGCTGAGCTCGGCGGGATAGCGGGCGGCCAGATGCCCCATCTGGACGATCTCGAGAATCTCGCCGGTCCGGCGCCGGACCTCGTCGCCCGAGAGCTTGCGGAGCTTCAGGCCGAAGCCGACATTCTCCGCCACCGTCATGTTCGGCCAGATGGCGTAGCTCTGGAAGATCATGGACATCTGCCGCCGCTCCGGCGGCACGACGCCACCCGGCGAGGACAGCACCCGGCCATCCATCTCGATCGAGCCCTGGGTCGGATTGATGAAACCGGCGATCATGCGAAGCGTCGTCGTCTTGCCACAGCCCGACGGTCCCAAGAGCGAGACGAACTCGCCCTCGGCGAGTTCGAGATTGATGTCGTCGACGGCCGTCACCTCGCCGAACTTGCGCACCAGGCCGTTGAGGACGAGCTTCGACATCAATTGCCTCTGAGCATGAAGTCGCGGCCGATGGCGCGAAAGCCGATGGCGACGACGATCAGGGTCGCGACCAGGAGGAGCCCGCCGAAGGCAGAGAGCACCTCGAAATTTCCCTCCTCGCTCAGATCGTAAAGCAGGACCGACATGACCCGGTTGTGCGGCCCCGCGAGGAAGATGGCGGCCGAGAGTTCGCGGGTGGCCGGGATGAAGACCAGAATCCACCCCCCCACCAGAGACTTCTTGAGGAGTGGCGCCACCACCCGGCGGATCGCCAGGAGCCGGCCGCCGCCCAGGATGCGGACCGCCTCCTCCATCTCGGGATTGATGCTGCGGATGCCGGCCGCGCTGTTGGCATAGGCGATGGGGAGGAAACGCGTCGCGAAGGCGAGGATCATGATCGTCGCCGTGCCCGAGAGGGCGAGGGGCGGCGGGGCGTAGGCGGCGTAGAAGCCGATGGCGAGCACGATGCCCGGGATGACGAAGGGCGCCATGCACATGAAGGCGAGGACACCCCCCCAGGGCACGAGACGCCGGTTGACGATATAGGCGATGCAGAGCGCCAAGCCGATGGCGATGAAGGCGGTCGCACCCGCATAGGTGAAGCTGTTGACGATGGATTGGCGCGCCGAGTCGTGCTCGAACAGCAGATATTCGAAGTTCCGAAGTGTCAAATTGGCCCAGGAGAAGCCGCGGCCCCAGGCGCGGGCGAAGGCGGCTTGCGCCAGGACGATGACCGGGCCAAAGACCGAGAGTGCGCCGATGAACATGCAATAGGCGAACATCACCCAGCGCCACGGCCCAAGCCGAATGAGCCGGCGTTCGCCACCCTTGCCGGTCAGCGCCACGAACCCCTTGCGGGCCAGGATCAGCTTTTGCAGGCCGAAGAGGCCGATGGTGATGAACAAAAGGGGCATGGAATAGGCCGCCGCCGTCTCGACCTTCACCGGAAATTCGAAGAATTGCCAGAGCTGGGTTGTCACCACGTTGAAGCGGGCGGGGAGCGCCAATAGGGCGGGCGTGCCGAAGAGCGAGATTGCCTCCAGGAAGACGACAATGATACCGCCCAGAATCGCCGGGAAGACCAGCGGCAAGGTGATGTTGAGCGTCGTCCGCCAGGTGCCGGCGCCCAATATGTTGGCCGCGTCCTCCATCTCCGAGGAGACCAGGTCGAGGGCGGCGTTCGTGAAGACGAAGATATAGGGATAGGAATAGACAGCGATCACGAAGGCGAGGCCGGTGAAGCTGTAGATGTTGAAGAGGCCCGTCTCGGCGCCGGTGAGCCCGATCCAGATGCGATTGAGCCAGCCGGAATTCGGTCCCGCCAGCAGCATCCAGGCGACGGCGCCGAGATAGGGCGGCATGATGAAGGCACCGAGCACGACCATGCGGATGAAGCCCTTGGCCGGCATGTCGGTGCGCGAGATCGCCCAGGCGATCGGCACCGCGAAGAGGGTGGCGATCACGGCGACCGAGGCGCCAAGGGCGAGCGAGTTGAAGAGCGCCTGGACATAGCGCGGCCGCCCATAGGCCTCGGCATAGTTGGCGAGGGTGAAGGCGCCGGTGACACGGTCCTCGAAGCTCGCGAAGACGAGGCGGAGCATCGGGCTCAGCACCAGGAACGCCAGAATGGCGATCAGCAACAGCCAGAGCAGCATGGCGGGCTCGAACGACCGCATCCAGGTCGTCGCGCCATCTGGCCGCGTTTCGACGCGGGGGACGATGGTGGTCGTACCGGCGGAGTCGGGGGGCGTCATGCGCATCGTGTCGTTTCGGGGATCATGATGGCGGTCAATTGCCGATGGTATCGCGCCAGAGTTCCTTGATCTCGGGAATGCCTTTGACGATGGCCTCGATAGTGGGTTGCACGATCTTGAACTCGCGCATCGGCTTGGCTCCCGGTGCCGGGTCCACATCCGGCCGGAGCAGTTCGTAATAAGTCTCCGCCAAGGCGACACTGTGCTCGCGGCTCAAAAGATACTCGAAGAACAGCTTGGCGGCGTTGGGATGGGGTGCATCCTTGACGATCGCCGAGACGCTGATCTGGAGGACGGCGCCGTCCTCGGGATAGACGATGGCCATCGGGTTGCCCTTGGCGATGCTCCTGAGCGCCGTCGCGGTCGGCCCCGCCGCCACCACCCGCTCGGCCGCGTTCAGCATGGTGATCGTGTCGTTGAGCGAGCGGCCCGCCTGGGGGTTGTTCTTGGCCAGCTTCTCCATATAGCCCGCGCCATAAAGCTCGCGCATCATCAGCACCCAGGTGCCGGCCGTGCCGCTGAAACCCGGATGGCCGAGCGAGATCTTGTTCTTCCATTTAGGGTCCAGGAGGTCGGTCCATTTCCTGGGTGCCTCCTCCGGCTTCACCTTGTCGGTGTTGTAGAGAATGGTGACCGTGTTGACCTGGGTCGTGTGGTAATAGCCGTCCGGGTCGATGTTCTGGAATGCCGGGATCAGTCCGGCGGCGTTTTCAGGCTTATAGCGCAAATATTGGCCCTGGGCCTTCAGATAGACCGAGTGGCCGATATCGGTCGAGCTGAAGAGGTCGCACTGGCGCACGCCCGCCTTCATGTCCTGGGAGAGGCGCTGAAAGACGACCTGGCCGGTGGCGCGGTAGACATTGACCTTCACGCCGGGATAGCGCTCGGTGAAATTTTTGCCGAATTGCTGCGCCACGTCGGTCGCGAACTGGCCGACATACCATGTGACCTCGCCCTCTTTCTTGGCGGCCTCATAGAGTGCGGCCTCATTGGGCGTGAGAGTGGCGGCCTCCGCCCATGACAGTCCCGCCACCAACCATAGGCACTGACAGACCCGGACCAGTCCCCACGGCATCGTCTTCATTCCCCGACCCCTGTTGTCTCAGACGCCGAACGTATCGCGCCAGAGCTCTTTCACCTCGGGAACGCCATTGACGATCTCATCGACCGTCGGCCGGAGTGTCTTGATCTGGTCGATGGGCTTCAACTCCGGCGGCAGTTTCACTTCCGGGCGCATGGGTTCGCCATATTGCTCGACTATGATCTGGGAATATTCGACACCCATCAGGAACTCCATGAACAGCTTGGCGCCGTTGGGCCGCTTGCTGTTGGCCATGATGGCGGAGGGCGCGTACATGAGGAGCGTGCCGTCTTCGGGATAGACGACGGCGAGAGGATTGCCCTTCTGGGCGCTCCGGATCGTCGTCTCGGCGGGACCCGCCGCGACCGACCGCTCGCCCGCGTTCAGCATGGTCACCGTGTCGTTAATCGAGCGGCCGATCTGTGGCTTGTTCGCTTCGAGCTTCTTGAAATAGTCCCAGCCATAGAGCTGCTTCATCAAGACGGCCCAGGTACCCACATAGCCGCTGAAACCGGGGTGGCCGAGGGAGACCTGGTTGCGCCATTTCGGGTCCAGGAGGTCGGTCCATTTCTTGGGTGCCTCGGCCGCCGACACCTTGGCCGTATTGTAGGTGATCAGCACCAGGCCGGCGCTGGTGATGTGGTAGAAGCCGTCCGGGTCCAAATTCTGATAGGCCGGGAATATTTTTCTGGCGTTCTCGGGCACATATTTGGCGAGCAGCTTGTTCTGCTTCAAATACACATAGTGACCGACATCGGTCGAACTGAAGACGTCGCATTGCGCCGAATTGGCCTTGAGGTCCTGGGACAGGCGCTGGAAGGCCACCTGGGCCGTGGCGCGGACGACATTGACCTTCAGGCCTGGATATTTCGCCTCGAAGCCGCGTCCGATCAGCTCAAGGACATCGGCCGCCGAATGGGCGCTGTACCAGGTGATTTCACCTTCCTTCTTGGCCCCCTCGTAAAGCTTTTGCTCGTTGGCGCTCAACTGGGCAACGGCCACCCCGGGCGCGAGCAGGATCATCGCTAGCAGAAGAGCCGAAAGATGCCGGCGCATGGGCATTCCTCCCCTCGGGTTCGATAATTTTGTGGGCGATCTTACACGTTGCCGGGAGTGGCGCCACAGGGCTTTGCGGGCGGCTCGCGGCGGCGGCGCCTGGCGCGATCACGGCTATTTGTTTTCGCCCCCTGGCCGGTCCGGTCGATCATCCGGGTCATGTCGGCCCTAACGGGAAGGCGTCTACGGATAAAGAGAGGGAAGGAGACATGTCGATTCACCGGATTGTAATCGTGGCACTCGCGGCGCTCTTTGCCACCAGCGCGCTCGCACAAGCGCCGCCGGCGCCGCCCGTGCGCGTGCACGGCCAGATCGAAGCCGTTGGCGACAAGCAGCTCACGGTCAAGTCGCGCGACGGCGCCACCCTGAAAATTGCCTTGAACGACCCGTTGACGGTGACGGCCGTGAGCAAGATCGACATTGCCGAGATCAAGCCCAACAGCTTCGTTGGCATTTCTTCCGTGAAGGGAACCGATGGCAGGCATTACGCGCTCGAGGTTCACGTCTTCCCCGAGGCCTCGCGCGGCTCCAATGAGGGCCATTATCCCTGGGACCTCAAGCCCGACAGCATGATGACCAATGCGACGGTGGCGACCATCGCCACGGAGGCCAAGGGCCGGGTGCTGACCCTCAAATACAAGCAGAGTGATCAGCCGATAGAAATCACCGTGCCGCTGGACGCGCCCATCGTCGCCTTCGCGCCGGGCACGCCCGACCTGCTGAAGGTAGGCCACCACATCTTCTCCGGGACCCAGAAGGCGGCCGACGGCACGCTCTCGGCGGGCCGCGTCGCGGTCGGCGTGGGCGGCCTCGTGCCGCCGATGTAGGCGAGGCAAGGTCACGGCGCGGGCTTTCCGGCCAGCCGCAAAAAGCATTCAACATGAATCGGGTTTTGGCAGCATGATCGGCAACCGGAGTACACCTTAATTCCGCTGCCAACCTGTCCAACCAACCAGGACCACCTCAATACATGGCCGCGCCGCCATTGACGTGGATCACTTGGCCGGTGACGAAGCCGGCATGGTCCGTGGATAGATAGACGCAGGCGGCGGCGATCTCGTCGACCGTGCCGATGCGGCCGACCGGGATGGTTTTCTTGCGCGTCGCGATCCATTCGGCCGGGTCGCCATACTGGCTCCAGTCGCGGGTGGTATCGATGGCGCCGGGTGCGACCGTGTTGGCGGTAATGCCGAAGCGGCCGAACTCGGTCGAGAGCGCCTTGGCGAACGCATGCATGCCCGCCTTGGCCACGATGTTGTGCGCCCGGTCGGCGACATGGCCGGTGAAGCCGTCGATGCCCGAGATGTGGATGAGGCGGCCATAGCCCTGGCTCTTCATGTCGGGGATGACGGTGCGGGCCAGGTAGAAGCAGGAATTCAGATTGCTGTCGAGGGTGCGCCGCCAGTCCTCGACGCTCAAGTCGAGAAACGGCTGCTTGAGGCGCACCGAGACGTTGGAGACCGCGATATCCACCACACCGAACTTGGCCTTGGCTTGCGCCGCCATGTCGGCGACCGCCGCCGGGTCGGCCACGTCCGCCATGACCACGAGCGCGCCCACCCCCTCGCGCTCGACCTCCTTGGCGACGGCCTCCACATTGGCGCGCTGGCGGCGGCCGTTCACCACCACGTTGGCACCGGCGCGGGCGAAGTGGAGAGCAATCGCCTTGCCGATATTCTGGCCGGAGCCGGTGACGATGGCCGTGCGGCCCTTGAGCGGTTTGTCGAGATAGGGTGGCATCGGTGCCGACTCCTCGGATCAATAGGTTTCTTCGCTGATATGGAGAAGCGGGAAGGCGCTCAGCACATGCGCCGGGTTGGCGGGTGCCGCCGGGTGCAAATAGGAGCCGTCGAGCGCCTTCAGGCTGGTGACGCCGAGGAGGCCGAGGCAGCGCGTCACCTCGTCCTCCAGTAGCTCCAGCATGCGCACGACACCGGCTTGGCCCGCGGCGGCGACCGCATAGCCCTGCATGCGGCCGAGGCCGACCGCCTTGGCGCCCATGGCGATCGCCTTGACGATGTCCGTTCCTCGACAAAAGCCGCCATCCACCATGATTTCGGCCTTGCCGGCGACGGCATCGACCACTTCGGGCAGCACGTCGAGGGAGCCCCTGCCATGGTCGAGCTGGCGGCCGCCATGGTTCGAGACATAGACGCACTCGACGCCATGCTCGACCGCGATGCGCGCGTCCTCGGCGGTGGCGATGCCCTTGAGGATGAGGGGTACCTTGCAATATTTCTTGACCCGTTCCACATGCGCCCAGCTCAGCGCCGCCTGGAACTCGCGCCCCCCGGCGCGCCGCCGGCCGCGCGTCACATAGCGCTTGGCGATGTCGCGCTCGCGCCGGCTAAAATGGGCGGTGTCGACCGTGAGGCAGAAAGCGTAATAGCCGCTGTCGGTGGCGCGGCGCACATAGTCGGCGATGAAATCGTCGCCGCCCCTGACATAGAGCTGGAAGATGCGCGCCGCTTCGGGGGATGCCGCCGACACTTCCTCGAGGCCCGGATCGCACACCGAGGAGAGCATGTGGGCGCAGCCGAATTCGCCCGCCGCCTTGACGACCGTGGCGCCGCCGCCTTCCTCAAACATCTCGAGCGAGCCGATGGGGGCGAGTACCACGGGCAGGCGCAGCTTGCGGCCCAGGAGCGGGCCGGTCACGTCGACCGTGGAAACGTCGCGCAACACCCGCGCCCGGAAGGCCACGCAATCGAGTGCCATGCGATTGCGGCGCAGCGTCGTCTCGGTCTCGACGCCGCCCACCAGATAGTCCCAGTTGTTCTGATTGAGATTGCGGCGCGCTTGGCGAATGATCTCGTGCAACGTCTCGAACTGGCTCATGACCGATTATCTTCCCCCGAGATTGGCGGGCGTCATCCGACACGCCGGCGGGTCGAGAGTCAAATGACCGAACCGCGACGGACGGCGTCGGATTTAAGCCTGTTACCGCACTCTTCGTTCACCCGACCGCGGCGAGGACTTCGTCGGGCGAGGCAAAGCGACCGCCGAGCTCGGTGCGGAAGGAGGCTAGAAAACCGTCAATCCGCTCGAGGAAGCTCCGGAGATCGGCTTGGTCGCGCACATAGGGGGTAAAGCCCGGCGTGACCGAGGGGGAATGGAAGGAAAAGACCAGGACGCGAATCCCGGCGGCGCACAAAGTTCGCGCGCAGGCCCGTGTCCGTCGTCAGATCATTTGGGACAGTTGGCGGCTTAGATTAGCGGAGTGTTGGCCTCATCTGGGGGTTGATATTAGGCGGCGATCTTGCGGTGTTGCAAGCGGCGATGTTCGATGGTCATGCGTTTGATGCGGGCGCGCTGGACG
>SHVR01000072.1 GCA_009694185.1 Alphaproteobacteria bacterium | reverse complement strand
CTCGGTCGCTTGCGCTATGACCAGCGCGATTAGCTCTTCCCGGGACAGCTCGTTGGGGGGTTCGAGAACCATCCGATTCTTGAATCGAAATCCGACCCCGCCGTCCAGGGAAATCCGCTAAAAATAGCCGCCCAACCTGGGCTGTTACCAAAATTCTAATATGATAGAAAATTCTACGGCGCAAGCTCCGGTTACATGCGAGACCGCCCCGAAGCGTCACGTCACGCGGAAGTTCGGAAACTGCCAGGGATCGTCCGGGTCCAGCGTCTCGGGAAAGAGCTTGCCGCGCCCGCCGAGCGGCGTCCAATCGCTGTAGACGCCGAGGACTTCGCCGAGATAGGGCCGGGCTACGGCCATGATCCGAGCGTAATCCATCTCGTCCGCCTCGACGATGCCGTGGCGCGGGTTCTCGATCGCCCAGACCATGCCCGCGAGCACGGTCGCGGTTACTTGCAGGCTGGTGGCGTTGTTGTAGGGCGCCAGGCGGCGCGATTCCTCGATCGACAGCCGGGAGCCGAACCAATAGGCCCCCTTGGCGTGGCCCATCAAGAGGACGCCGAGTTCGTCGATACCGCTCTCGATTTCGTCCATCATCAGGCGCTTTTCCGGCTGCACCGCCCAGTTGCGGCCGGCGATCTCGTGCAGCGACAGGACCGCGTCGTCGCACGGGTGATAGGCGTAATGCACGGTCGGCCGATAGACGAGCCCGGCGCCGTCCTTGAGCGTCAGATAGTCGGCAATCGAGATCGACTCGTTATGGGTCACGAGGAAGCCGTGATAGGGGCCTTCGAGGGGCGTCCAGCTTCGCACCCTGGTCCCGGCGCCGGGCCGCTCGAGATAGATCGCGGCACCGCAACCGAAATCATGGTGGCGGGCATCGACCGGCCAGTGGCGCTCATGGCTGCCCCAGCCGAGCTCGGCCGGCTGCATGCCCTCGCCTACGAACCCGTCGATCGACCAGGTATTGACGAACTCCCCGCGTCGCTTGGCGATGTTCGCCGTCTGGGTATCGCGCTCGGCAATATGGATGACGCGCACACCAAGATCGCGGGCCAGCCCGGCCCAAGCGGCGCGCCCGTCCAGCCACCCGGTGGCATGGCCGGTGTCCCTGGCGATGTCGAGCAACGCCTGCTTGACGAAGTGCGAGACCAGGCCCGGATTGGCGCCGTGGGTGAGGACGGCCGTCGGGCCGCCCCGGGCCGCCGCGCCGAGCGCCAGCGCCGATTCGCGCAAGGCATAGTTCGAACGTTGCGACGGGCTCAACGTGGGATCGGTGTAGCCGCCGACCCAGGGCTCGATGCAGGTATCGAGATAGAGGGCACCCCGCCGCTGGGCGAGCGCAATCAAGGCGACGCTCGCCACGTCCACCGAGAGATTGAGCAGGAAATCGCCGGCGCCGAGCAAGGGATCTAGAACCGTGGCGTAGTTCTCCCGGGTCAACGCCTGGCGGACGAAGCGGACATTGTATGCTGCGGCGACCCCGTGCCCGCGCTCTTCCGCCGTGACGATGGTGATCCGGTCGCCCGCCATGGCGATATGGCGGAGCAGCAGCGGCAAGACCCCCTGGCCGATGCTGCCGAAACCGACGATGACCAGGCGATTGGAGAACGCCACATGCTGCATCAGGGAGCCCCTTCGACCTGGCGAGACACGGCTTGACCAGACGTGCCCCCAGGGGCCCGCGGGCGCTGATAGACGATTAGCAACGGCGATGGCAAGGCCTGGTTTGGGAATTCGCGCGCTGGCGAGCCATGCCGCCGCCGGCTAGCCAATCAGGGCCCGCACCCGGCGCTGCAATTCCGGCACCAACTCGGCCTCGAACCAGGGATTGCGGGCAAGCCAGCCATTGACCCGCCAACTCGGATGCGGCGCCGGCAGGAAGTCGGGCAGGAAATCCCGCCAGGCCGCCACGGTCTCGGTCACGGTCGCCTTGCGGCGCGGCGCCGAAGGGTCCGCCGCGCCCAGAGATGGGGCCGCGCCGGGCCCCGCGGCGGCGCGCCGGTTGGGCAGATAGATGGCGTGGGCATATTGGCCGACAAGCACGGTCAGCCCGATCCCGGTCAAGAGCGGCCGGAGGCGCGGATGCCAATGGGGCGCGCATTCGGGCCTTGGCGGCAGATCGCCGCCCTTCGGGTTGGTGCCCGGATAGCAGAACCCAGCCGGCAGCAAGGCGACCCGCCCGGCATCGTAGAAGGTGGCTTCGTCGAGGCCGAGCCACTCCCGGAGGCGCACGCCGCTCGGGTCGGTGAAGGGTCGGCCGGAGGTGTGCGCGCGCGCCGGGCGCCTGGCCCACGAGCAACAGGCGGGCGCCCGAACCCGCCTGGAAAATCGGCCGAGGCTCATTGGGCAACGCCTTCTCGCACAGCCGGCAAGCGCGCGCCTCGCCCACCATGCGCGCCAGCATGACATCCGGCGTGGGTTCCGTCTTCGACACCGCGAACCTCCTCAAACCCGCGCCAAGGAAAATTCGACTTCCGGCGTGTGGATGGCGCCACTCTTCGAGAGGAAGCTCGAAAACAGGGTGAAATACCCGACCGGAAAGGCGGCGACGCGAAAGAGACTTTGGCCGGCGATGAAGCGTTCGACATCCTCCAGATGGGCGTCCTTGAGGCGCGCCAGGCTCACATGCGGGCTGAACTTGCGGCCCTCGGGTGCCACGCCCACCCGCCGCAAGGCACCGGAGACGGATGTGTAAAGCTGCTTCATCTCGGCCGAGCGTTCGACGCCGACCCAGAGTATGCGCGCCCGTTCGCCCGTGCTGAAATGGCCGACGCCGGCAAGGCGCAATGGGAAGACCGGCGCGGAGACGAGCGAGAGTGCCTCGGCGATGTCTTCGGCCATGCCGCCATCCACCTCGCCGATGAAACGGAGGGTGAGGTGGAGGTTCTCGGGCTCGATCCAGCGCGCCCCCGGCAACCCCTCCGCCAGGGCGGCGAGCGCCTGGCGAATGGCGGCCGGCAATTCGATCGCGACGAACAATCGGTACACGCTGCAATCCCCCGGGCAATCCCCCGGCCGATCACGCAAACACCGCGAGGACGCCGGTATAGCCATAGAGGCGGTTGTGGGAAATCTCGCCGTTGGCGAAGAACCCCACCAGGGGAAATTCGCCAAGCTGCTCGGTGACGATCTCAAGCTCGCGCGACTTGGCGCCAAACATGTTGGGGCCGCGCGCCAGGCAGGAAATGTAGATGCCGCCCTGGGCGGGGCCCGGCAAGCGGCGGCGCACATCGGCCAGCATGCGGCGCAAATCCTCCTCGGCGCTCTTCGGATCGCGGCGGCAGAACATGATCCGGTCGCCCGGATCGACGAGTGCCCCGATGGCGACGGCGCGGGTGCGCGGATCGACGCCCATCAGGTTGCGCACCAGATAGTCGCCGGTATCGGAGCCCGGCACCGGCAGGGCGGCATGGATATAGGCGGCGGCCCGACCGAGGTCGCGCGCCAGGATTTCCCCCATATCGGCCTTGAGGACGTCGAGCGCCGGCTGGCCGTCGATGGCGAGGATGATGTTGCGTTCCGACTCGCTGACTTGCCTGACCGGGCCGATCGGCGTGCAGCCCTGACTGAGGCCGGCGACGACGACGAGCGACGGGCCGAAGAGGACGCCGGAAAGCCCGCCCTCATGCACCCGGTCGGCCACCTGGGCCATAGTGCCGCGCGAGGATGAGAGACCGCCAAAGAGGAAGCAGGCGGCGCTCTCCGAGAGATCGCCCACCAGCTCGCCCACATGGGCGTTGCGCGGATCGCCATGCACGAGGCCGGAGGTCGGCTGGACCTTCGCGATCCACTGCCTGGCATCGGCGTCCAGTTCCTCGATGCCCTTCGACAGATTGGCGAGCATGTGGAAAGAACCGGGCGGCAGGGCCGCCACCATCACGGCCGCGGCCGGTTCGTCGAAATACTCCCGGGCCGGCGCGCAGACCCCCATGCCGACCGTTCCCACCCAATGTTCGATCCTGGTATGGCCGCGGAGGAAAGTGACGATGCTTGCCAGATCGTCGCCAAGGGCGTCGGTGACGTAGACGAAGCCGAGATTGACGCCGGCCGGGATCGGCCCGATCCGTTCGAGGCAGGCCTTGATGGTGCGTCCCCAATCCGGGCCACTCGCATGGCCCGCCCAAAATCGCCGGGTCGTGGTGCCGGATGAATCGCTCATCGCCTGTTCTCCTTCGCACCCGCGGACCCGCTCAACCACCCTGGCCGAGCAGGGTCACCACATGGGGCAGGATACGCTCGACGATCCGCTCGATGCCACGAGCATTTGGATGGATGCCGTCGGCCTGGTTGAAGGCCGGGTCCGCCGCCACGCCGTCGAGGAAGAAGGGATAGAGCGCCACACCATGCTTCACCCGGACCCGTTCATAGGCGCCAGCGAACCGGGCGCCATAGTCGCGACCCAAATTGGGCGGCGCCCGCATGCCCGCGAGCAGCACCGGGATGCCCGCCGCTCGCAGCCGCCCGACGATGGCATCGAGATCGGCTTCGCTCCGCTGGGGATCAAGGCCGCGCAGGCCGTCATTGCCCCCGAGACAGACGATGGCGTGAGTCGGGCGCTCGGCCAGGACCCAATCGAGGCGCTGGCGACCGCCCGACACGGTATCGCCCGAAACCGCGCCCTCGATCAGGCTGACCGCATGACCGGCCTTGGCGAGCGCCCGGGCCAGGTTCTGGGCAAAGCCCGCTTCGGGTGCCAAGCCATAACCCGACATCAAGCTGTCGCCGAGCAGCAGCAGGCGCGCCGGCGGTGCCGCCCAGGCAGCGCCCGGACCGAGCATCAACGCCAGAGCCAGCGCCAGCCGGGACGCCATGCTTGCGCCATACTTTGCCGATAGCTTCGCCAATGGATTGACAAGCATGGTGGCGACGCCCTATGCGCTGGCGCGGGAGTTTGCCCAGCCGTGCGGGCGAGACGGACGTTGAGCGAAACACCGGGTGTTCATGAAACCTGCCAAGGCGCCTGCCGAGACCGACCCGGCCATCCTGGTCGACCTCGCTGGCGTTCAACTCACGTTGGCGAGTGCCGCGGGCGCGGTCAATATCTTGCGCGGCGTCGATCTGAGCGTGCGCGCCGGCGAGCGCGTCGGCATTGTCGGACCATCGGGCTCCGGCAAGTCAACCTTGATGATGGTGATCGGCGGGCTGGAGCGGGCGACGACCGGCCGGGTTCGCGTGGCGGGCCATGACCTCTCCAGCATGGGCGAGGATGCGCTCGCGCTGTTCCGGCGACGGAATGTCGGCATTGTCTTTCAGGCGTTTCATCTGGTGCCGACCATGACCGCGATCGAGAATGTGGCCATGCCACGGGAACTGGCCGGCCAGCGCGACGCGCTCGATGCCGCCCGCGACGCGCTCGACGCGGTCGGCCTCGGCCACCGCCTCAAACATTTTCCAGGTCAGCTTTCGGGCGGCGAGCAGCAGCGCGTCGCCGTCGCCCGGGCCTTCATTGCCGCCCCGCGCCTGCTGCTCGCCGACGAGCCGACCGGCAATCTCGACGGCGCCACCGGCCGGGTGGTGATCGACTTGCTGTTCGAAGAGGCGGCGCGTCACGGCACGACCCTGCTGCTGATTTCCCATGACATGGCGTTGGCCGAACGCTGTGGGCGGATCGTCGCGATGGCGGACGGGCGGATCGTCGACCAGGGCGGCGGCGCCAGACCCGCCCTGACGGCGCTCAGCCGATAGTCTGTACGCGCGATGCACACGATACGGCTTGCCCTCATCCTCGCTCGTCGGGAATTGCGTGGTGGAATCGGCGGCTTCCGGGTGTTTCTCGTTTGTCTCGCCATCGGCGTCGGCGCCATCGCGGCGGTTAGTTCTCTCTCCGAGACGATCCAGTTGGGGCTCCGGACCGATGCCCGCGCGCTGCTTGGTGGCGACGCCGAGCTCAGGCTGACCTATCGACCGATCATAGCCGACGAAGCGGCGTTTCTCGCGGCAACGACCGAGGCGCTCGCCACCAACATCGTCATGCGCACCATGGCCGAGGCCGGTGACAAGCGAACCCTGGTCGAGTTGAAGGCGGTCGGCGGCGCCTATCCGCTCTATGGCGGCATCGTGCTCGAACCCGCCATGTCCCTCGACGCGGCCCTCGCCCGGCTGGCGGGCGTGCCGGGTGCGGTGGTGGAGGAGGCCGCCTTCGACCGTCTTCAGCTTCGGATCGGCGATCAGGCCCGGATCGGCGACGTCACCTTCGACATTCGTGCCGTCATCCGGCGCGAGCCCGACCGGGTGGCGGGGCCGATCGCCTTCGGCCCCCGCCTGATGATCGCCGACAGCGAGCTGGCGGCGACCGGTCTCGTCCAGCCGGGCAGCCTGATCCGCTACCACTACAAAGTCCGCCTCGCCGAGGGGAGCAACGTAGACCGCTGGATCAGCCAAGCCCAAGGCGCCTTTTCGGAAGCGGCGGCGCGGGTGACCAGCTACCGCGAGGCGGCACCGGGGCTGCGCCGCACCGTCGAGCGGCTGGCGGTTTTCCTCAATCTGGTGGGCCTGAGCGCGCTGCTGGTCGGCGGCATCGGCGTCGCCAACGCCGTGCAGAGCTATATGGCGGGCAAGACCGTTACCATTGCCACCTTCAAATGCCTGGGCGCGCCGGCGCGCCTGGTGTTCGCGACCTATCTCACCCAGATCATGGCGCTGGCCTCGTTGGGGATCGCCCTTGGCCTCGCCGTCGGCGCCGCGGCACCACTGGCGCTCGCGCGCCTGATCGAGGGCCTGCTGCCGATCCAGATCGAAGCCCGCCTCTTTCCCGGCGCCCTGCTGCTGGCTGGCCTGTTCGGCGCTCTGACGGCGCTGGTCTTTGCCCTCTGGCCGCTGCTGCGCGCGCGCGACATGGCGGCCGCCAGCCTGTTTCGCGATCTCATCGTACCGGCGCGCCGCTGGCCCCGGGTCGTCGATGCGCTGATGGTCCTGCCGCCAGGCCTCGTTCTGGTGGCCCTCCTCATAGCCACGTCCGGCGATCGGCGCTTCGCGCTCTGGTTCGTCGCCGGTTCGGCGGCGACCCTGCTGCTGTTCCTGGGCGCGGCGAGTGCCCTGACTTGGCTCGCCCGGGTCGCGGGTGGCCCGCGCTTGCGCGTCCAGGCCCTGCGCCTGGCGCTCGCCAACCTGTCCAGGCCCGGTGCCTCGACGGTGAGCGTCATGCTCTCGCTCGGCTTCGGCGTCACCATCCTGGTAACGGTGGCGCTGGTGGAGGCGAACCTCTCGGGTCATGTGCTGGAACGCATTCCAGCCGCCGCGCCGAGCCATTTCTTCATCGACATCCAGCCCGACCAGGCGGCGGGCTTCGCCGACGCGGTCGGCTCGGTCGGGGGTGCTCGCGTCATCGACACGCTGCCCCATATCCGTGGCCGCATCAGCCGGATCAACGGTGTTCCGGCGAGCGAGGCAGCCGTCGCACCCGACGCGCGCTGGGCGCTCCGCGACGAGCGCGGCCTCACTTATGCCGCGACGCCGCCGGCGCGCACCCACCTCGTTGCCGGCCACTGGTGGCCGGCCGACTATCGGGGACCGCCGCTGGTCTCCTTCGATGCCGCACTTGCCCGGGGCTTCGGGCTCCGCGTCGGCGACCGGCTCGCACTCAACATTCTCGGCCGTGAGATCGAGGCCGAGATCGCCAATTTGCGCGAGATCTACTGGGGGGATTTGCAAATGCAGTTCGCCATCGTCTTTGCGCCCGGCACGCTCGAGGCGGCGCCGCAAACCTTCATCGCCACGACCCAGGCGCCGCCGGCCGGCGAGGAAGCGGTAGTACGCGCCGTGGGCCATCGCTTTCCCAACGTCTCAGCCATCCGGGTGCGCGACGCCCTCGATGCCGTCGAGCGCATCTTGAGCCAGATCGCCAACGCGGTCAGGGCCACGGCGGCGATCACGCTGGCCGCCGGCGCCGCCGTGCTGGCGGGCGCCATCGCCGCCGGCCAGCGCCGGCGGGTCTATGACGCCGTCATCCTCAAGGTCCTCGGGGCGACGCGCCGCGACGTGCTGACCGCCTACCTCTTGGAATTTCTCTTGCTGGGCGCGGCGGCGGCGACCATCGGGGGTGCCGCCGGCACGCTCTCGGCCTATGCGATCCTGGCGCACGTCATCGAGGTGCCCTGGTCGTTCCTGCCGGCCGCCATGGCGGGCGCGATCATGGCCTGTCTTGGCGTGACATTGGTCTTTGGTGGCGCCGGGGTCTGGCGGGCGCTCAGCCAGAAGGCAGCGCCCCTGCTGCGCCACCCATGATGAGGAACTTGGTCATGTAGCCCGCAATGGTCGCCATTTTGGCGATCTTGCTCACCCTTGGACCCATGGCCGGCACCGCCCTCGCTCAGGCGCGGCAGACGGAACCGGGCGAGGTCGAGCGGATCGACGGTTGACCGGTTGTCGTAGCCCTGCGGCAGCCGCCGTGCTATTGAATAAAGAAAAAGTTGTCCCAATATAGGGGACATACTGCTTCCAATGGAAACAGGGGTAAACGATGGCACTTCAGGAAAGAGTTTGGGGCCGGGCCACAGTCACACAGGCCGAGATCGATGTCGGTCTGCGCCGGCACATGCTGCAAGTTTACAATTACATGGCCTCGGGCGTTCTCTTAACCGGCATCGTCGCCTTGCTGGTTGCGTCCTCGCCGGCCGCCATGCAGGCCATCTTCGGCACGCCGTTGAAGTGGGTGGTGATGCTCTCGCCGCTCGCCTTCGTGCTGGTGCTGAGCTTCGGCGTCCATCGCCTGAGCACCGCCGCGACCCAGGCCATCTTCTGGGTGTTTGCGGCCACGATGGGCCTCTCGATTGCCACGATCTTCGTGGTGTTCACCGGCGAGAGCGTCGCCCGCGTGTTCTTCATCACGGCCGGCACCTTCGCGGCGATGAGCCTTTACGGCTATACGACCAAGACCGATCTCTCCAAGTTCGGCAGCTTCCTGCTGATGGGCCTGATCGGCATCATCCTGGCCGGGCTCGTCAACATGTTCTTGCAGAGCTCGGCGTTGCAATTCGCCATCTCGGCGATCGGGGTGCTGGTGTTCGTCGGCCTGACTGCCTACGACACCCAGCGCATCAAGGAGATGTATCTGGAGAGCCTGGGCGACGAGGCGCTCTCCAAGCAGGCGGTGATGGGTGCCCTCTCGCTCTATCTCGACTTCATCAACCTGTTCATGATGCTCTTGCAATTGATCGGCGTGAAACGCGACTGATCGCCGCTCGACACCGGCTCAAAGATGGCCCGGGAGCCCATGCTCCCGGGCCATTTTCTTGGCGGTAGCCGTTCTTGGCGGTAGCCGTTGGTTTCGCCACCGATAGCGGTGTAGCCTCCCCGCCAAGATCGAGAGCGATTGGGGAGGAACGGCGTGGACTTCATCTCCGACCATTGGCAGGTGGCGAAGCCGGCCAAGACTTCTCCCCGCGGCATGGTCGCGGCGCAGCATCATCTGGCCGCCAAGGCCGGCGCCGACATATTGGCGGCGGGCGGCAATGCCGTCGACGCGGGCGTTGCGACCGCGCTGGCCATCGGCGGCGTCGAGCCCTGGAACAGCGGCATTGGCGGTTGCGGTTGCATGCTCGTCTATGTGGCGGCGGAGCGGCGGACCCATGTGGTCGACTTTCTGACCTTGGCGCCAAAGCGCCTCGACCCCGGCCGCTACCCGCTTACCAATCGGGCCGCCGCCGACAATGCCTTGTTCGTCTGGCCGACAGTGGCCGAAGAGCGCAACCGGCTCGGCCCCGAGGCGATCGGCGTGCCCGGCAGCATCGCCGGCCTGGCGTTGGCGCTCGAACGGTTCGGCACCATGCCCTGGCGCGACGTGATCCAGCCGGCCATCCGGATCGCCGACGCGGGCTTGCCGGTCGACTGGTACACGCTATTACAGATCGTGGCCGGCGGGGCGGAACTAGGGAACTACCCGACCAGCCGCGAGACCTATTTGCATGGCGGCCTACCGCCGGTCGCCAATTTCGCCCACGCCATTCCGCGCTTGCCTCTCGGCCGCCTCGCCGACACGCTACGCCGGTTGGCCGACGCCGGGCCGGCCGACTTCTACACCGGCGACATCGCCCGCTCCATCGTCAGTGACATCCAGGCGGCGGGCGGCGTGCTCTCGCTCGACGATCTGGCGAGCTATCGGGCGGCGATCGTCGAGCCCCTGGCGGTGGAGTATCGCGGCGCCACGGTGCATCTCATTCCGGGTTTCACCGGCGGGCCCACCTTCGCCCGGGCGCTGCGCACCCTCGCCATGACCCTGAACCCGCGCCAAGGCCTGGGTGCCGCCGCCTACCAAGCCTATGCCGAGGCATTGAGCGAGGCCTATCAGTTCCGCTTCGAGCATCTGGGCCATGACGGCGACCCGCAGCTCCTCGGCACCACCACCCATCTCTCGGTGGTAGACGAGGCCGGCAACATGGTGACACTCACCAACACCCTCCTGGAACGCTTCGGCTCGCGCGTCATGCTGCCCGGCACGGGCATCATGATGAACAATGGCATCATGTGGTTCGACCCGAGACCGGGCCGGGCGAACTCGATGGCGCCGGGCAAGCGCCCGCTCTCCAATATGTGCCCGGTCATCGCGACCCGCGAGGGCGCCGGCTGGTTTGCCCTCGGGGCCTCGGGCGGCCGGCGCATCGTGCCCGCCACCTTCCAGCTCGCCTCGTTCCTGATCGACTTCGGCCTCGACCTGGACGCGGCCTACGGGACACCGCGCATCGACGCGAGCGGCGGCGATTCCGTCTTCTGCGATCGGCGGCTCCCACCCGACGTGATCGAGGCGCTCAAGGCGCGCATGCCGGTCACCCTCACCGAGAACACCGTACATCCGAAGATGTTCGCCAACCCGCAGACGGTGCTGCGCGTCGATGGCCGGAACAGCGCCGCCGTCACCATCCACTCGCCGACGGCGGCCGTCGCCGTGGCGGGAGAAGCCTAGTCGAGAAGAGAACACGGCCTTGGTCACGCTCTCGGCCGCCATCGCGTTTCACGCGGCACGCACGCCGGAGAAACTGGCGCTCGTCTATGGCGACCGGCGGATCACTTATTGCGAACTCTTGGATCGTGCCGGCCGCATGGCGGGATATCTCGTGGCGCGCGGCATCGGGCCGGGCGATGTCGTCGCGGCTTGCATGAAGAACAGCCCGGCCTTCATCGAGATTGCCATCGGGGCGAGCCACATTGGGGCGGTCTTCCTGCCGGTCAATTACCGCCTCGCGGCCGACGAAGCCGCTTATGTCCTGGCGAATGCCGGCGCACTTCTGTTGCTGGCGGACGCGGAATTCGTGCCGACCCTGGCGCCACTCGTGGGGCACGCGGTGCTGGCCATCCAATCGGTCGACGGCGCGGCACAGGCCGACGGCAGGGCGCTTGCCGGCCGCGGCCGGGCGATCCCGGCGGCGGCACCCGGCGAACCGAGCGACCTGATGCGCCTCATGTACACCTCGGGCACCACCGACCGGCCCAAGGGCGTCATGCTGAGCTATGAGAATTTCCACTGGAAGAACATGGATTTGATATCGGCGCTCGGCCTCGGGCCGGCGGACCGGGTGCTGGTGGTCGGCCCCCTCTACCATGTGGGCGGGCTCGACCTGCCGGGCCTCGCGGTGTTCGCCATGGGCGGCCACATTTGCCTCTTGCGCGATTTCGACCCGGCGGCGGTGCTCGATGCCATCGAGTGCCACGGCCTGACCGGCGCCTGGTTCGCGCCGGTGATGACCAACGCCCTCTTGGCGTTCGGTAACCCGGTGGGCCGCGATCTGGGCTCGCTCGAATGGGTCATTGGCGGCGGCGAGCGCACGCCAGAATCGCGCATCCGCGCCTTCGGCGACCTCTTTCCCAAGGCCCGCTACATCGACGCCTATGGTCTGACCGAGACGGTGAGCGGCGACACCTTCATGGTCGCCGGCATGGAGATCGCCAAGATCGGCTCGGTCGGCCTGCCGCTCGCCCATGTCCAGGTGGAGATCCGCGACGATGCCGGGCGCCAGCTCCCGGCGGGCCGCGAGGGCGAAATTTGCCTGCGTGGCCCCAAGGTCACCAAGGGTTACTGGCGCGACCCGGAGAAGACGCGGGCAAGCTTTTTCGGCGACTGGTTTCGCACCGGCGATGTCGGCTATCTGGACGCGGACGGGTTCCTTTATCTGACCGATCGCAAGAAGGACATGATCATCTCGGGCGGCGAGAACATCGCGTCGTCCGAGGTGGAGCGAGTGTTATACGAACTCCCTCAGGTCCTTGAAGCAGCGGTGATCGGCGTGCCGGATGAGCGCTGGGGCGAGCGGCCCGTCGCCATCGCCGTACTCCGGGCCGGCGAATGGCTCGATCTCGCCGCCCTCCAGGTCCATTGCCGCGCCCATCTCGCCGGCTTCAAGGTGCCGAAGGAATTGCATCTGGTGGAAACCCTGCCGCGCAACCCGTCGGGCAAGGTGCTGAAACGCCTGCTGCGCGAGCGGTTCGCCGCCGAGGCGGCGACAGGAGCGACCGGCGAAGCATTGTAATATAATCTGCTCGACCTCGGAGGGTGCGGAATGGCCATGGACGGTGAGGCGGCGGACACAGTGATCCCGGACGTCTGGCGGCAGACCGACGGGGCACCCGTTGCCTGCGTCGAGAAGATCAAGGTGCTGAACGAGAACCTGACGGAAATCCAGGAAATCGCCCAGGACGCGCTCGAGGACGCGCTGCTGATGGGCTGCGACGAGGCGCAAGTCCGCCAGGTCCTGCACCGGCTGGTAGAGGCGCTGGTCAATCCCTACGGCAAGCCATAGCGCCATGACGGTGCCGGTGTTGGTCACGGGCGGCGCCGGCTATATCGGCAGCCATGTGGTGCTCGCCCTGATCGAGGCGGGCTACGCACCCGTCGTGCTCGACGATCTCTCGACCGGGCATGTGGCGGCCCTCTGCGAGGGGACGAAGTTCGTCGAGGGGAGCGTCGCCGATATGGCGCTCGTCCGCCGGCTGCTGGTCGAAGAGCGGATCGAGGCGGTGCTGCATTTTGCCGGCAGCATCGTCGTACCCGATTCCGTGGCCGACCCGCTCGCCTATTACCGGAACAATAGTCTGGCGAGCCATGGCTTGATCGCCGCCGCCATCGCGGCGGGCGTCGGCGGCTTCCTCTTTTCCTCAACCGCGGCGATCTATGGCAACGCGGCGGAACAACCGATCACCGAAGAGGGGCCGGCCAACCCGGAAAACCCCTATGGCCGATCGAAGCTCGTGACCGAATGGATGCTGGCCGACGCGGGGCGCGCCCACGGGCTGGGCTGGCGGGCGCTGCGCTATTTCAACGTGGCCGGCGCCGACCCCCTGGGCCGCGCCGGCCAACGCTCGAAGCGGGCCACCCATCTGGTCAAGGTGGCGGCCGAGACCGCGGCCGGCTTGCGTGACCATGTGGTGATCCACGGGTGCGACTATGCGACGACCGACGGCACCTGCATTCGCGACTATATCCATGTGAGCGACCTGGCCGACGCGCATGTCGTCGCCCTTCGCCACTTGCTCAGCCAGCAGGGCGGCCACGCGCTCAATTGCGGCTATGGCCACGGCTTCTCGGTCCTGGAAGTCCTCGATGCCATGGACCGCGCCGCCGGCCATGCCGCGCCGCGCCGAATGGGCCCGCGCCGGCCGGGTGACGTCGCCGCCCTGGTGGCCGACAGCGGCAAACTGCGCGCCCTCGGTTGGCAGCCGCGCCACGATACGCTGGATGCGATCGTCGGAACGGCGCTCGCCTGGGAACGCCGCATAGTGGGCGGGGGTTGAGCCGGAGCCCATCCAAGACGCGGCCGCGACTCGGGCCGGACCGGCTGTGGGTGAAATTACAAAGACCCTGTGGATAATTAAATTAACCGATATTGGTAACAGCCCAGGTTCCCGTGCCGGTTTACGCGAGGCGGAGGGTTTTAGCGAGAACTGCGGGGTCGCGTGACAGGGCTTCGATGATGTTCCAGCCTTGCTTTCTTGCGGTAGAGATGAAGGAGCGGAGGGTCGCGAAGTCGCT
>SHVR01000012.1 GCA_009694185.1 Alphaproteobacteria bacterium | reverse complement strand
CGCGTGCCCCACCCCAACCCCAGCCCATCAACCCCAAGCGCCGACCACCGACCTTCACCATCAAACGATGCAAATGGCGTCGCGGTCATGCTCGTCAGACGGAACCCAAGCCGGCGCCAGCCTCAGCACCGTGAATAGATCGGGGTAAAGGCCTTGCCGACCCCGACTTCGAGAATGGCCACCCTCGGCTCCCTTCGCTAGGCTAGCAAAAAAATGAATTAGATCGAATTTCCCGGAAAGGAAGTCCCATTCGTTGCGGGCGGCGGGCATTGTAGACCTGTCCCGCCCTCGAACAAGTTAACGATGCGGGCTTGGATGCTCATGGCGGCCTGGCGCCGGTCGGCGGCGCCGGTGATCGGCCGGCCGACCACGATGTAGTCGGCGCCGTTGGCGAAGGCTTCTTCCACATCGACCGTGCGCTTATGGTCATCCCGGTTCTGGACCGGCCTTATCCCGGGCACGACGATGAGGAGGCGATCGCCGAGCCGCTCTCTCAGCCTGGCAGCCTCCAGGCCCGACGAGATCACCCCGTCGCAACCGATGTCGAGCGCGCGCTCGGCGCGCGAGAGCACCACATCGGCGGCGCTCGCCTGGAATCCGAGCGCCTTGAGATCGGCCTCGTCGAGACTTGTCAGCACCGTGACGGCGAGGATCTTGGTCGGCCCCTTCTCGGCACAGGCCGCGCGCAGCATTTCGTCATTGCCATGCACGGTGAGGAACTCGGCGCCGCGGCCGCGCAACTGCCCGACCGCCGCCGCGACCGTGTTCGGCACGTCGAAGAATTTGAGATCGACGAAGGTCTTCTTGCCCTTCGATGCCAGCCAGGCCAGCAGCTCCCAATAGCCGCCGGCCATAAAGAGTTCCAAGCCGATCTTGTAGAACCACACCCGATCGCCAAGCTCGTCGACCAGCCGGCGGGCATCGTCCGCGCTCGGCGTATCGAGGGCGACGATCATCCGCTCGTCGACGGCGATGGGCTTCTTCGAAAGGTGGGTTGGGCGGTGGGCGGTGCCCTCTGGAGCTGGCATGGGGTCTCTCCCGATCGGCGGAACGGCATGTTAGTCTCGGCCGCATCGACCTGACATTGAGGGAATAGCCCATGAAACTGCTTGGCGTCTATCGCTCACCCTATGTGCGCCGCGTGGCGGCAACCATGAACTTCATGGGCATCGCCTTCGAGCATGAGCCGGTGCCGGTGTTCGACACCCCCGACGTCGTGCGCCAGCATAATCCGGTGGTGCGGGTGCCCACACTCGTCCTCGACGATGGCGACGCCCTGATCGAGAGTTTCGCCATCCTCGACTGGCTGGACGAACAGGCGGGACCGGCCAAGCGCCTCACACCCGCCTCGGGGCTCCCGCGCCGCGCCGTCATGAAGACGACCGCCGTCGCTATTGCCGCGATCGACAAGACCATCTGGGCCGCCTACGAGCCGCGCTTTCACCCCAAGGATAAAGTCCACCAGCCCTGGATCGAGCATAACGAGGGCCAGGCCATGGGCGGCTTCAAATGGCTCGACGGCGAGGCGGCGAAGGCGGGCTCCGGCTGGCTTTGCGGCAACGCCATGACCCAGGCGGACGTGACCGCGGCCATCGGCTTCACCTTCGTCAATCTGGCGCGCCCGAAGCTTGGCGTCACCGAGGCGTGCCCCCATCTGGCGAAGCTGGCCGCCCGCCTCGAAGCCCTGCCCGCCCTCGTCGCCTGCAAGCCGCCACCTGCGTGACCCGCGAAGGCGTCAGGCAGCTTCCGGGCGCGTGCCGTGGGACGTCTGGGGCACGCCCCGAAACAGCGAGACATGGGTGTGCACCGCCCGCCACGGCGCCTCCAGGCTGTCGCGGGCGAGGCAGGCCGTGGTGCGGCCCGGCCGCTCGAAGGGCGTGCCGTCGGCATGGAATCCGGTCGAGGTCCAGATCAACATACCGGCCGCGAGCAGCCGGTCCGGCGAGAGCGCCACCCGGAGCGTCGCGAGCCGGTGCTTGAAATCGGCCGAAGTGGGCCAGATCTTGCGCCACTGATTGGCCTCGAAGGCTTCCAACCCCGCGATGATGTCCAGCCAGGTGCCGAAGGAGAGGATGCCCGGATCGAAATAGGGCCGCGCCTTCGCGTAGTCGACCGCCGCCACATGATCGTCCCAGCCGTCGAACCACGCCGCGATCGTGGCCTTGTCCGCTTCCGGCCGATCCCAGGGGTAGGGGATCTCGCTCGCAGCCGAGGCAACGGCCAGCGCCGGTGGCGGCGCTTCGGGCCGGCTGCCATGGGACTTCTGGGGCACGCCGCGAAATAGCGAGACATGGGTGTGGATCGCCCGCCAAGGATCGCCCGCCCGCTCTCGCACGAAGACCGCCGTCGTTCGGCCCGGCCGCCCATAGGGCCGGGCGTCGGCATCGAAGCCGGTCGAGGTCCACACGAGCATGCCGAAGGCGAAGCACCGGTCGGCCGAGACGCCGACCCGCAGCCCCTCGGTCTGGTGGCGGAAATCCTGGATGGTGGGCCAAACGCCGCGCCATTGCCGGGATTCGAGCGCGTCGAGGCCCTCGACCATATCCATCCAGGTGCCGAACCCGAGCGCTCCCGGATCGAACAAGGCGCGCGCCCGGCGAAAATCCACCGCCGCCACATGGCCGCCCCAGGCGTCGAACCAGCCGGCGATCGCCGCCTTGTCTTCGTCCGGATGGTCAAAGCGGAAGGTCATGCGATCAGGACCTGGGCAGCATGCGGCCGAGGGGTGCGCCACCCATCACATGCATATGGAGGTGCGGCACGTCCTGGCGCCCGTTCTCGCCATTATTGACGATCAGGCGATAGCCGGTCTTGTCGACGCCGGTCTGGCGCGCCACTTCGCCCACGGCGCCAAGAAAGCCCGCCAGCTCCGCCGCGCTGGCTTTGGCGGTGAACTCGTCCATCTGGACATAGGCGCCCTTGGGGATCACCAGCACATGCACCGGTGCCTGGGGGCTGATGTCGTGAAAGGCGAGGGCATGGGCGTTTTCATAGACCTTGTTCGCGGGGATCTCGCCACGCAGGATGCGCGCGAAGATGTTGTTCGGGTCGTAGCTCACGTCGGTGCCTCCCCGCGCTCAACCGCCACCCTTCACCTTGACATCGACAATGCCGCTCCCCTCGCGGGCGGCGAGCTCGGCCCACACCGAGGCCGGCTCCACCCGCCGATCGGCCCAGAGGACCAGCAAGTGATAGAGCAGATCCGCGCTTTCGGCGACCAGGCGATCCTTGTCGCCGCGCATGCCCTCGATCAGGGTTTCGACCGCTTCCTCGCCAAGCTTCTGGGCGATCTTGGCGGTGCCAGCGGCGAACAGCTTGGCCGTGCGCGAGGTGGCCGGATCGCCGCCTCGGCGGCTGCAAATCGTGCCATGAAGGCGGTCGAGGACGGTGGCATCGACGGCCATGCGCGTCTCCTTGCTGATCGAGGGCTGCCTAGCAGATTGTCCAGCGCCTGTCATCGCGGGCCGAATGACGCGAGTTCCTCGCGCACCGGGATGCCGGCCTGGCGCATGCGCGCCTTGGCCGCGGCGATGGAATAGTCGCCGAAGTGAAAGATCGAGGCCGCCAGCACGGCGGCGGCATGGCCTTCGGTGACACCCGCCACCAGATGATCCAAGTCGCCGACGCCGCCGGACGCGATGACCGGCACGCCGACCCGGTCGGCGACCCGGCGTGTGAGCGCCAGATCGAAGCCCTGGCGGGTGCCATCCCGGTCCATGGAGGTGAGCAGGATCTCGCCCGCGCCCGCGGCCGCCATACGCGCCGCCCAATCCACCGCGTCGAGGCCGGTCGCCCGCCGGCCGCCATGAGTGAAGACCTGCCAGCGGTCCGGTCCCGTGGCCTTGGCGTCGATCGCCACCGTGATGCATTGCGAGCCGAAGCGGCGGGCACCCTCGCCCACGAATTCCGGCCGCTCAACCGCCGCCGTATTGATCGAGACCTTGTCGGCGCCGGCCAGCAACAATTTACGAATATCGTCGAGGTTGCGCACGCCGCCACCCACCGTGAGCGGCATGAAGCATTGTTCGGCGGTGCCGCGCACCACGTCATAGAGCGTCTCGCGCCGCTCATGGCTAGCCGTGATGTCGAGAAAGCAGAGCTCGTCGGCGCCGGCCGCATCATAGATTCGCGCCTGCTCCACCGGGTCGCCGGCATCGCGCAAATCGACGAAGTTGACACCCTTGACGACCCGGCCGTCTTTCACGTCGAGACAGGGAATGATGCGCACCTTGAGCATGGTCCTTAGACGAGCCGCTGGAGGATTGCCAATGCCGCCGCTGGATCGATCCGCCCATCATAGAGGGCGCGGCCGCAGATCAGGCCTTCGAGGCCACAGCCCTCCTCCGCCTTGACGGCCCGAAGATCATCCATGGACGAGACCCCGCCCGAGGCGATGACGGGCGTGTGTAGCTGAAACGCCAGATCGACCGTGGCGTCGATGTTGACGCCGCCGAGTGCCCCATCGCGGTCGATGTCGGTGAAGACGATGGCGGCGACCCCCGCTTCCTCCACCCGGAGCGCCAGATCGAGGGCGCGCATGCGCGAGGTGCGGGTCCAGCCCTGCACGGCAACAAGACCGCCGCGCGCATCGATACTGACCACGACGCGGCCGGGATAGAGCCGGCACGCCTCGCGCACCAGGGCCGGGTTCTCGATGGCGGCGGTGCCCAGAATGACCCGCCGCACACCGGCATCGAGCCAGTGGGCGACGGTGCCAATGTCCCGGATGCCGCCGCCAAGCTGAACCGGGATGCCCACAGCCGCCAGGATGGCGGCGACCGCGCCGCCATTCACCGGATGGCCCGCGATGGCGCCGTTGAGATCGACCAGATGCAGCCATTCGAAGCCCGCCTTCTCGAAGCGCCCGGCCTGATCGGCCGGGTCGTTGTTGAAGACGGTCGCCTGGTCCATGGCGCCACGCAGCAGGCGCACGCAAGCGCCGTCTTTCAAGTCGATGGCGGGAAAGAGGATCATTCGTCGGGTGGCGGTTTCGGCAGGTTCAAGAGCTTGCAGAAGAAAAGGCCGGGGACATAGTGGCCATTCACCCAGGCATAATAGGGGTGCGTGCCCCAGCGCACATATTCCAGGGATTCGAACAGAGTGACCGCCGGCACCTGGGTGTCGCGCACGTCGAGGTTCAGCACCCGGCACCCTTCCTGGCGCGCCTGGCGCTCGGTGGCGCGCACCAGCATGCGCGCCAGGCCGCGCCGCCGCGCCCAAGGGGCCACGAAGAGATGCTGCAAATAGGCCACTCCGCGCTGCGCCTCGTTATTGCGCGGCGTATGCACGAGCTGCACCGAGCCGACGACGATGCCGCCGAGGCGGGCGATAAAGAGGCTGCGTTCCGGCACCAGCAGCACGCCGCGCCAATAGGTCTCGAGCCGGGGCCGGTGCGGCGGCTTGAGCCAGCCGAAGCCGCCGCCATCGACGATGGCGGCTTCGGTCGCCTCACAGAGATGGTCGAGTTCGCTGTCGTCCAGTTCCGTCGGCTGGTCGACCGATGCCTTGGGGGGGGCCTTGCTCATGCGATCTTCCGCCTTGTCCTTATGGTCTAGGGCCGCCAGCGCAAGAAATTAGCGATGATGCGCAAACCGTTGGCCTGGCTTTTCTCGGGATGGAACTGGGTCCCGATCAGATTGTCGCGTCCGACGACGGCCGTGACCGCCCCACCATGATCGGTGACGGCCAGGCAAATGGCGGGGTCGGCCGGGCGAAGCTGGTAGGAGTGGAGGAAATAGGTGTGCGCGCCGGCGTCGAGGCCGGCCAGCACGGGATGGACGCCCGGCTGGAAGACCAGCTCGTTCCAGCCCATATGCGGCACTTTGAGGCCGGGCTGGTTGGGTTCGAGCGCCACCACCTCGCCCTCGATCCAGCCGAGACCCGCATGCTCGCCATGCTCGAGCCCCAGGCTCGCCATGAGCTGCATTCCAACACAAATACCGAGGAACGGCCGGCCGGCGCCGAGCGCCGCCGCCTCGATCGCCTCAACCATGCCATCGAGGCCGTCGAGGCCGGCCCGGCAGGCGCCGAAGGCGCCGACACCCGGCAGCACCACCCGATCGGCGCGCGCCACCCGGTCGGGATCGCTGGTGACTTGGATTGTCTCGGAGAGGCCGATCGCCAGCGCCGCCCGCTCGAACGCCTTGGCCGCCGAGCGCAGATTGCCCGACCCGTAATCGACGATGGCGACGGTCATTGCCGCGGGATCTCCGGATGGGCCTCGAAATAGCGCCACTCCGCCATCGCCAGGTTCTCGCCCGCGACCACGCCGTTCGCCACATAGCCGCGCAGCCGGAGCGACCAGCGGTTGAGCTCGTCAGCCGAGATCGCGACCACGAGATGCCAGGCGAGGGTGAACGGCAGGCTGGTGCCCTCCGGCCGATCGAGCCAGCCGGCGAGCGCCGTGAGCCCCAGATCGACCGCGAGCAGCACGAGGCCCAGCATCCAGTGGCTGTGCCAGAACGCCCAGAGAAACGTGAACGCCAGGGCCGGCCAGGAAAAGCCTTCCTTCACGAAGGCGATCTCGGTGCCCTTGAAGAGGCCCCGGTCGCGGCGATGGACGGTGTAAATGCGCATGACTGGCGATCGTCAACCCGGCCGGCCGAGCGTGCCCTTGGTGGACGGCACGGCATCGCCCTGGCGCGGGTCGAGGGTGACCGCCTCCCGGAGTGCCCGGGCGAGTGCCTTGTAACAGGACTCGACGATATGATGGCTGTTCTCGCCGTAGAGGGTCTCAACATGCAGCGTCGCGCCGGCATGCTGGGCGAAGGCATGGAACCATTCGCGAAACAGCTCGATGTCCATGTCGCCGAGCCGGCCCGGCGGCAGCGCCACCTTCCACACCAGATAGGGCCGGTTGGAGAGGTCGATGGCGACGCGGGTCAGCGTCTCGTCCATAGGCACAATCGCAAGCCCGTACCGGGTAATGCCGCGCCGGTCGCCGAGCGCCCGGCCGACCGCCTGGCCCAAGGTGATGGCGCTGTCTTCGGTGGTGTGATGGGCGTCAATATGGAGGTCGCCCGTGGCATGGAGGGTCACGTCCATCAGGCTGTGCCGGGCGAGCTGGGTCAGCATATGGTCAAGGAAGCCGATGCCGGTCTTCACGTCGCACAGGCCGGTGCCGTCCAGAGCCACCCGGGCCTTGATCCGGGTCTCGGTCGTGCTGCGTTCGACGGTTGCCTCGCGCATTTGCCCACCTTCGCGGAAAAAACGTGGTGTACCAGGAACGAAACAAGGGCGCCAGCGCGCTCGGTTACGTTGCAACGGAGCCCGAGCCTGTTAGGCTCTCCCTAGTGCGGTAAAGACCGCCGCCAATCCAAGAGGGAATATCATGCAGGCCGCCGACGCCATTGTCGAAATCCTGAAGCGGGAAGGGGTCTCGACCCTCTTCTGCTATCCGACCACCTCGCTGATCGAGACGGCGGTGGCCAAGGGCCTACGGCCCATCATCTGCCGGCAAGAGCGGGTCGGCGTCGACATGGCGGACGGCTTCGCGCGGGTCACCAACGGCAAGCCGGTCGGCGTCTTCGCCATGCAATATGGCCCGGGGGCGGAGAATGCGTTTCCCGGCATCGCCACGGCCTTCTCGGACTCCGTGCCGATGCTGTTCCTCCCCCTCGGCCATGCCCGCGAGCAGGCCCAGGTCTTCCCCATGTTCAAGTCGACCCGCACCTATGCCTCGGTCACCAAATCGGTCGAGGACATCGTGTTGCCGGGCCATGTACCCGCGGTGATGCGGCGCGCCTTCGCGGCACTCAAGAACGGGCGCCTCGGCCCCGTCATGGTGGAAGTGCCGCGCGACGTGGTCGATCTCGACATCGGCACGGAGACGCTGGATTACACGCCCGTCCGGCCGACGCTCGCCGCGCCCGACCCGCGCGACGTGGAAGAAGCCGCGGCGGCCCTGCTGGCGGCGTCGGCGCCCATGATCCTCGCCGGCCAAGGCGTCCTCTATGCCGAGGCGAGCGATGCCCTGATCGAGCTCGCCGAACTCCTGCAAGCGCCGGTCATGACCAGCGTCGACGGCAAGAGCGCCTTTCCGGAAGACCACGCGCTGGCGCTCGGCTCGGGCGGCAATGTGTTCAACGGCCAGGGGCAATATTTCCTCCATGCCAAGACCGACCTGGTGCTGGCCATCGGCTGCGGCCTCAATCGCCACCAGCTCACCACACCCCTCTTGCCCAAGGGCATGCGGGTCATCCACGCGACCAACGACACCCGCGACCTGCACAAGGCCTATGCGACCGAGGTGGCGCTCCTGGGCGACGCCAGCCTGGTCATCAAGAGCCTGGTGGCGGCGGTGCGCGACCGGCTGGGGCGCAATCTCTTGAACCGCTCGCCCGTCGAGGAACTGGCGGCGAAACGCAAGGAGTGGCTCGCCCGCTGGCAGGCTAAGCTCACCTCGGCGGAGAAGCCGATCAATCCCTACCGGGTGATGGCCGAGTTCATGCGCGTCGTCGATCCGGCGGGCGCCATCGTGACGCACGATTCCGGCAGTCCGCGCGACCAACTGCTCGCCTTCTACCGGGCGACCCGCCCACGCGGCTATCTCGGCTGGGGCAAGTCGCACCAGCTCGGCACCGGGCTCGGCCTCATCATCGGCGCCAAGATCGCCCAACCGGACAAGTTCTGCGTCAACTTCATGGGCGACGCGGCCTTCGGCATGACCGGCCTCGACTTCGAGACCGCCGTCCGGGCGGGCGTGCCAATCCTCACCATCGTCTTGAATAATTCCACCATGGCGATCGAGACCGCGCACATGAAGCTCAGCCATGAACGCTTCCGGGCGCGCGACATCGGCGGCAACTACGCCAACCTGGCGCGCGAGCTCGGCGGCTGGAGCGAGCGGGTGGAAGACCCGGCCGACGTGGCGAACGCCATCCTGCGCGCCCGCCGTCAGACCGAAGAGGGGCGCGCGTGCCTGCTCGAATTCGTCACCAGCGCCGAGACGGTGTTTTCCCATCGCCAGGGTGCCGCAATCTAAACGACATTTGAGGGGGCAAACATGGACTCCAAGGGCGACTATCGCGGCATCGTGCATCGCACCGACGCCGAACTGAAGGCCTGGCTCGCGAAGCAGCCGGGCGAGGCGGCCATCGAGCCTGACCTCCCGGTCATCGATCCGCACCATCATTTCTGGGACGCGCCCAATCGCGGACTCTATTTGATTCCGGAACTGCTCGCCGATCTAGCGGGCGGGCACAAGGTGGTGTCGACGGTGTTCCTCGAATGCCGGGCCATGTACCGGGCGGGCGGGCCGGAAGCCATGCGGCCCGTGGGCGAGATCGAGTTCGTGCGCGGCCTCGCCGCCATGAGTGCCTCCGGCACCTATGGGGCCTGCCGGATCGCCGAAGCCATCATCGGCCATGCCGACCTCGCCTTGGGCGCGGCCGTCAAGGACGTGCTGGAGGCGGAGATCGCGGCGGGCGGCGGGCGCTTCAAGGGCATCCGCTTCACCACCCCCTCGGACAGCGACCCGGTGGTGGCGAAGCATGTCTCGCGCTACGTCGCGCCGAAGCAGCTCTTGGAACCCAAGTTCCGCCAGGGCTTCGCCCAATTGGCGCCCTTGGGCCTCACCTTCGATTCCTACATGTATCACCCGCAACTGCCCGACCTCATCGACCTGGCACGGGCCTTTCCCGGCACGACCATCATCCTCGATCATGTGGGCGGCGTGCTCGGCGTCGGCACCTATGCGGGCAAGCGCCAGGAGATCATGGCCAGCTGGCGGAAGGACATCGCCGAACTCGCCAAATGCCCGAACGTCCGGGTCAAGCTCGGCGGGCTCGGCATGACCGCCTTCGGCTTCGACTTCCATGAGCGGGCGGCGCCGCCATCCTCGGAAGAACTGGCCCAGGCGTGGCGGCCCTATATCGAACCCTGCATCGAGGCCTTCGGCCCCGAGCGCTGCATGTTCGAGAGCAATTTCCCACCCGACAAGCAGTCCTGCGGCTATACCGAGCTCTGGAACGCCTTCAAGCACATCACCGCCAAGGCCACGACGGCCGAAAAGCGGGCGCTCTACAGCGGCACCGCCGCCAAGGTCTACGGTCTCGCCGTGCCGTGAGCTGTTTGCTTGCCAGCCGGCGACGACCGAGAGTGAACCCCGAAACCATGATTGAGAGAGCGATTCCATGTCCAAGGAACTGATTGTCGAACTGGCGCCGACCGGTGTGCTGCGAGCCGCCATCAATATGAGCAACTTCTTGCTGGTGACGGGCAAGAGCGCGTCGGGCGACCCCGAGGGCGTGTCGCCGGACTTGGCCAGAGCCATCGCCGACCGGTTGGGCGTGCCCGTCGCCTATGTGCCATTCAAGACGCCCGGCGAGCTGGCGGACGCTGCCGGGAGCAATGTCTGGGACATCGGCCTCATCGGCGCCGAGCCGGCGCGCGCCGAGAAGATCGCCTTTACCGCCGCCTATGTGGAGATCGAGGCGACTTACATGGTGCCGGCGGGCTCGGCCATCCAGTCGATCGCCGAGGTCGACCGGAAGGGTATCCGCATCGCCGTCTCGGCGCGGAGCGCCTACGACCTCTGGCTCGAGCGCAACATCAAGAATGCGACGCTGGTGCGCTCGTCCGGCCTCGATGCCAGCCTCAATCAGTTTATCGCCGACAAGCTGGAGGCGCTCGCCGGCCTCCGGCCACGCCTCTTGACCGACGTGACCAAGCTGCCGGGGGCGCGCATCCTCGACGGCCAGTTCACCGCCGTCCAGCAAGCGGTCGGCACGGCCAAGGCCAACAAGGCGGGTGCAGCCTTCTTGAGCAGCTTCGTCGAAGAAGCCAAGGCCAACGGCCGGGTCGGCGGCTTCATCGAGCGCCACCATGTGCGCGGCCTGACCGTGGCACCGCCGGCCTAATCAACAAAAAACCGCCCGGAAGTCAGGGACTTCCGGGCAAGTTGAACAGGGAGGCTTCACGTCTGGGAGACTCGTGGGCTTGCGCCCTCCTTTTCCGTGCCTCGCGGCCCGGAAGCCGAAAATTCCAGATCAACCCTATCGCGGTCGAGACCGCAAAATCATCATCCGACGGGAAGCGGCGGGTCGGCAGCGCTAATTCGTCAACGCCGCCATGCGCCGCGCGCATATCTATATGAGCGCATGGGTCTACAGATGGGCGTCGGCCAGCTTGCGGATGAGGAAATCGCGGAAGACCGAGATGCGCTTGGAATCACGCAGCTCTTCGGGGTAGACGAAATACACCTCGTTGCCCGGCCCCTCGACCCCCGGCAGCAGCCGGACGAGGCCGTTCGAGAGGCGGGCCATATATTCGGGCAGTGCCGCGATGCCAACGCCCGCTATCACCGCCCGATAGATGCCATAGATATTGTTGACCCTGAGGGTCGGCCGGCGCGGCGGGCCGTTGGTGCCGATGGTCAGCAGCCAGTTGACGTTGGCCGTCGGTTGCGGCGCGTCCTCGCCATAGACGATCAGGCGGTGGCGACCGAGATCGTCGAGGCTCGACGGCATGCCGTGCTGCTTCAGATATTCGGGTGCCGCATAGACATGGCTGCGCGACGTGGTCAGATGGCGCTGGATCAAGTCCGGCTGGCGCGGCGGCGTGAAGCGGATGGCGCAGTCCGCCTCGCGCATGGAGATGTCGAGCTCGGTGTCGGCCAGCACCAGGCTCAACTCGATGTCCGGGTAGAGCTCGATGAACTCCTTCACCTCGCGCGTGAGCCAAGTGGAGCCGAACGCCACGGTGGCGCTGATCTTGAGCGGCCCCTTCGGCCGATCCTTGTTCTCCATCAACTGCGCTTCGGCCATGGCGAGCTTGGCGAAGATCTCGCGCACGTTGCGGTTCAGGAGTTCGCCCTGCTCGGTCAGGATCAGGCCGCGGGCATGGCGATGAAAGAGCGCCACGCCCAGGCTTTCCTCGAGCGCCTGGATCTGCCGGCTGACCGCCGACTGGCTGAGGTTCAGAGTTTCGCCCGCGTGGGTGAAGCTGCCGGCTTCGGCCACGGCATGAAAGACCCGGAGCTTGTCCCAGTCCATGAGCCCCTGGGCGCGGCGGCTATCCGGCATGCCTGTCTCCGGCTTCGGCAAGGCCCCGGGCGATGTGCGTTCGGCTCATCCTTGTCCCATCATTCGGCGGCGGCCGCCGGCTGATGCTCCAGGGCGGCAATGAACTTCTCCGCTTCGAGCGCCGCCATGCACCCGGTCCCGGCCGCGGTAACGGCCTGACGGAAGACTTTATCGCGAACGTCGCCCGCCGCGAAGACGCCCGGCACATTGGTCGCCGTGCTATCCGGCCGGGTCAAGATGTAGCCTTCGCCATCAAGGTCGAGCTGGCCCTTGAAGATATCGGTATTGGGCCGATGGCCGATGGCGACGAAGACGCCGTCGATCCGCATCGGGGACCGCTGGCCGCTCTTCACGTTGACGATGCCGACGCCGGTGACGCCCGGCGGCTCGTCGACGCCCATCACCTCGTCCAGCACACTGTCCCAGATGACGCGGACCTTGGGGTGGGCAAACAGCCGATCCTGCATGATCTTCTCGGCGCGGAAGCTGTCGCGGCGATGGATCACCGTCACCTGGCTCGCATGGTTGGTGAGATAGAGCGCCTCTTCGACGGCCGTGTTGCCGCCGCCCACCACCACCACTTCCTTGGCCCGGAAGAAGAACCCGTCGCAAGTGGCGCAGGCCGAGACCCCGAAGCCACGGAACTTCGCCTCGCTCGCCAGGCCGAGCCATTTGGCCTCGGCGCCGGTCGCGACAATGAGTGCCTCGCCGGTGTAGGTGGCGCCGCTGTCGCCGGTGCAGACAAACGGCCGGCGCGACAAATCGACCGCCACGATCAAGTCGTCGACCATGCGGGTGCCCACATGCTCGGCCTGTTTGCGCATCTGCTCCATGAGCCAAGGCCCCTGAATCACCTCGGCGAAGCCCGGATAATTCTCGACGTCGGTGGTAATGGTCATCTGGCCGCCGGGCTGCATGCCGGCGACGATCATGGGCTGGCGGCCGGCCCGCGCGGCATAGATGGCGGCCGTGTAGCCGGCCGCGCCGGAGCCCAGAATGAGAATTTTACTGTGCAGCCTATCGACCATGGCGCGCGGCTCCGAACTTGTCATTTCCCTAAGCAAGATAGGCCCCGGCGACCGGCGAAGGGAAGGGGCGCCGGGCGGCTGTTAGCGTCAAAATCCGAACATATGGTCGAGGCTGAAGGCCCCGGCGCCGTCGCTGAGCCCATGATAGCCGAACAATCGGCAGGTGGTGTCGCGGACGACGACATAGCCTCGATCGCCGGCCGCTCGACGCTCGCCCGCGTCGAACATCAGGCTCTGGCGCCACAGAAGCGAGCCGCCGCAGGCGATTTCCACCCGCCGCTCGGCGAGCTTGCGCCCACGCCCATCGTAGAGGGCGAGGTCGGTCGCCGAGACGGGGTGCCAGGGTGTGGAGGCCGGATAGATCAGATGGCAGAAAGTGTCGAGCGGCGACACCCCAAGGCGGAGGAACAGCCGCGTACTGAGGCCGGGCGGCGGCCCGCTATAGGATTGGGGCTCGTTGCCATAGACCAGCACGGTGTTGAAGATATGGGCGCCGAAACTGGTCTCGGCAGCGTGGCCGCTCGCCCGCTCGGTATAGCGGAAAATGGCATGCAGCCAGCCATCGCCATCGCCGCCTTGGGCGAAATCGTAAACGAGCTCAATGTGACCCCATTCGGTTTGGAGGCGGCCCTCGGCGACCAGGGGTGCCAGATCGAATGCGACACAACCGGCGCGCGCCAGGCGGCCGAAATTGTGGCGCGCCACTTCCCGGCCCGTGGCGTCATAGACCAGGGCGGCAATCGGCAATTCCGCCTGACATGTGGCCATGGGCGTCGGCAGCAATTCCGAGCGGAACCGCGCCGGTGGCAACAGCGGGCCGGCCAAGATGAAGCCCTTGCCCATGCGGCTGGAAAGTTGGGCCAGGCCAGGGTCCGGCGCCAAGTCGGCGCGCTCGACATTGACATGGGCGATGCGCCGCCGGCCATTGCCGCCGACGATCTCATAGCGCGGCCGCACCATATGCTTGCCCGCCCGCACCTCGAATTGACTGGGCCAGGCGCTCTCGCCATGGAGGCGGCGCGTGTCCAAGGCGAGGCTGGCGAAGGGCGCCACCTTCCGGTCGAGCCAAGCCACCCGGGATTTCCCCATCACATTGAGGCCGATGGCGCCGGGTGGGATTGGCGAGGGGTGACTGTTTTGCAGCCACAGGATCACCGTTTCCTCTTCGCTCGGCGCCGGCAGGCCGGCATAGCGGTCCGATGGCCAGGCATTGGCATCGTGGCTCGATGAGAGTGTCAGGCCGTCGTCACTGGTCACGTCGAGGGCATATTTTACCACGTCATGGCCGACGGCGCCGATCACATGCAGGAAGAGCTGCCCCGTGAACGGGCCGAGGCCGAAGCGGCGGCGGACATCCCCACTGTCGATGACGAGGCTGGCGCCATCGCTCGCCACGGGCTCTTGCCAGGTCGCCAGCGCTTGGCCGTCGCCCGCGAACAGGCGGCACCAAACGGCGATCGCCACCCCGCCATAGCCCGACCAGTAGTTGGCCGTGGTGAGACGGGTGTGGAGCCCGTCGGCCTCGCGGAAGAAGGCAAAGTTGGTGGCGAAATTCAGGGGATCGAGATAACGCCGGTGGTTGGTGAGCATGGCGTCCGGCAAACGTATGGCATCCAGACTGACAGCGACGGCACCCGCTGGCAAAAGGTGCCGTATCTGGCCGATCGCCCGCTCGGCATCGAAGGCGGCAACCAGGACACGGGCGGCGCCGCTCGCCCCGAGCTCGCTAACGGGCCGCGCCACATGGCCCAGCACCATCTCGCCGAGGCGATCCAGGCGCTGGCCGAAGACGCCGCGAATGTCCAAGGCTGTCAGATCGTGGAGCGCCGCCAGACCCTCGCCATAGCCATCTGGATCGTAGAGTGCCACCGGGCCGGCCCCGACCAGATCGGCGATCAGGCGGGCGGCCGCTTCGGCGGCCAGCGGGTGGGCGATTGCCTTGTAGAAGGCGTTGCCGCCGGTCTTGTTGTCGAAGGTCTGGATGGCGAGCGGCATCGGGTTAACGGGCCGCCAAGAGGCGCTTGAGGCCCGCCGAAAGCTTGTGGCGGAGAAGCTCCAGGCGCGCCACGCCCGCGTCCCGGACCCAGTTGAGCTGGACGCTGCGCCGGACACCCTCGAAGGGCTTGTGGCCATGGAACGAGCGCTCGCCGCGCCGGAAAGCCAGCAGGGTGCCGGCGTCGGGCGGCACTTCGGCCGCATAGTCGTCGAGATCGTCACCCCCGCGCAGCACACGCAGGCGCCCGCCACACTCGCCCCAGGATGGGTTCATGTAGATCAGCGCGGTGATGATTTTGCTCCGGCTGTCGGTGTGGATGCCGCCATCCTTGGCTTGGGCACGGCCGCGCACCGTGACCATGCTCGGCCGGCCGGCGAGGTCGAGGCCGAATTTGCTCGCAAAGGCGGCCCGCGTCGCCGGCCCCTCCAGCTCGTCGAGGAAGGCCCGGAAGGCCAGCCCGAAATCCAGCACCGAGGCAGGAAAGCTGCCCGGCCGGTCGACCGCCGGGAAATCCGCCATCAGGGGAGCGAGGGCGTCGACCCGAACGAAGCCCGGCACGATCAAATAATCATAGGGATCGCGCTGGAGCGGCGTCTGGGCGAAGCGGTCGAGATCGAGCGCGGTCATGGCGGTCCTCTTAGAGCATATCCCGGTCATTTGGAATTGCTTGATGACGCGGCCGGCGCCGTCATATTTCCTTTTACACAACGTTTTACCCTCCAAAGACAATAGACAAAGCCAATATCTATTTGAAAATTCAAGATTCATGGAAAAAATATGCGAAGCCCATTCAACGTCTTGCGGTTACATGTGATAATCACTATATGGCATTTGCCCCGGCTTGTCACGCGCCGCGGCGGGAGGTAACGCCATGGCCACGGAAAAGCAGATTGCCGCCAACCGGCGAAACGCCCAGCTCAGCACCGGACCACTGAGCCCGGACGGCAAGGCGATGTCGCGCCGGAACGGGCTGATGAACCAGATACGTTTTCTCGACGAGGCGCAGGCGGCCGAGTTCGACGCCTTGCATCGCACACTCCGGGACGAGTACCGCCCGTTCGGCGCCGTGGAGGCCGAGCTGGTAGAATACATCGCGGGCTACTTCTGGCGTCGGCGGCGCCCGACCAGCCTAGAGACCGCGCTTTTCGACAAGGCGAGCGCGCGCGCCGACGATATCGCGCGGGTCCTACCGGCCGCCGCGATCGAACCGGACCGGCTCTACGGCCAGGGCCTCACCCATGCCTTTACCTGGGCCAACAATACCGGCGCCGACTTCGGCAAGCTGGCGCGCTATCTCGCGGTGATCGACGGGTCTATGCACCGCAATTTGGAAACCCTCGCCCGCCTCCAGGCCCGCCGCAGGTCGCGCCCGGCCGAGGATACCGGCCTGACCGAGGCGTCGAAGGGGCCCGCCGCGGGTGCGGCGCCTTGGCCCGACGATCCCTGACCGGCGGGGTCCGAAATTCATCGGTTTTTGGACCTGTCCGCGGGAAATCGCTTCCGGTCACCACTATCGAGAGTAATTAATCATATTTACAAGACTCTTTAATGGTTGTAACAGAGCCCAGTTTGACGCAAGCTGTCACAGAATTCCTTACCTGGATGAGCCGCTGCTCAACCGCCGGTGTGGGTCCCTTTTCGACGCTGATCCCGGGTCCCAATTGGGCGCTGATTGACAATGTATTTGGAGAATTGAGTTCGCACGCTTGCGGCTGAGCTATGAAGGTGCCGATTCCGACGCAATCGCCCGCGCACGGCGAGGGTGATTGGGGTTAGTGTCCCCTAATTCCACACATGACCTCGATTGCGAAGGTAAGGAGGATAGGCCCATGACGACCATCATCCATGGGGCCGAGATCGTCACGGTCGACGACTGGGATAGCGTCCATTACGACCACGCCATCGCCATTCAGGGCGACCGGATCGCCGCCATCGGGCCGAACGAGGCGCTCTTCGGGCAATTCCCCCAGGCCGAGCGCATCGACGGCACGGGCCGGGCGGTGCTGCCCGGCTTCGCCAACACCCACACCCACCTCACCATGACCCTGGCCCGCGGCATCTATGAAGATCTATCGCCGCAGCATCGCCCGCCCTACACGGCCGGGCTGTCGCCCTTGCCGTTGCCGGAGCTGTCGACCGGCGAGCGCCGGGTGATGGCGCGGCTCGGCGCGCTGGAGGCGCTCAGGAGCGGCACCACCTTGGTTTTCGAGGACACAAACCAGGTGGATGATTACGCAGCCGACTTGGCGGCGACCGGCCTCCGCTTCGTGTTGGGCGAGCGCGCCCATGATCGGGTGGGAAGCGGCATTGGCGATCCCACCCCGTTTCGCCTGGATCCGAGCTTGGCCGCCCGGGCGCTCCAGACCATCGAGGCGGCGCATGGCAAATGGCATGGCGCGGCCGATGGCCGGATTCAGGTGGCGGTCTCCGCCTGGGCGCCGGACATGTGCTCGCCCGAACTTCTCGGCCAATTGCGCCGGCTCCAAGAGCGCCTCGGCGCGCTCGCCACCATTCACCTCAACCAAATCTGGGGCGAGGTGCGGGCGGTCCAGGCACATCGCGGCCGGCGGCCGGTCGAGTATCTGGCCGATCTGGGCTTCCTGAACGAGCGCCTCGTCTGCGCCCATTGCCGCTGCATGGCGCCCCGCGAGGAGAAGCGGCTGGGCGCCGCGGGAGCGACCGTTGCCTTCAACGCCGCGATTGCCGCCCGGCGCGGCCTCTCGCCCCGGATCGCCGAACTCGAGGCGCATGGCTGCACGATTACCATGGGCAGCGACAACATGGCCGAGGACATGGTGGAGGTGATGCGCACCGGCCTGTTCATGGAGCGGGTGCGCCGCCAGGACGGCCGCGAACCCACGCCCGAAGCGGTGCTGCGCTGGGCGACCCGGAACGGCTACCGGGCGCTTGGGATACCGGACGGCGGCTGGCTGGCACCCGGCAACCAGGCTGATCTGATCATGGTTGACCTCTGCCGCGCCCATTTGGTGCCGGTGCTGCGCGTCGTCTCGGACTTCGTCCACCAGGGCCAGGCGCGCGACGTGGCGGCCGTGATGGTCGCGGGCCGCTGGCTGATGCGGGACGGCACGGTCTTGACCATGGACGAGCCGGGCCTCCTCGCCGAGGCGCAAGCGGTCGCTGAAGCCGCCTGGGGCCGGCTCTTCCGCCGCCGCCTCGACCTCAAGCCGCCCCAGGGATTCCGGCCGCTCGGCTGAGCTCCCTACTCGGCCGGCTGCGGGACGGCCTGGGTCATGCGGCCGGGGAGCGCCAGGGCGGCGAGCGCCACCACCAGCGAACAGGCCGCCAACACCATGTAGAAGGTGGCAAACCCGCCCCGGCCGTAGAGATAGGCGATCATCGGCACGGCGGTGGCCGCGACGCCGAAGTTCAGCACATATTTGAGGGCGTAGACCCGGGCCCGCCAGCGGTCGGGGGTGTAGCCGGCCACCAGTGCGTCGGCGATCGGGATCTGGCCGAACAGCAGCACCATCATGGCGAAGCCCGACACCAGCATGCCATAGTCGCTGGCGCCCACGGCGATCAGCATGATCGGCACGTTTGAGAGGGCGATCGCCACATAGATGAGCCGCGCCGGATAGCGGTCGATCATGTGGCCGACGGCAATCTGGGTGAAGGCCGCGACCGCGTAGACGATGGCGACCAAGGCACCCACGCCGAAAGTGCTGTTCGTAATGGCGGCGAGCCGCTCGTCGAACACCTTGGGCAGGCTGACGGTCGAGCCGGTGAACACCAGCCCGCCCGCCACGGTCGCGACCGCGACCACCATCAGCACCCGCTGCCAGCCCGGGCGAAAGCCGACTGCCTGGCGCTTCGGTCCCTGGCCGCCGCTCGCAAGCCCGCTCGTCCGCACGAAGAGGTAAAAGGCGATTCCCGTGGCGATCGACAAAGCGCCCGGAATGACGAAGGCGGCGCGCCAGCTCCAGAGGTCGATCAACGCCCCCGCGATGAGGGCGGCCCCCGCGACACCCATATTGCCATAGACGCCATTGACGCCGAGCCGGATGCCCACCTTTTCGGCGCCTTCGACCACCATGGCGACGCCAACCGGATGGTAGATCGAGGCGAAGACGCCGATGGCGAAGAGGCCGACACCGAGGCCAAGCGGCGTCGTGGCGAAACTGGTGGCGATACTCGCCACGCCGATACCCGTGAAGAACAGGGTCATCATGCCGGTCCGGCTCCAATGGTCGCCGAGCCAGCCGGACGGGATGGCGCCGACGCCGAAGGCGATGAAGCCGGGTGTGGCGATCTGGATCAGCTCGCCATAGGTGAGGTTCAGCTCGCTCTCGAGGGCGAGCACCGCCGTCGCGTAGAGCAGCATGAACAGGTGGTCGTAGGTGTGGCCGATATTCAAGAACAACAGCCGGATACGGTGCTGGGCGGGCATGCGCCGTCCTCCCTCGAACAAGGACCGGCCGCGCGGGCCGGTGGCGGCGATTGTGCCCGTCCGGCGCCCGGCTGTCATGCCCCGCCTATCGTGCTATGTGAGAGGCAGCAGGCGAGATCGCGAGAGCCCCCATGGCGCCCAGCATTCCAGAGACACCCTTGCCCCAGGGTAACCGGCCGGGGGCTCGGCCCGACGCTACCCTGGCCCATGTCGCCTATGGGCTCTATGCGGCGAGCGTCCTTGTCGGCGTGACGGCGATCGCGGGCCTGCTGCTCTGCTACATCGCCCGGCGCGACGTCCGGGCGACCTGGATCGAGGGCCATTATCGCTGGCTGATCCGCGGCTTCTGGCTCTATTTCCTGATCAATCTGCTCGGCATGGCGCTCGTCTTCATCGGCGTCGGCTGGTTGGTGCTGGGCCTCGCCATGATGTGGTGGATCTACCGCATCGCCATCGGCTGGCTGCGTCTCTATCGCGGTGAGGCCATTCCCGATCCGGCGTCCTTCATTTGACCCTGGCGAGTGAGCCGGCGCGGCGCGGCTTTGCGATCCTCTGCATGGTCGCGGGCGTGCTCATGCTGACCACTCAGGACGCCGTCACCAAATGGCTGGTCGCGGACCATAATGTGGGTGAGATCATTCTCTATCGCGGTCTCGTCACCCTGCCGCTCTTTGCCCTGTTCACATGCTGGAAGCGGGGCGGGGTGCGGGGCGGCCTCAGGCTCCTGCGCTCGACCAATCCGCGTTTGCAAGTTCTGCGGGCTACCATCAACAGCCTGGGCGGCCTGGCGCTGGTCGGCTCTTTTCGCTGGATGCCGCTCGCCGACGCCATGACGATCTTTTTCGCCAGCCCGATCCTGATCGCGGCATTATCGGCGCCGCTGTTGGGGGAACCCGTATCGTGGCGGCGCTGGCTCGCCATTCTGGTGGGCTTCATGGGCGTCGTGCTGATGGTGCGCCCCTCGGGCGGCGGCGCGCTGGACCCGATCGCGCTGCTGCCGCTCGCCGCCATGGGCTGCGTCGCCTTTCGCGACATCATCACCCGCGTGCTCGGCGCCCGCGACCATTCCCTCACCATCCTTTTCTATACGGTGTGGGTGCCGCTGCCGATCGGCCTCGTGGTGGTCATCTTGCTCGGTGCGAGCTGGCCCGAAGGCATCGCCTGGCCGCTCTTCTTCGCGGCCGGCCTCCTCAATCTCACCGGCCAGGGCCTCACCATCCACGCGCTCACCCTGGCGCCGGCCGCGCTCCTGGCCCCGCTCCGCTATGTGGCGCTCGTCTGGGCGGTCGTCATCGGCATGGCTGTCTGGGGCGACATGCCCGATGCCATGAAGGGCGTGGGCGCGGTCCTGATCGTCGCCGCCGGCCTCGCCATCGCGCGGCCGGAGCGGCCAAGGGCTTGAGAGGCGGGCCGCGCCAACATTTGCGGCGGCCTGCTCGCGGGTCGTATGGTAGTCGTCGGATATACCCCGCGTGGCGCGGTTCGCCACATCTTCAGCATGCGGAAAGCCAATGATCGCGAACAAGACCGGCTCGCGCCGTATTTTGAAGTCTGACCTGGCTCGCGTGGACACGCACGTTATCGGAGCGAGCGAGTACAAGGAACTTCCCGAACTTGACGACGAGATGCTGGGGCCCGCGAAGCGCATGGCGCCAATACGGATGGTGGGCCCGGCAGGATTCGAACCTGCGACAACGCCGTTATGAGCGGCGCGTTCTGACCGCTGAACTACAGGCCCGCCGTTCTTATTCTGAAGGGTGCCCGGCGATAATCAAGCGACACGGTGCCGGCAAGCGCTATTCGGCGGCCCGCGCACCGGACCGACTATCCCGCCAGAGATTGTCCGCATGGAAGTCGACGAATTGGCCGAGAACCTCCCAGCCTGTCAAATCGCTTCCAACTGTGACCCCCTTTTCGCGTCCAATTTAGACCCCTCTGATTGGTCGGGAGAGGGCTTGTCCACGTCATGCATAGGAGCACGCGCGCGTTGCCAATTCTCCAACAAGGAGGTTCTGTTTATGGAAGTGTGGCGGATCGTGATCGTTCCAGTAGAATAATATCAGTATACCATCGACGATCGCGACGGTGGGCATACGCCTGAGCCTTGCGGTCCGACTCAGCCTAGGTCTGGACGCCGTTCAGGTATCGAGGAAGCTCCTGAGTTTGCGCGAGCGCGACGGGTGCTTCAGCTTTCTGAGCGCCTTGGCCTCGATCTGGCGGATGCGCTCGCGGGTCACCGAGAATTGCTGGCCCACTTCCTCGAGGGTGTGGTCGGTGTTCATACCGATGCCGAAGCGCATGCGCAGCACGCGCTCCTCGCGCGGCGTCAAGGTCGAGAGCACGCGGGTGGTGGTCTCGCGCAAATTCGCCTGGATGGCGGCATCCAAGGGCTGGACGGCGTTCTTGTCCTCGATGAAGTCGCCGAGATGGCTGTCCTCCTCGTCGCCAATGGGCGTCTCCAGGCTGATCGGCTCCTTGGCGATCTTGAGCACCTTGCGCACCTTCTCCAGCGGCATGCCGAGCTTCTCGGCGAGCTCTTCCGGCATCGGCTCGCGGCCGATCTCGTGCAGCATCTGGCGCGAGGTGCGCACCAGCTTGTTGATCGTCTCGATCATGTGCACCGGGATGCGGATGGTGCGCGCCTGGTCGGCGATCGAGCGGGTGATCGCCTGGCGGATCCACCAGGTCGCATAGGTCGAGAATTTGTAGCCGCGCCGATACTCGAATTTGTCGACCGCCTTCATCAGGCCGATATTGCCTTCCTGAATGAGGTCCAGGAATTGCAGGCCGCGATTGGTGTATTTCTTGGCGATCGAGATGACGAGGCGGAGATTGGCCTCGACCATCTCCTTCTTGGCGCGGCCGGCCTCGCGCTCGCCCTCCTGCACCGTGAGGACGATGCGGCGGAATTCGTTGAACGGCAGATAGGCTTCCTGGCAGATGAGGACGATGCGCTCGCGGGCACCCTTGATCTCGTCCAGGTGGTTGCGCACGAACTGTTTCCACTGGGTCTTCTGGCTGATGCGGCGCAGCCATTTCGGATCGATCTCGCGGCCGACCCATTCCGCCAGGAACGCCTCGCGCGGAATCCGCGTCGCCTTGGCGAGACGCAACAGCCGCGTCTCGATGCTGATGATCTCGCGGTGCATGCCATAGATCTGGCTGACCAACTGCTCGAGGCGGGCATTGTTGAGGCGCACCTCCACCGTCAACAGCAGCAGCTCTTCCTTGGCCTTCTGGTAGCGCTTCTCGTGGGCAAGATCGGCCGGCTCGCCGGCAATCAACGTGGCGAGGCGTTGCTCCTGAAGTTTGTCGAGACGCCGGTAGGCGCGGGCGATGGCATCGAACTTCTCGATCGCGGCCGGCAGCAGGGACTGCTCCATGGCCGAGAGCGACATGTTCGCCTCGTCGCCGTCTTCCTCGCTGTCCTCGCCCTCCGGTTCGCCGCTGCCGCTCCCCGCCGCCGGGGCGGCGCCATTGGCGTGCCGCGCACCCGGCACCGCCGGCGGGATCGGCATGCCGGAAGTGTTCGCCGCGACCACCGGGTCGCCGCCGTAGGTCGCATCGAGATCGATGATGTCGCGGAGCAGCATCGAGCCGCCCACCAGCTTGTCGCGCCACGCGATCAGGCTGCGCACGGTCAGCGGGCCCTCATGGATAGCGCGGATCATCTTCTCGCGGCCGGCCTCGATCCGCTTGGCGATGGCGATCTCGCCCTCGCGCGAGAGGAGCTCGACGCTCCCCATCTCGCGCAGATACATGCGCACCGGGTCGTCCGTGCGGCCGATATCGTCGTCGATATTGCCGGCGCGGGGTTCCTCTTCGGCGGCTTCCGGGCCGGCCGGCTCGTCGCCGTCCTCGTTCTCGACGACGTTGATGCCGAGCTCGGAGAGCATCGCCATCGTGTCTTCGATCTGCTCCGAGGTCACCTGTTCCGGCGGCAACGCGCCGTTCAGCTCCGCATAGGTGACGTAGCCGCGCTCCTTGCCCTTGACGATGAGCTTCTTCAGCGCCGCGCTATCATCCAGCACCGGGCCGTCGGGGGTCTCTTCGCGGGTTTCGGTCTCGCCTTCCGCCTCGGCCGGTTTCGTCGCCATACGCTGCTTTTCCCTGCTCATATGCGCCGTCCAATGCCCGTGCCGCCCAACCAGCCAAGCGCCGGGGTCGACAGGCTATTCGTGAGATATTTCATCGGCGAAGGCGTCATCCTGTGCATGCATTTCCCTCGCCGCGGCGAACGGACGTTCCAATAGGGCATCGCTGGCGTCGTCGCCAACCGTGGCCGCCAGTTCACAGGCATCCGCGTGGGCCGCCCGGTGATCCATGTTATCGAAAACATGCTTCACCCCGCGTCGCGCGGCCGCCAGCGAACAATTCGGCCGCGCGTGCGGGGCCACCGCACGAATGGCCGGTGACAGGATCGCCGCGACCGCTCCGCCAAGCCCACAAGCCAGTAGATGGGCTCTTACCCCCTCCGCGTCAAGCGCTTGCCCGGCGCCGATTAGGTTTAGGGCCTGCTGTCGAACATTGTCAAGCATACCCCCTGGAAGAGTGAGCTTTCCCAAGGGTTCGGCCATCTCAACCAGCAGCTCCGGATGGTTTAGGCAAGCTGCGATAACACCCATAAATTGTATATCGTCCAGCGATACCGGGGCTCGGTGGACCGGGGCTAGTCCGAGCGCCGGGCGGAAACCCGGCCGGCCGGCGGGGCGGCCGGCACCCCATGGCTGCGCGCGGATCGACGGGCGCCGCTGGCCAAAATGATTTTCCACACGCCGCTCGAACTCCCGGCGATAGAGCTCGCGCACGGTCCCATCCCGGATGCTGGCGCTGCGCGCCCGGAGCCGGGTCACGAAGTCGGCGCGCCGCTCCGGCGTGTCGACGGGCCGGGCGCCCGCCTCCAGCCGCCAGATGGCGTCGACCATGGGCAGAGCGGCCTCGCGTACCGCGGCGATCGCTTGGGCGCCCTGGCGGCGGATCAGGCTGTCCGGGTCCTCGCCCGCCGGCAGGCGGGCTAAGCGGAGCGAGCGGCCGGGCGCCAGCAACGGCAAGGCCCGTTCGATCGCCCGTGCCGCCGCCCGCTGGCCGGCTTCGTCGCCGTCGAAACAGATGAGCGGCTCGGGCGCCAGGCGCCAGAGCATCCGCAACTGTTCCTCGCCGAGCGCCGTGCCGAGTGGCGCCACCACATGGGCGAGGCCGGCCTGGGCGAGCGCGATCACGTCCATATAGCCCTCGACCAGGATGACGTCGCCGGCGACGCGCGCCGCCTCGCGGGCTTGTGCCAGGCCGTAGAGCAGGCCGCCCTTGTGGAACAGCGGCGTTTCCGGCGAATTCAGATATTTCGGCTGGCCGTCGCCCATGATCCGGCCGCCGAAGGCCACCACCCGGCCACGCCGGTCGGTGATCGGAAACATGATGCGGCCGCGGAAATAGTCGAAAGCCTCGCCCGTCGCCGGCCCCTCCTCGCGCCGCTTCATGAGACCCGCTTCGACGAGGCCGGCTTCGTCGATGCCGTCGCGGGCGAGGCTCCCCTTGAGGGCGCCACGGAGATCGGGGGCAAAACCCAAACGAAAGCGGGCGATCGTCGGCCCATCCAGGCCGCGCCCCTGGAGATAGTCGAGCGCTGGCTTGCCCGATGGCAGGCGGAGCTGCTTCTCGTACCAGGCCGCCGCCGCCTCGACCGTCTGGTAGAGGGTCGTCGCCCGCTCCGCCCGCGCGCGCTCGGCCGGCGACGTGCGGGGCACCTCCAGGCCGGCCGCCGCCGCCAGCTTCTCGACCGCTTCCGGATAAGCGAGGTTCTCGGCGCGCATGATGAAGGCGATGGCGTCGCCATGGGCGCCGCAACCGAAACAGTGGAAGAAGCCCTTGTCCTCGTTGAGGGTGAAGGAGGGAGTCTTCTCATTGTGGAACGGGCAGAGGCCGACCTGCTCGCGGCCGCGGCGAACGAGCTTGACGCGCCGCCCGACCAGGTCGGCCAACGACACGCGCACGCGCAGCTCGTCCAGGAATTGGGGTGGGAAGGCCATGGCCGAACCTAGCAGGCTTCCGCCCCGATCGGCCGGTCCGATGCGATGAGCGCGGCAGACCGTGCCTGTGGGTCATGGGCGAGGCGGGCATAACCCGCTTGCCGACCATGGGCCGCCCGACTCGGGGGCCCCGTTGACGGCGGAAAATTCTCCCCGCCTCTGTGAACCAGTTCACAGACTCCGCCGATCGTCGGGTGCGGAATGCCGGACGGTGATCGAGTAAGCCGGCGGGCGCCGCCCCACCACGGCACGCTTCGAGCGGCGGTCTTGCATTAGGGCCGTTGCCGGCCACCGATCACCGCCGCGGTTTTTCGGAGGCTGAAACCGCGCGCTCCATGAGCAGACGGATGAACCGGGTGTAGGGGATGCCACGCCGCTTGGCGCGTTCCTTCACGGCATCGAGCAGCGGCTTCGGAACGCGCATATTGACGTGCGCCGACTTGGGCTCAAATTCGAACTGGACCGGCGGTCCGCCCGACAAATCGAATTCGGCGAGGTCGGCGGCATCGACAAAGTCCTGGGCCTCCTTGTCGGTCTTAAAGGTCGGGATTGTCTTTTTCATAGCTCGCGACCTCGCGGCGGTGCATGTAGCGGGCGCTGATCGGCCGGATGTAACGGTGCCCGGCACGCTCCCGGATGGTGAAGACAACGAACACGGCCCGCCCGTATCTGGTCCTACCGATCGCTCTGAGCCGCCGTTCGATCCCCGAATGGCCGGCGTCCGGCAGGACGGTAACCGGGCGCGCGAATAGGTTCTCGATCACCGACCGGGAAACACCGTGCTTCCGGCAGTGTTCAAGGTTGCCCTCGTCCCAGTCGAATCCTGAAATCAAGCCAGTCAGCATGATAATACATGTTTGTGTAGACAAACGTAACGTGGATCGACCCGGCCGTGCCACCCCCCCGACTCGGGGCAAGGGGGCGGAGCGGCGATAAAGCGGACCTTGTATCGGGGCCTTTGCCGGCACTAAATTAGTCAGGATTAGCTAGGAGTGGGTGCCGCCATGTCGACCGTGAACATGCTCGATGCGAAGACCAACCTGTCCCGCCTGGTCGAGGCGGTCGAGAGCGGCCGCGAGAAGGAGATCGTGATCGCGCGCAACGGGCGGCCGGCGGCGCGCCTGGTGCCGATCGAGACGGCCGCCGCCGGGCGGCGGATCGGCATCGCCAAGGGTAAGTTCGTGGCCCCGGAACCCGACTCGAAGCTCGATGCCGAGATTGCCAAGCGCTTTACCGGCCGTTGAGTGCGGCTCCTCCTCGACACCCATGTGGCCCTCTGGGCGATCACCGATAGCCGCCGGCTCGGCCAGGCGGCGAAGACGCTGATCGGCGATCCCGCGAACCGGGTCAGCGTCAGCGCGGTGACAATCTGGGAAATCGCCATCAAGCACGCTCTCTGCCGGCGCGGCGCCATGCCGCTCCCGGCAGCCGCCGCGCTCGGCTATTTCCGCGCCAGCGGCTACACGCTGCTGGCGATCCAGCCGGCGCATGCCCTGGCGCTCGAGCATCTGGCCGACCTGCATGCCGACCCCTTCGACCGCATGCTAATCGCCCAGGCGCTCACCGAACCGCTCAGGCTGGTGACCCACGATCCACTGGTCGCGCGCTACAGCGAGACGATCATTCGGGTTTGATTGGTCGCCAAGGCTGGCAATCTTGGCATAACCTATTGAAAATCATGGAATGTTGATAAGGCCGGGCTTGACGGCCGGGGCGAACTTGCCTATGAAGCGGAAACATCCCTAATCCGGCCCGCTAGGAAACCACCCATGACCGATCAAACCCGGCCGCCCGAGGGCGCGACCGCGGCGCTGATGCTCGCCGACGGCGGCGTCTTCTGGGGCCGTGGGCTTGGCGCCCCGGGCGTGGTCACGGCCGAGGTGTGCTTCAACACCGCCATGACCGGCTATCAGGAAATCCTCACCGATCCCTCCTATGCCGGCCAGATCGTCTGCTTCACCTTCCCGCATATCGGCATCGTCGGCAGCAATGGCGAGGATGTGGAGGCGACCACCCCGGCGGTGCGCGGGCTGGTGCTGCGCATGGACGCGGGCGACCCCTCCAATTTCCGGGCGAGCCAGCATCTCGACCGCTGGCTCGGGGCGCATGGCCTCATCGGTATTTCCGGCGTCGACACGCGCCAACTGACGCGCCGCATCCGCGATGTCGGTGCCCCCAACGGCACCCTTGCCCATGCGCCGGACGGCCGCTTCGACCTGGCGGCCCTCAGGCACCAGGCGGTGGCCTGGCCGGGGCTTGAAGGCATGGATTTGGCGGCCGAAGTCACCTGCCGCCAGAGTTATGCCTGGGACGAGACGCGCTGGCGCCTCGGCCAAGGCTATGGCCGTCTCGCCAAACCAGCACGCCATGTGGTCGCCATCGACTATGGGGTCAAACGCAACATTCTGCGCTCACTCGCCGATCTCGGCTGCCGCGTGACGGTGCTGCCGGCGAATGCGACGGGCGACGACATATTGGCGCACCGGCCCGACGGTGTCTTTCTGTCGAACGGACCAGGCGATCCGGTGGCCACCGGCCGTTACGGCGTGCCGGCCCTGCGGCAGGTGCTGGGCGCCAACATGCCGATCTTCGGCATCTGCCTCGGCCACCAGATTCTGGCGCTGGCACTCGGCGCCCGGACCGCCAAAATGGCGATCGGCCACCGTGGCGCCAACCATCCGGTCAAGGAACTGGCCACCGGTAAGGTGGAGATCACCAGCCAGAACCATGGCTTCGTCGTACTGCCGGAATCGCTCCCGGACAATGTGCGCCAGACCCATGTCTCGCTGTTCGACGGTAGCTGCGAGGGCTTGGCGCTCGCCGACAAGCCGGTCTTCTCGGTCCAGTACCACCCCGAGGCGTCGCCCGGGCCCCATGACAGCCACTACCTGTTCCGGCGTTTCGTCGACATGATCGAGCGCCATGCCTAGGCGCACCGACATCAAGTCCATCCTGCTGATCGGCGCCGGGCCGATCGTCATCGGCCAGGCCTGCGAGTTCGATTATTCCGGAACCCAGGCCTGCAAGGCGCTGCGCGAGGAAGGCTATCGCGTCGTCCTGGTCAATTCCAACCCGGCGACGATCATGACCGATCCCAATTTGGCCGATGCGACATATATCGAGCCGATCACGCCCGAGATGGTCACCAAGATCATCGAGCGCGAGCGGCCCGACGCTCTGCTGCCCACCATGGGCGGCCAGACGGCGCTCAACACCGCCATGACGTTGGCCGACGACGGCACGCTCAAGCGTTACAATGTCGAGCTGATCGGCGCCCGGCGCGACGCCATCGCCAAGGCCGAGGACCGGCAATTGTTCCGCGACGCCATGCGCGCCATCGGCCTCGCCACGCCCGAAAGCCGCGTCGTCCGGAATCTGGCGGAGGCGCAGGCCGCCCTCGCCGATGTGGGGCTGCCAGCGGTCATCCGGCCGTCCTTCACGCTGGGCGGCACCGGCGGCGGCATTGCCTACAACCGCGACGAATATGAAGACATCGTGCGCGGCGGCCTCGACGCCTCGCCGGTCGGCGAAGTGCTGGTCGAGGAGTCAGTGCTGGGGTGGAAAGAGTTCGAGATGGAGGTGGTGCGCGACCGGAACGACAATTGCATCATCGTCTGCTCGATCGAGAATGTCGATCCGATGGGCGTCCACACCGGCGACTCGGTCACGGTCGCGCCGGCACTGACGCTCACCGACAAGGAATTTCAGATCATGCGCGACGCCTCGATCGCCTGTCTTCGGGCGATCGGCGTCGACACCGGCGGCTCCAACGTCCAGTTCGCCGTCAACCCCGAAGATGGCCGCCTCGTCATCATCGAGATGAACCCGCGCGTCTCGCGCTCTTCCGCCTTGGCCTCGAAGGCGACCGGCTTTCCCATCGCCAAGGTGGCGGCCAAGCTCGCGGTCGGCTACACGCTCGACGAGCTTGCCAACGACATCACCGGGGTCACACCCGCCGCCTTCGAGCCGACCATCGACTATGTCGTCACCAAGATGCCGCGCTTCACCTTCGAGAAGTTTCCCGGCACCGACCCGGTGCTGACCACGTCGATGAAATCGGTCGGCGAGGCGATGGCGATCGGCCGAAGCTTCGCCGAATCGCTACAGAAGGTTTACCGCTCCATGGAGACGGGCCTGACCGGCCTGAACGAGGTCGAGATTGCGGGCGTGCGCGCAAGTTCCGGCGAAATCGACCGCCAGTCGGTGATTGCCGCGCTCTCGAAGCCGACACCGGACCGTCTTCTGACCATCGCCCAGGCCTATCGTCATGGCCTCTCAACGGCCGAGATCCGGGCCGCCTGTCATTTCGATCCCTGGTTTCTGGAGCAAATTCGGGCCATCGTCGAGGCGGAGGCGGGTGTGCGGCAGGGCGGGCTGCCGGAGACGGCCCAGGGCCTGCACGCCTTGAAGCGCCAGGGCTTTTCCGATGCGCGCCTGGGTGAACTCGGGGGTCGGAGCGAGGACCATGTGGCGCGCTTGCGCGATCGCCTCGGTGTGCATCCCGTCTACAAGCGCATCGACACTTGCGCCGCCGAGTTCCCGTCCAAGACGCCCTATCTGTATTCGACCTATGAGGGCGACGGCACGCGGGCGGCCGAGTGCGAAGCGGAGCCCACCACGGCCAAGAAGGTCATCATTCTGGGTGGCGGGCCGAACCGCATCGGCCAAGGCATCGAGTTCGACTATTGCTGTGTCCACGCCGTCATGGCACTCCGGGAAGCCGGCTTCGAGACCATCATGGTCAACTGCAATCCGGAGACGGTCTCGACCGATTATGACACCGCCGACCGGCTCTATTTCGAGCCCTTGACCGCCGAGGACGTGCTCGCCATCGCCCGGGTCGAACGCCGCCGGGGGAAGCTGCTCGGCGCCATCGCCCAGTTCGGCGGCCAGACGCCGTTGAAGCTGGCCGCGGCCCTCGAGGCGGCCGGCGTTGCCATTCTCGGCACGTCGCCCGAATCCATCGACCTCGCCGAGGATCGGCGGCGCTTCCAGCAGCTCCTCTCGCGGCTCGGCCTCAAGCAACCGGTCAATGGCACCGCCACCTCGACCGAAGAGGCGCTCACGATCGCCGAGCGGATCGGCTATCCGGTGCTCCTGCGGCCCTCCTATGTGTTGGGCGGGCGCGCCATGCAGATCGTTTACGACGCGGCGTCGCTGCAACGCTACATGACGACGGCGGTCAAGGTTTCGGGATCGAGCCCGGTGCTGGTCGACTCCTATCTACAGAACGCCATCGAGGTGGACGTGGACGCGCTCTCGGACGGTGAAACCGTGTGTATCGCCGGCGTCATGGAGCATATCGAGGAGGCGGGCGTGCATTCGGGTGATTCGGCCTGTTCGCTGCCACCCTATTCGCTCGCCGCCGAGACGGTGGCGGCGATCCGCGGCCAGACCGAGGCGCTGGCCCGGGGGCTCAATGTCGTGGGCCTGATGAATGTGCAGTTTGCCGTCAAATCGGCGGCGGACGGCGACGAGATCTTCGTCCTCGAGGTCAACCCCCGGGCCAGCCGGACCGTGCCGTTCGTCGCCAAGGCGACCGGCGTCGCGATCGCGAAGATCGCGGCACTCTTGATGGTGGGTGAAAAGCTTGATCCCGCGGCACTCGCGACCGGCCGGAACGAGCATGTGGCGGTCAAGGAAGCGGTGTTCCCCTTCGCCCGCTTTCCCGGCGTCGACACCCTCTTGGGTCCGGAAATGAAATCGACCGGCGAGGTCATGGGCATCGACCGCGACTTCGGCCGCGCCTTCGCCAAGTCGCAGTTGGCCGGCAACACCATACTGCCGCTGGCGGGCCGCGTGTTCGTCTCGGTGCGCGACGGCGACAAGCCGGCGGTCGTCGACCCGGTGCGCCGCCTCGTTGCCATGGGCTTCGAGGTCTTGGCGACCCGCGGTACCGCCCAGGCGCTCATCGCCCAAGGAGTTCCGGTCAAGCTCGTCAACAAAGTTCTCGAGGGCCGGCCCGACATCGTCGACGCGATCAAGAATGGCACGGTGCAGCTCGTCTTCAACACCACCGAGGGCGCCCAGGCCATCGCCGACAGCTTCAGCCTCAGGCGCACCGCGCTGACCCTCCGGGTTCCCTATTACACGACCCTGTCTGGCGCGCGCGCGGCGGTTGAAGCGATTTCGGCTCTCAAGGCTGGACAGCTTGAAGTCAAACCCCTGCAAGCCTATTTTACCGGGGCTAGGTTTTAGGTTTGCCGTCGGGGCCGCGTGCGCCAACCCCGCGGGCGTGTCGATGTCGTTCTCGGAGTCCGGTCATATGTCGAAGATCCCGATGACACCCGTCGGTTTCCAGAGGCTGCGGGAAGAGCTGCGCAACCTCAAGACGGAACAGCGGCCCGCCGTCATTCGCGCCATCGCCGAAGCGCGCGAGCATGGCGACATCTCCGAGAATGCCGAATATCACGCGGCCAAGGAGCGCCAGGCGTTCATCGAGGGCCGGATCGGCGAGATCGAGGACAAGATCGGCCGCGCCGAAGTCATCGACCCGGCCAAGGTCACCGGCAAGACGGTCAAGTTCGGCGCCAACGTCAAGGTGATCGACGAAGACACCAGCCAACAGGTGGCCTACCAGATTGTCGGCACCGACGAGGCGGACATCGCCCGGGGGCTGCTCTCCATCACTTCGCCGCTGGCGCGGGCGCTGATCGGCAAGAGCGCCGGCGACCAGGTGGAAGTGAATGCGCCGAACGGCATGCGCTATTACGAGATCGTCTCGGTCCAATATCGTTGACCGCGCGACCCAAGGTTTTTAGTCGCCGGGCCCGATCGGCACGCCGGCCAGGGTCTTGGACGCATGGATGACCGGAAAAGTGGTAACCCTGGCCACGTTCGCCGCCGCCGTGAGGCGCTCCGTCAGGTCGTTTTCATGGGCGGTGTTGCGGGCGATGATCTTGAGTACGAAATCGCCGCCGCCCCGCACCATGTGGCATTCCCGCACCTCGGGCCAGTCGGCTACCAGCCGCTCGAAGGTGGCGAGCTTGTCGGCATGCTGGCCGTCGAGGCCGATCAGCGCGAAGAAGATCACCTCGAAGCCGAGCCGGGCCGGGTCAAGGTCGGCATGGTAGCCGCGCACATAGCCCTCGCGCTCGAGGGCGCGCACGCGCCTGAGGCAAGGCGGCGCCGAGAGGCCGGCCCTGGCCGCCAGCTCGACATTGGTGATACGCCCATCCGACTGCAGGTTGGAGAGGATGCGACGATCGATGTGGTCGAGCTTCACGCCGGCCATGGGCGCCGCCTTCGGTTCTGGGTCCCTGAAAGGATATTATAAATTTTGCCGGTTGGCACAGAAGAGCGCCTGCCCTCGGGCCTCACCTGCTGGGTGGTGACGGACGGCAACCCCGGCATGGAGAACCAATGCCGGGGCCTCGCTGAATGGTTGGGCCTGGCGGCGCTGGTGAAGCGCATCCGGATACGCCCGCCCTGGCGATGGCTGCCACCCTCTCTGTGGATAAATCCGCTCGCCGCCATCGCCCGGTCCGGCGATCCCCTGAACCCACCCTGGCCGGATTTACTGATCGCGACCGGACGACTTTCGGTGGCACCCGCGGCGGCCATTCGCCGCCGCGCGGCCGGGCGCACCATTGCCGTCCAGATCCAAGACCCGGCGGTCGATCCGGCCCGCTTCGATCTGGTGGTCGTGCCCGCTCACGATCGCCTCGAGGGCCGGACGGTGGTGCCGACGCTGGGTGCTCTGCACCGGGTCACGCCGGCGAGGCTAGCGGAGGGTGCGGCGCTCGTGGCTCCGGCGCTGGCATATCTGCCGCGCCCGCTGGTGGCGGTCCTCGTCGGCGGCTCGAACGGCCGTTACCGGCTGACGGTCAAGGGCGCCGAGGCGCTTGGCCGGCGATTGGCGGGCTTAGCACGGGCGGCCGGGGCCGGCATTGCCGTCACGGGCTCGCGCCGGACCGGGGCGGAAAACCTGGCGGCGCTCAAGCGGGGCTTGGCCGATGCACCCGCCCTGATCTGGGACGAGAGCGGCGACAATCCCTATTACGGCTATCTGGCGCTCGCCGACGCCATCGTGGTGACGGCGGATTCGGTCGCGATGGTCTCCGAGGCACTGGCGACCGGCAAGCCCGTGTTCGTGGCGGAACTCTTCGGCGGCTCGGCGAAATTCGATCGCTTTCACGCGAGCCTCCGGGCGGGCGGCCTGACGCGGCCCTTCACCGGCGAACTCGCCCACTGGTCCTACCGGCCGCCCGACGATATGGCGCGGGTTGGCGACCGGGTGCGCCGCTTGTTGGCCTCGATGCGATGCGAACTTCCGAATCTCGACACTAGTCGTTCAGGGCCGCGACCGCCCGAGTCCAGCCCGCCGAACCACCCTTCACCTTGACCGGGAAACAAATCACCTCGAAGCCCTTGGCCGGCAGGCTTTCCAGATTATGCAGCTTCTCCAGGTGGCAATAGCCGATCTCGCGGCCCGCCCGATGGCCTTCCCAGATGAGCTTGGCGTTGCCGGTCTCCGCCACCTTCCGCTTGGTGTGGGAGAAGGGCGCGTCCCAGCTCCAGCCGTCGATGCCAACGAGCCGTATGCCTCGCTCCAACAGCCAGATGGTGGCATCGAAGCCCATGCCGCAGCCGCGATCGACATAATCGTCCTGGCCGTAGCGCATGCCGGCGGCGGTGTTGACGAGCACGATCTCCAGGGGCTTCAGGGTGTGACCGATGCGGGCGAGTTCCATCTCGACATCCTTGGGCGTCGCCACATAGCCATCGGCGAAGTGGCGGAAGTCGAGCTTCACCCCTGGCTGCCAGCACCAGTCGAGCGGCACGGCGTCGATACGCATGGCGGGCTCGCCGCCCGGCTTCAAGCGCTCGTTCATGCGCGAGAAATAATGGTAGGGCGCGTCCAGGTGAGTGCCGTTATGGGTGCTGATCTCGACCCGTTCGATGGCGGCATATTCGCCCTCGGGCAAGGCACTGACCGGCACGGCGAAATATTCGGCGATGCCCGAGGCGGTCTGGTGATGATCGAGATAAGCGATCTTGGGGAGTGCCCACGGCGGATCGCTCTTGACGCCCGCCTCGAGGGGAATGGAGATGTCGATGAGACGCCGGCCCATGGCTTCCTCCCGCCGTTTCGATAAGGTTGGGCATAGTCTAACCTGTCACAATCCGAGTTGGGGGGAGAGAGCATGGCAACGCCACTCAAGGTCACGGTCGTGGGCGCCGGGGTGATCGGCATGTGTGCCGCCGCCCAATTGCAGCGCCAGGGCCATCGGGTGACCGTGCTCGATCCCGACCCGCCCGGCAGCAATTGCTCGTTCGGCAATGCGGGCTCGATCAGCGCGCATTCCTGCGTGCCCATGTCGCTGCCGGGCATTGTCTGGAAAGTGCCGCGATGGCTCCTCGATCCCTTGGGGCCGCTCGCCATTCGCCTCGGCTATCTGCCGACGGCACTCCCCTGGCTGTTGCGCTTCGTCGCCGCCGGCCGCGGCGACAAAGTAACGGCCCAGGCACGGGCGCTGCGCGCCCTTTATCAACCGGCCGTCGAGGCGCATTACGAATTGGCGCAGGATTATGGTGCCGAAGACCTGTTGATGCGCGCCGGCACGCTCCAGGTCTATGAGAGCGAGGCGGGGTTCGCGGGCGATGCCAACGTGCGCCGGATCATGCGCGCCAATGGCGTCGAGCTTAACGAGCTGGACGGCCATGAGATCCGCCAGTTGGAGCCGGCGTTGGCGCCCATTTTCGCGCGCGGCGTGCATATCGAGAAGTCAGCCCATTGCATCGATCCGGGCGGCCATGTGACGCGCCTCGCGGAAACCTTCACGCGGCGGGGAGGCCACATCCTGGCGCGGCGGGTGATGGGCTTCGAGACGGGCACTGAAGGTCCCAGCGCCATCAAGACCGACGCCGGCGATGTACCGGCGGGCGACAAGCTGGTGATCGCGGCGGGCGCCTGGTCGCATCGCTTGGCCGCCCAACTCGGCAGCCAAGTGCCGCTCGAGGCCGAGCGCGGCTATCATATGACGCTGGCGTCTCCCGGGATCGAGACTCGCCGGCCGATCAGTTTCGCCGACCGGAAGTTCATGGCAACCCCCATGGCCATGGGCCTGCGTCTCGCGGGCACGGTGGAATTTGCCGGCATCGAATCGGAACCCAATTGGCGCCGCTCCGAGGTGCTGGTCGAGCATGCGCGGCGGGTCTTTCCGGGCCTCGATGCGAGCCACGGCTCGCGCTGGCGCGGCCACCGGCCGGCCACGCCCGATTCCGTACCGGTCATATCCGGCTCGCCCCATCTCGCCAGCGTCTTCTACGCCTTCGGCCATGGCCATCTGGGCCTGACCGGTGGCGCGATTACCGGCCGGCACATCGCCGACCTGGTATCGGGCCGGCCGACGGCCATCGACATGACGCCCTACCGCATCGACCGATTTTGATTCGGCCATGGCCCGCTCTCCAGCCTTGCCGAAGCCCATCCAGGTGGGCCTGCATGTCCTAGGCTTCACCCAGATCGCCGGCTGGGGCACGACCTTCTATACGCCTGCCGTCCTCGCCGGCCCGGTGATCGCCGACACCGGCTGGTCCAGGACCCTGGTGTTCGGCGCCTTCTCGCTCAGCCTCTTGCTCGGCGCCGTCCTGGCGCGGCCGGCGGGCCGCGTCATCGACAAGTATGGTGGGCGTCTTGCCATGGGCGGGGGCTCGGTGCTGGCGGCGGCGGGTCTCTTGGTGGCGGCGGTCGCGCCCCATCTTGGCGTCTATTTCCTCGCCTGGGTCATCATCGGCGCCGCCATGCGCTTCACCCTCTATGAGGCGGCGTTCGCCACCCTCACCGCCGCGGCCGGTCGCGACGCCAGGCGCGCGATCTCGTATCTGACGCTCTATGGCGGCGTCGCCTCGACCGTGTTTTGGCCGATCGGCCATGCGCTGGTCGAAGCGGTCGGCTGGCGCTGGACCTTCGTCGTCTTCGCCCTCGTCAATCTGCTCTTTTGCGCGCCCTTGCACGCCTTCACCTTGCCCCGGGCGGGTGCGGCGCTCACCGGCCCGGGCGCCGACGACGCGGCGGCGGCGGGTGGCCCGGCGCTCACCGGTGCCGCCCGCACCTATGCGCTGATCATGCTGACCCTCACGCTTGCCCTCTACAATTATGTGAGCTCGGCGCTCTCGGCCCATCTGGTCGATATGCTGGTGGCGCTCGGGCTCGCGGCCGGCACCGCCGTCTCGATCGCCGCCTTGCGCGGCATCGGCCAGGTGGCCGGCCGGCTCTGGGAGATCCTGTTCCTGGGTCAAATCCGGCCGGCGACCTTGGCGGTCATCGCCGTCGGACTGACGCCGCTCGCCTTCCTGGCACTCTTGCCGGGGGTGGGGTTCGTGACCGCCATCGCCTTTACTTTCATGCTCGGCGCCTCCATGGGGCTGGTCACCATCGTGCGCGGCGTCGTGCCGCTATTGCTGTTCGGGCCGGTCGGCTATGGCGCCCTGATCGGCACCATGACGGCGCCCTCGCTGGTGACGGGCGCCCTCGCCCCCATGAGCCACGCCGCCACCATCGAGTGGCTGGGCCACGAAGCCGCCCTCGCCATCCTGGCGGCGGGATCGCTGGTGGCACTGGTGGCGATCATCGTGCTGGCCTGGCGCCTGGCGCCCAAGCCCGCGTGAACACTCTCAGATCACGCCCTCGGCCGTGAGCCGCGCAAGCTCCGCCGCCGACTTGCCGAGCAGCCCGCCATAGATTTCGGCGTTGTGCTGGCCGAGGGGCGGGCCCGCGAAGGCGATCCGGCCGGGCGTGCGCGAGAGCTTGGGCACCACGCCCGGCATGACCACATCGCCCTTCTCGGCGTCGGCCACATGGGCGATGTTTTGGCGCGCCCGGTAATGCGGGTCGGCGGCGATGTCGGCCGCCGTAAAGATGCCGCCGAAGGGAACGTTGGCATCGACGAGGCAACGCTCGATGTCGGCGAAGTCGCGCGCCCCGATCCAGTCCGAGAGCAAGACTTCGAGTTCGTCGGCGCGCGCGATGCGGGCGCGGCTCTTGGCATAGCGTTCGTCGCCGCCCAGTTCGGCCATGCCCATGGCGGCGGCCAGCCGCTGCCACACCTTGTCGCCGCCCGCCGCGATCTGCACGAAGCGGCCATCGCGAGTCTCGAACGTGCCGGCGGGCGCGAAGGTCGGGTTGCGGTTGCCGATCCGCTCGCGGATTTCGCCGGTCTCGGCATGCTTCGCCATCATGTCGCCGGTGATGCGGAACGGGGCCTCGTAGAGGGCGAGATCGATCATCTGGCCCTCGCCCTTGCCGCCAGCCGCTTCCCGCGCGTCGCGCTGATAGAGTGCCAGCATGGCGGCGAGGGCGCCGAAGGTGCCGGTGTTGTAGTCGGCGGTGGCAAAGGCGGGCCGGACCGGATAGCGATCGGGAAAGCCGGTCGGATACATATAGCCCGAGAAGCCAAGGGCAATGCGGTCGTAACCCGAGCGTTTGGCATAGGGTCCCGTCTGGCCATAGCCCGAGACCCGCACCATGATCAGCCGGCGATTGATCGCCTGGAGCGCCTCCCAGCCGAGGCCCCAGCCTTCAAGCGTGCCGGGCGTGAAGTTCTCCATCAGCACATCGGCGTGGGCGACGAGATCGCGGAGAATATCCTGGCCGGCCTTGAGCCGGAGATTGAGGGTGACCGACTTCTTGTTGCGGCCCTCGACCAGCCAATTGCCCGAGCGCGCCGCCTGGCCGTCGTGGGGCGTGCCACGTAGCGCGTCGCCCGGGCCCGGCTGTTCGACCTTGATCACCTCGGCACCGAAATCGCCGAGCAGGGTGGCGCCGAACGGCCCCGCGATGAGCGTGCCGATGTCGAGCACCCGGATGCCGGCGAGGGGGAGTGCCTCGCTCACGATCCGTCCCCGCTCGCCCGCTTGGCACCCAGGCCCGCCTCGACCCGGCGTCCCTTGGCGACTTCCTTGTTGGCGTCGAACTCCTGGCGCCGCCGGGCGATCTCCTGGGGCGAGAGTTGCGCGATATTGCTGTAGTCGAGCTTCCAATCCGCGCTCACGCGCCACTTGAGGGGCGACTGCACCGTGGTGCGCGGACCCGGGGCACTCTCCAGCACCTGCAACGCGAGCTCCAGAGTGAAGGCCTGGGAGGCCGTGTCCCGGGGCTTCCCCGCCGGATTACCCAGCGGAAAGTCGCTGAAGAGGAAACGCGGCACGCCGACCCATTCCACGATGTCCTTGGCCGAGCCCATGACGATCGTCGGGATACCGTTGGCTTCCAGGTGACGGGCGACCAGACTCACGGTCTGGTGGCAGACGGGTCAATTGCCGGCGATGACGGCGACGTCGGCTCTGTCCGCGCGCACGCCCGCCAACAGGTCGACGCAATCCTGTTCGATGGTGGTCTTCTGGCTGCGGTTGGTGGGGGCACCATGGAAGCGGGGCGCCAGCTCGCCGATCCTGCCCGCCGCCTGGAGCCGCCGCAAGGCTTCGAGCGGAAACCAGCTATTGATGTCCTCGGCGGTGGTGTGCTTGCGGTCGATGCCGATATGGGAAATACGCAGATCCGGCTCGCCCTCGGTGCCCTCGGAATAGACCCGATAGAATTTGGCCGCCGCGTTGTAAGGCGCCCCCGGACCCTGATCGCCCTTGTCCGGTTGAAAGGGTGCCGCCGTGGTGATGAGCGAAACACGACTCTGGGCGAGCGGCTTCGCGAGCGCCGTGAACGGCACGTCGGCATAATGGGCCCATTGATAGGGCTTGCCATAGCCGAGCGCCGCGTAATAGCCGCGGATGCGTTCCATATAAGGGATCGGCGCGTCATGGTCGGGCGTGTAATCCAGGCTGTCCAGCTTGTCGGTCATCGGGGGTCCTTCGTCTTCATGGCCGCTTTCAAAGATCGGGCATTGTCGCCGCGAGGCGGCGGGCGAACAAGGGGCGAGCCTCAGATCGACGCCATGCGGCGCAGCCCAACCAGCCGGTCGCAGGCGATCAAGGCGGCGACCGTCGCCAGAATCAACAGCGTCGCGACGGCGGCGACAGTGGGGTCGGGCGAGATCTCCACCTGGTTCAAAAGCTGAATCGGCAGGGTCTTGGTGCGCACGTTCACCAGGAAGATCGAGACCGGATAATTGTCGAACGACGCGATGAAGGCGAACAGCGCCCCCGACATGAAGCCCGGCAGGATACCGGGCACCAGCACCCGCCAGAGTGCCATGGGATAGGAACAGCCGAGGGTGCGCGCGGCGTCCACCATGTCGAAATTGAATAGCGATAGGCTGGCGAGCACGGTGCGCATGACGAACGGCATGGTCACCACCACATGCGCCATCAGCAGCGTCGAATAGGCGTCGGTGAGACCGAAGGCGCGCGCCGCCTGTAGCATGGCGATGCCGAGCACCAGGCCCGGGATCATGACCGGCGATGCCATGAAGGCGGCGACCGCCTCGCCCGCCGGCACCATCCGGCGGACGACCGCGATGGCGGCGAGCGTGCCGAGGACCAGCGACGTGGCGGTCGCCATGAGCGCGATCTGGGCCGAAAGCCAGGCGGCGGCGATCAACCCGTCGGCGTTGCGGATCGCCCCGTACCAGCGCAGCGAGAAACCGGTCGGCGGAAACGCGAAGATCGGCGATTCCGTGAACGAGACGGCGACCACGATCAGGATCGGCGCGAACAGGAAAATCAACACCAGGGCCAGCATGCACCAGCAGAAGCCGAGCGCGAGCCGGGCGATCATCGGGGAGGATCCCGGGCAACGCCCATGCGCGCCAAGTACGTGGCGAGGAAAATCACAATGAGGGCGATCGCCAGCATGATCATGGCCATGCTGGCGCCGAGCTGGAAGTCGCGGAGGTTCAAATAAGCCTTGGCCATCACTTGCGACATGGTCATGAACCGGTCGCCGATCAAAAGGCCCGGCGTCACATAGGCGGCGACCGCGATCGAGAAGACGAGCGAGACCCCGGCCACGATGCCGGGTGCCGTGAGCGGCAGGGTCACGCGGAAGAAGGTGCGCGCCGGCCCGGCGCCGAGCGAGGCGGCCGCCTCGCCGAGGCGCGGGTCGATCATCCGCATGACCGAATAGAGCGGCAGGATCATCAACGGCAGGAACACGTTGATCATGCCGAAATAGAGCGCGAACTCGGTGAACACCAGGCGTATCGGACGGTCGATCACATAGAGGTTGACGAGCAGCCAGTTCACGATGCCGTCGCGCCGCATCATGATGGTGAGGCCGAAGGTCTTGACGATGATGCTGACGGTGAGGGGGAGGAAAATGAGCGCGACCAGCAACACCTGCCACTGGCCTTTGGCGCGCGAGAGCGCCATGGCCGCCGGATAGCCGAGCAAGAGGGTGCCGAGCGTCGTCACCAGCCCGAGTTGCAGCGAATTCAAGATGACCTGGACATAATAAGGGTCGCCCAGCACCCGGTCGTACCCGGATAGGCTGAAGCCCTCGGCGCCTCGCAGGCTGTCGCCCACCAGGCGCAACACCGGAATGAGAAACACCAGCGCCATGTAGGCGATCCCGGGCAGCACAATGAGCGCCTTCGGGTCGAACGGGCGCCGCTCCTTGGTGGGTGCCGCGGCCGGTGTGGCGGGTGTCGCGATCATGGCGCCGGAAATACCAGCGTCTCGGCGACCGGCCAGCGCAACGTCACCGTGGCACCGGGCGCCAGGCCGCCGGGTAGGCGCGCCAGATCGACCAGGATGCGATCGGCCGGGTTCGCCGGCTCGAAATAGAGCATGGTGCGCGCGCCGAAGAACACGATGTCGCGGAGCCGCGCTCGAACCGTGTTGAAGGCGTCGCCCGGTCCTTCGCCGAGTTCGATCGCCTCCGGGCGAATGCCGAGAACAACAGCGCTGCCCGCCATGAAACTGCCCGGCGCGCGCAGCCGGCCCTGGCCCGTGTCGATGGCCATCGAGCCATGCTCGCCGCCGGCGGCCGTGCCGCCGAGGCGGGTGGACTGGCCGACGAATTCCATCACGAACAAGCTGTTCGGTCGCGCATAGACCCGGGCCGGGGTGTCGAGATGCTCGATGCGGCCCGCGTTCATCACCGCGATCCGGTCGCTCATCACCAGCGCCTCGTCCTGGTCGTGGGTGACGAAGATCGAGGTGATGTCGAGGTCGCGCAGCAGGTGGCGAAGCTCGATCTGCATGGTCTCGCGGAGCTTGCGGTCGAGCGAGCTGAACGGCTCGTCCAAGAGGAGAAGCGCCGGCTTCACCACGGTCGCGCGCGCCACCGCGACCCGCTGCTGCTGGCCGCCCGAGAGCGCCAGGATACGCCGGTCGGCGAAGTCCTCGAGGCGCACCATCGCCAGCGCTTCCTTCACCCGCTCGCCGATCAGGGCGGCGGGCAGGCGCTGGGCGCGGAGGCCGAAAGCGATGTTCTCGGCCACGGTGAGGTGCGGAAACAGCGCGTAGTTCTGGAATACCACGCCGATGTTGCGCCGATGCGTCTGGACGCGCGTCAGGTTCCGCCCGCCGACGGCGACCTGGCCACGCTCGGGCGCAAGCATCCCGGCGACGATGCGCAGGAGCGTGGTCTTGCCACAGCCCGAGGGTCCCAACAGCGACACGAACTCGCCGCGGCCGACCGCGAGATCGAGATCGGAGAGCACCGTGGTCGAGCCGAACCGCTTCGACACCTTCTCGATCCTGAGATAGTCCGGATCGACGCGGGCCTCGGACACCGCCTCCGCCAGACCCGCCGACAAGCTCATTTCGCGGCGAGATCCCGCTCGTAACGTTCGATCATGGCATTGCGATTATCGGCGAAATACTCCCAGTCGAGGACGATCAGCTCCGGGAAGGTGAGGCCCTGGGGCAGCACCGCCTTGGCATGGGTCGGCCGAGAAAAGAACGTCCGGCTGATGAGCGCCTGGGTCTCGGGGTTCAAGAGCTCGTTGATGAAGATTAGGCCGAGCTCCTGATTGGGTCCGCCCTCGACGAGTGCGACGCCCGCGGGCATGGCGACGACACCTTCCTTGGGATAACCCTGGTCGACCGGGGCACCCTGGGATTTCCGGAACAGGGTCGAGCGCGAATCCGGGCTCATCAACAGGTCGCACTCGCCCGTTTCAAGCAATTGCTGCGCCTGGGGCACGTTGGTCGAGACTTGCAGGATGTTGGGGCGGAGCTCCTTCAGCCGCTCGATGCCGGCCGGCCATTCCTTCATGGCCGCGTCGCCGATCGGCTTGCCCGTGGCATGGGCGGCGGCGGCCACAAGCGGCACGATCGCCTGGGTGATCCGCATGGAGATCATGATGATGCGGTCCTTGAACCGCTTGTCCCAGGCCTCGCCATAGGAGGCGAGGCCGTTGGGCAGCGCCTTGGTGTTGTGGGAGAAGCTGCACATGGGCTGGCACCAATTGACCCACATGGCGTCCCGGGGTTTCGCCGTTGCAATGACGTCCGCCAGATTGGGGACCGCCGCCGGGGTGAGCCGGCGGATCAGCTTTTCCCGCTCGGTCAGGATCAGGACCGGGTCGTCCATCATGGTCACGGTCATGGTGGGCTTCGCCTTGTTCGAGCGCAGCTTTTCCAGATTGATGAGCGAGTTCGTCCCCTCGAACAGGATCTTCAAATTGTGCTTCTTCTCGATTACCGGGAAGAGCACGTCCTGAAGACCGGGCGAGGCCGGGCCGCCGACGAAGATCTCGCGGGCCTGGGCACGCAAGATGGCGGGGGCGCCGAGCACGGCCAGGCCGGCGGCGGTGCCAGCCAGCATATGGCGGCGCGAGATGGAGCGGCGCGAGGTCGATGGATGCTGTTTCATGGTCTACCTCCGATGCGGCACGGATGAGAGCGACGCAATGCACATGCCAGCCTGGCCATGGGCACCGCCGCGCGAGTTTTCCCAAATAGCCGGCAATTATAGGGGCTGGTTGGCGCAAATCCAGGTAGTTGAATGCCTACCACCCCACCGCGTAGGCCGGGCGGCGCGGGTCGGCGCCGCCGGTCATGATGCCCTTCTTGGCGTCCGAATGGATGGCGCACACGCAGCCCGCGAGCCAGACCCAGTCTGGCCACCATTCGACCTTGTGGCCGCGCTCACCCAACGCCCGGCCCGTCGCCTTGTCGATGCGTCCCTCGAGCTTGAGCAAGCCCGGATAATAGTCATGTGGCTCGAACGAGGAGGGAAAGCTGTAGGAGGCGAAGCGCGGCTGCTCGATCGCCGCCTGGGGCTCCATGCCCCAGGCGAAAACATTGAGGAACACTTGCAGCATGGCCTGGGTCTGCACGTCGCCGCCGGGCGTGCCGAAGGGCATGAACTCGTTGCCATTGCGAATGGCGATCGCCGGATTGGGGGTGAGGCGCGGGCGCTTGCCCGGTGCCAGGCAAGAGGGATGGTCGGGATCGGTCCAGGACTGGTTACCGCGCGGCGAGATGGTCATGCCGACGCCGGGGATCACACCACCATGATAGGAGGCGTCGCTGGGTGTGGCCGAGAACACATTGCCGTGCCGGTCGACGACACAGCAGAACGAAGTGTCGAGGTCGGCGCCAGGCGACTTGGGCGTGGGCTCGGGCCGGGCCGGCATCGCCCGGTCGGCGGCGAGGCCCAAGGCCGAAGCCGCGATCGCCGCCGGCATTTCGGGATACGCCCGGTCCATGCGGATTTGCGCCCGGCGCCGGTCGGCATAATCCGCCGAGAGGAGTGCCGCCATGGGCACGTCGACGAATCTGGGATCGCCCAGATAGGCGTCCCGGTCGGCCATGACCAGCTTCACCGCCTCGGTCAGGCCATGGATATAGTCGGTGCCGTTATGTTGCATGTTGGTGACGTTCATGCCGCCCACCACGTTCAACACCTGCAGGAGCGCCGGGCCCTGGCACCAGGGGCCGCAGGCATAGACCTCCACATCGCCGAAGCGGGTCTTGACCGGGGGCTCGATGCCGACCCTGAACACCGCCATATCCGCCATGGTGAGCCAGCCGCCATGCTGCGCGTGATAGTCGGTGATCGTCTTGGCGATGTCGCCCTTGTAGAAGGCGTCGCGGGCGGCTTTCAAGCCCGCCGCGCGTCCAGCACGGCCATGGGCGCGTTCCTCTGCCACCATGTAGCGGAGCGTTTCAGCCAACTCGCGCTGGAAGAAGAGTTCGCCCACCACCGGCGGCTTGCCGTTCGGCAAGAAGAGTTCGGCCGTTGCCGGGAATTGGCGATAGACGTCGATATGGCCGGCGATGATCTGGCTCATCAGCGGATACATGGCGAAGCCTTCGCCCGAATAACGGATCGCCGCGGCCGCCACGTCGCCAAAACTCATGGTGCCGTAGCGCTCGAGGGCGGTCACCCAGGCATCGGGGGCGGCCGGAATGACCGTGCGCTTCAGCCCGTTCGGGATCTTACCGTTATGCTCGCGCCGGAAATATTCGGCCGAGGCCGCCTTGGGCCACCAGCCGAGGCCGGAGATGGTCACCACTTCGCGCTCTTCGGCGAGATACAGGATGATGGGAGCAACGCCACCCACACTCACCAGATCGCTTTGCAGCACGCCGAGGCAAAGGCCCGCCGCCACACCGGCGTCGATGGCGTTGCCGCCCGCTTCCAGGATGGCAAACGCCGCTGCCGATGCCAGATAATGGCCGGACGAGGCCATGTGCCGGGTTCCCTTGATTTCCGGGCGATAGATTTGCATGGCGTTCCCCTTTTTTCAGGCGGCGGGCAATTCTGCTTCGAGCGGCTTGTCCTTGCGGATGCGGCTGACCCCCAGGATGCTGAAACCGATGACGTTGCCCTGGGCGTCCACCCGTTCCATCACCGCATCATTCGAGGTCGTCTTTTCATAGCCCGCGACGTCGCAGAAGCGCACTTCCAGGAAGTCGGCTTCCGCATCGAACCACACCTTTATCTTACCGGCCATAGGTCTTCTCCGTCCTCCGGCTTATCGGTCAAGTAGGCCGTCACGACGAACGCGTCATCGGTCAGCCGTACCGTCGGGCCAAAGCAGTCGTCGAGGGTTTTCATTCGCGGGCGCCATCATCCAGGTCGCCGCAGCGGTATTTTGTGTCGTCGATGCCTATAATGCCCCGCCTTTGGCCCGATGGGAAACGCGCGATGGGGGAGTAAAGCATGATCGACCATGTCTCGATCGGAGTCCGTGACTTGCAGGCGAACGTGGCCTTCTACACGGCGGTCCTAAAGGAGATTGGCTTCACGAAGCTGGTGGAGCGGGCAACCACGGTCGGCTTCGGCAAGCGCTATGCCGAATTCTGGCTCAATCACCGGGCGGGCCTCGGGGTGGCTGGCGACAACGGCGTCCATGTGTGTCTGCGAACCCGCCATAAGGCCGAGGTCGACGGCTTCTGGCGCGCCGCCTTGGCGGGCGGCGCCAAGGACCAGGGTGCGCCGGGCCTCCGCCCCGAATATACCGGCAACTATTACGCCGCCTTCATCCAGGACGCCGACGGCAACAAGGTCGAGGTGGTGACTTTCGTCGAGTAGGGGCGGCGATTAATCCGATGCCGCCACCACCGGAACGGAGTGTGCACCGTCATCCGTTCCTTCATATCGACCGCCATGGCGCTCGCCGGCTTCCTCATCCACCGCACCTTGGCCGGCCGGCGCTGACCAGGGCGCAAATCTCGGCGACGGTGGCGGTGAGCAGGTCGAGATCGGCCGCGTTCGAGAGGCGGTGGTCGCCGCCCTTGACGAGGCTCACTCGGACATCGGCCGAGGCGAGCCGCTCGGCCAAGGCGAGCGACACCCGCCAAGGCACCGAGTCGTCGGCGAGGCCGTGCAACAGGCGGACCGGAATGGCAAGCTCGATCGGCCGGTCGAGAAGGAGATGGCACCGGCCATCCTCGATCAACGCACGGGTGATCGGATAGGGGGTGGGCGAATAAGGCGAAGGGCGCGATGTCATGCCCCGCTCGGCGAGGTCGCGGCGCTGGCCGGCATCGAAGCCTGCCACCATGCGGGCGACGAAATCGGGTGCGGCGGCGATGCCCACCAGGCCCCGCACCCGCTCCGGCCGGGCCAAGGCCACCAGCAGCATGAGCCAGCCACCCATGCTGGAGCCGACCAGGATCTGCGGCCCCTCGGTCACCCGGTCGAGGACCGCCAAGGCATCGTCCCGCCAGAGTGAAATCGTGCCCGCCTCGAAGCGGCCCGCCGACTGGCCATGGCCGCGATAGTCGAAGCGGGTATATTGCCGGCCGGCATCGCGGCAAAAGGCTTCGAGCCGGGTCGCCTTCGCTCCGGTCATGTCGGACATGAAGCCGCCGAGGAAGAGGACGCCCGGTGCCGCGCCGCCAAGCTGGTGGTAGGCGATGGCGGGCTGGCCGTCGCGTACTAGTTTTTCGGCTAATCTCGCGCCCGTGCTCATCGCCTCACCCATGCTTGGACTCCGCCGCCCGTGACTCGCTTCGCACAATCTAGCAGGCCGCCGGTCATCCTCCAGGTGCTGCCGTCGCTCGCGACCGGCGGCGCTGAGCGCGGCTGTGTCGACGTAGCCCAAGCGATCGTGGCCGCCGGCGGCCGGGCGCTGGTGGCCTCGTCGGGCGGTGCCATGGTGCGCGAACTCGACCGCGCCGGCGCCAGCCATGTGAGCCTGCCCTTGGCGAGCAAGAACCCACTCACCATGCGCGCCAATGTCGACCGGCTGAGCCGGTTGATCGAAGCGGAGGCGGTCGACATCGCGCATGCGCGCTCGCGGGCGCCCGCCTGGAGCGCCTATCTGGCGGCGGGGCGGCGGGGCGTGCCGTTCGTGACTACCTTCCACGCCCCCTACAACGACGCCAACCGCCTGAAGCATTGGTACAATTCGGTCATGGCGCGGGGCCGGCCGGTGATCGCCATCTCGCATTTCATCGCCGCGCATGTCGGCACGCGGTACGGCGTCGAACCGGGGCGCATTCGCACCATTCACCGGGGCGTCGACCTTGACCGCTTCGACCCGGCCAGGGTCTCCCATGAGCGCCTGATCCAGCTCGCCCGCCAGTGGCGCCTGCCCGAAGGGGCGCCGGTCATCCTGCTGGCCGGCCGGCTCAGCCGCTGGAAAGGCCAGGCGCTGCTGATCGAGGCGCTCGCCCGGCTCGGCCGCGACGACGCGCGGGTGGTGCTGGTCGGCGCCGAGCAGGGCCGCGCGGCCTATCGCCGAGAGCTGGAGGCACTGGCGCTCGCGCGTGGCGTCGCCGGCCAAGTGCATATCGCGGGCGACTGCCGCGACATGCCGGCCGCCTACATGCTGGCCAATGTGGTGGTCTCGGCCTCGAGCGACCCGGAAGCCTTCGGCCGGGTGATGGCGGAGGCGGGTGCCCTCGGCCGGCCGGTCGTCGCGAGCGGCCATGGCGCCGCACCCGAGATCGTCCGGGAAGGTGTCACCGGCTGGCTGTTTCCCCCGGGCGATGTGGCCGCCCTGGGCCACGCCCTCGCCCACGCCCTCGACCTCGATCCGGACGCCCGCCGCCGGCTCGCGGTCGAGGCGCGCCACCATGTCGCGCGGCATTTCGACAAGGTCGCCATGTGCCGGGCGACCCTGGATGTGTACGCGGAAATCCTGGCCGGGAGAGGGCAAGAAGCGGCATAACGGCGGTCGCCGAGGCACCGGCGGATGCGCTAGACTGACCTCGACGGTGGAAGGCCTGACGACAGCCCGACCATCGGGAGCGCGCAATGCCCGACGATTTTCCCTATGAGCAGATCACCGAACAATGCTTCGCCGAGGCGATCGGGCCGGCGGGCCTCGGCCGCGCGGCCTATACGGGCGAACTCAAGCGGGCGGCGCCCGCCCTCGACCGGCTCCGCCTCTGGCATCGCGAAGCTAGCCTCCCCCTGCTCCAGCTTCCCGAAACCCATGACGATCTGCCCGGCATCGAGGCCAAGGCGGAAGAAATCCGCGAGCGCGCCGACGATGTGGTCATTCTCGGCACCGGCGGCTCGAGCCTCGGCGGCCAGGCGCTCTATGCCTTGGCCGACGCGGGCTTCGGCCCGGCCGCCCACGCGCCGCGCCTGCATTTCCTCGACAATATCGACCCGCGCACCTTCAACCATCTCTTCCGCGCGGTCGATCTGGCGCGTACCGATTTCCTGGTCATTTCCAAATCGGGCGGCACCGCCGAGACCCTGACCCAGTTCCTGGTGACGCTGGCGGCCCTCATCCGGGAGGTGGGCGAGGCCGGGGTCGGCGAGCATGTCACCGTGATCACCGAACCTGGCGACAATGCCTTGCGCCGCCTCGGCCGCGACTGGGCGATCCCGATCCTCGACCATGACCCGGATCTGGGCGGGCGCTATTCGGTCTTGTCGCTGACCGGCCTGTTGCCGGCGGCGATTGCCGGGCTCGACATCAAGGCGGTGCGCGACGGCGCCAACCAAGTCTTGCAGGCGACGCTGATGGCCGAACAGCCGGCGGCGAGCGATCCGGCCGTGGGTGCGGCGATCAATGTCGGCCTGTGGCGCGAGCGTGGCGTCGCCACCACGGTCCTGATGCCCTATGTCGATCGCCTGGCGCGGTTCGCCTCCTGGTTCCGCCAGCTCTGGGCCGAGAGCCTGGGCAAGGGCGGCCTCGGCACGACGCCGGTCCGGAGCGTCGGCGCCGTCGACCAGCACAGCCAGCTCCAGCTCTATCTGGACGGGCCGGCCGACAAGCTCTTTACCCTGTTGTTCGCCGACGTGGCCGGCACTGGCCGCGAGGTCGAGCCGGGCCTCGCGGGCGACCCGGCGCTCGCCTGGCTCGCCGGGCGCACCATGGGCGATTTGCTCGACGCCGAGCAGCGGGCGACCGCGGAAACCCTCGCCGGCGCCGGCCGGCCGACGCGCCTCCTCAAGGTCGGGCGGGTCGACGAGACCAGCCTCGGCGCCTTGATGATGCATTACATGCTGGAGACGATCATCGCCAGCCACCTCTTGGGCGTCGAGCCCTTCGACCAGCCGGCCGTCGAGGCGGGCAAGGATTTGGCGCGGCAATATCTCGCCCGCATGCCGGCCCGCCATCCGGCTGCCGTCTGAAGCCGCCCATGACCATCCGCCGCCTGCCCGAGACGCTCGTCAACCGGATCGCCGCCGGCGAGGTCGTGGAGCGGCCCGCCTCGATCGTCAAGGAACTGGTGGAGAATTCCCTCGACGCCGGCGCCCGGCGGATCGAGGTCACACTCCGGGATGGCGGCCGCGCGCTGGTGGCCGTGGTCGACGACGGCGGCGGCATGGCGGCGGAGGAACTCGCCCTCGCCGTCGAGCGGCACGCCACCTCGAAGCTTCCCGACGACGATCTGGTGCGCATCACCAGCCTCGGTTTCCGGGGCGAGGCGCTGCCCTCGATCGGCGCCGTCGGACGCCTCACGCTGACGAGCCGCCCACCCGGCGCCGACGCGGCCTGGTCGCTCACGGTCGAGGGCGGCCGGGTTGGCAAGCCGGCGCCGGCCGCGCACCCGACCGGGACACGAGTCGAAGTGCGCGACCTCTTCTATGCGACACCCGCCCGGCTCAAATTCCTGAAGGCGCCAAGGACCGAGACCCAGAACGCCCTCGATGTCGTGAAGCGGCTCGCCATGGCGCGGCCCGATGTCGCCTTCACCCTCATGGACGAGACGCGCGCCGCGTTGCGCCTCGCCCCAGTGGACGGCGCGGCCGGCCGCCTGGAGCGCTTGGCCGCCATTCTCGGCCGCGACTTTGCCGAGAACGCGGTCGCCGTCGAGGCGGCGCGCGAGCGGCTCGCGCTCACGGGCCATGCCGGCCTTCCCACCTTCAACCGGCCGACGGCGGCGAGCCAATATCTCTTCGTCAACGGCCGGCCGGTGCGCGACCGCCTCCTCCAGGGCGCGGTCCGGGCCGCTTATATGGATTTCCTCGCCCGCGACCGCCATCCGGTGGTCGCCCTCTTCCTCGACGTGGCGCCGGAAGACGTCGATGTGAACGTGCATCCCGCCAAGGCCGAAGTGCGTTTTCGTGACGCCGGCCTGGTGCGCGGCCTGATCGTCTCCGGTCTCCGCCATGCGCTCGCATCCGCCGGCCACCGTGCCTCGACCACGGTCGCCCTGGCCGCGCTCGGCGCCTTCCGGCCGGGCTCGTTGCCCTACGCCTCGCGCGGGCCATCGCGCCCCAATTTGGGCCTCGCCGAAGAAGCGGCGGCCTATCAAGCGCCGCTGGCGGGTCTGGGTGCGCCCTCGGGACCGGCCTATGGGGCGGCCCCGGCTAGCGCCGAGCCCGCGCCGGCTCACGAGACTTATCCGCTCGGCCTCGCCCGTGCCCAATTGCACACGACCTATGTGGTGGCCGAGACCGCCGACGGCCTGGTGATCGTCGACCAGCATGCGGCGCACGAACGCCTGGTCTATGAGCGCATGAAGGCGGCGCTGGCGGCGGGTGGCGTCAAGCGCCAGATGCTGCTGTTGCCCGAAGTGGTGGAACTCGGCGATGGGGAAGCCGAGCGCCTGGTGGCGCGGGCGGGCGAGCTTGGCCAGCTCGGCCTTGGCTTGGAGGCGTTCGGCACCGGCGCCGTCCTGGTGCGCGAAGTGCCGGCGCTCTTGGGCGAGACCGACATCAAGGGGCTGGTGCAAGACCTCGCCCATGAACTCGCCGAAGTCGACGGCGCCGAGCCGCTCGCCACGCGTCTTGCCGCCGTCTGCTCCACCATGGCCTGCCATGGCAGCGTGCGCGCCGGAAGGCGCCTCGGCCAGGCGGAGATGAACGCGCTCCTTCGCCAGATGGAGGCGACCCCCAACGCCGGCCAGTGCAATCACGGCCGGCCGACCTATGTCGAGCTTAAGCTCGCCGACGTGGAGCGCCTGTTCGGGCGGCGGTAGGCGCTACGCCGTGCCGATGGTCGGCGCGTAGCGGAAGAACAACAGGCGCGCCGCGCCATAGCGCCGTTCATCCAATTGATCGAAACCGCGCGGCGCCTGGAGGTCCTCGCGGAGACCCACCTCGACGACGGCGAGGGCGCCGGGCGCCAGCCAGCCATTGAGTGCCAGCGCCACCAGCGCCGGCGCCGCCAGCGCCTTGCCATAGGGCGGATCGAGGAAGACCACACTCGCCAGCATGGGCGCCGGGCCGGGCGCCAGCACATCGGCCCGAACCAGCGTCACTTGGCCGTCGACGTCGAGCGCCATGACGTTGTTGCGAGCGATGGCGATCGCCTTCGCATCATGGTCGATCAAGGTCACATGCGCCGCGTCGTGGGAGAGCGCCTCGAAGCCGAGTGCGCCCGAACCCGAGAAGGCGTCGAGCACATGGGCGCCGGCAATGATCGGCCGGCCGCCTTGGGCAAGATCGCCATGTTCCAGGATGTTGAACAGCGCCTCGCGCGTGCGCTGGGCGGTCGGGCGGGTGGTGAAGCCGGGCGGCGCCATCAGGCGGCGGCCGCGGAACCGGCCGGCCAGGATGCGCATCAAGCGGTAGTGGTGGGTTGCGAGCTGGGTTTGCATGGGCGTTCCCTCTCCTTGGCCGGTTCCAAGAGATGGCCGAGCTGGTCGCGAAGCACGCGGCGCGGCACCTCCTCCACATCCCCCGGGGCCAAGCGTCCCAATTGGAACGGCCCATAGGCGATGCGGATCAGGCGGCTGACGGGATAGCCCAGATGCTCCATGACCCGGCGCACCTCCCGGTTCCGCCCTTCGGCCAAGCCGACGGCAAGCCAGGCATTGTCGCCTTTTTGGCGCTCGAGCATGGCCCGGATCGGCCCATAGCGCTGGCCCTCGACGGTCACACCCGCCTCCAGCGCCTTGAGCCGGGCCTCGTCCACCCGGCCGAAGACCCTGATCCTATACCGCCGGAGCCAACCGGTCGACGGCAGTTCGAGGGTGCGCGCCAGCGCGCCGTCATTGGTTATCAACAGCAGCCCCTCGGAATTATAGTCGAGGCGGCCGATTGAGATGACATGGCCGAGCGGCGCGGGCAACGCCTGGAACACGGTCCGCCGGCCTTCCGGATCGCGGTGGCTGGTGATCAGTCCGGCCGGCTTGTGATAGCGCCAAAGCCGGGTCGGCGGGGCGTCGGGGAGGGCCACGCCGTCGACCGTGATGGCATCGCCCGCCGTCACATCGAGGGCCGGGCTGGTTTGCGGCGCGCCATTGACCGCGACCCGGCCCAAGGCGATCCAGCGTTCGGCCTCGCGCCTGGAACAAAGACCGGCACGCGCGATGCGCCGGGCGATGCGCTCGCCCGCCAGGGGGGCGCTTGACCCAGCGCTCATGTGCCCGCCGCCTCGACCAGCGCCTGGAACAACAAGGGGTCGCCCGGGTTGATGGCATATTCGGGATGCCATTGGACGCCGAGGCAGAAGCGGCGGCCCGGCACCTCGATGCCTTCGATGACGCCATCGGGGGCGAGCGCGTTCACCACCACCCCCGCCGGCACGTCCCGCGCCGCCTGGTGATGGGCGCTGTTGACGAGCAGCTCGCCGCCCCCGGTGACCCGCGCCAGAAGCGTGCCGGGGGTGACCCGCACCACATGGCCCGGCTCGGTGCGTGGATTGGGCTGTTCATGGGCGAGTGCCCCCGGCACCTCGTCGGCGATATGCTGGATGAGGGTGCCGCCGAGGGCCACATGCAGCAATTGCTGGCCGCCGCAAATGCCGAGGATCGGCAGGTCGCGGCGCAGCGCCGCCTTGGTCACCGCCAGCTCGAAAGCGGTGCGCCCGTCCTTGGTGGTGACCGAGGGGTGCCGGCTGATGGCACCAAAAAGGGCGGGGTCGACGTCGAAGGCGCCGCCGGTGATGACGAGGGCAGCGATGCGGTCGAGATAGGCTTCGGCCAAGTCCGGCTCGTGCGGCAACAACATGGGCAGGCCACCCGCCCTCGCCACCGCGCTCGCATAGTTACGGCGGAGCGCGTACCAGGGGAGTTTGGAATAGCCGCCCGGCTCTTCCGCGTCGAGGGTAATGCCGATGATCGGTCGCATGGGGCCAATGTAGCCTGGATTGCCCGCCCTGGACATGGCCCCGGCCGGTCGCCATGGTCGGGCCATGACCGGCCGTGACGACCAGAGCCCGATGGCGCTCGCCCTTGCAGAAGCCCGCGCCGGGGCCGCGGCGGGCGAGGTGCCAGTCGGCGCCGTGCTGGTGGATGGCGGCAATGGCCGCATCGTCGCGAGCGCCCACAATCAGGTCGAGCGCCTGGCCGATCCGACCGCCCATGCCGAGATGCTGGTGCTGCGGGCGGGGGCGGCGGCGCTGGCGACACCCCGGCTCGGCCAATGCGATCTCTATGTGACGCTCGAGCCGTGCGCCATGTGCGCCCAGGCGATGGCGTTCGCCCGCATCCGGCGGCTCTATTTCGGTGCCCCCGACCCCAAGGGCGGCGGCGTCGAGCATGGTGCGCGCATCTTCAGCCAACCCACCTGCCACCATCGGCCCGAAATCTATGGTGGCCTCGGGGAAGGCGAAGCGGCGGCGCTGTTGCGCGACTTCTTCCGCGCCCGCCGCTAGCGAGCCCTCGCCGCCGGCGACCGGCAGACGCTCAATCTCCCACTCCAAGTTGCGCAGCAGTTCAGCCGGCGTCGAACAGGTCCAACGGTTCGTTGCGACGGTGCCCTTGTTGGCCATGAGCTATCCTACCATGTTCCCGAACCGCGCAGTGACGTGGAAGGGACCAGCCTGAGGCAGCGGCACTATTGCGCGACTCCTTCCGCGCCCGGCGTCAGCGCCTGACCACCAGCGCGCCCCAGTCGCCTTGCCGGAATCGGCGAACCGGCCGGAGGCCCTGGCGGCGCTGGGCCGCCAGCACCGCCCGCTCCTGCCAGGCGAGAAAGCCGGCGAGGACCGCCAGGCCGCCCGGCCGCAAATGGCGGGCGAGCGCCGGCGCCTGGCGGATGAGCGGCCCGGCCAGGATGTTGGCGGCAATGAGATCATAGGGCCGGCGCTCGCCGACGGGCCTGGCGGCATAGCCCTGGCTTTCAACGACCCGCACAAGCTGCCCCACCCGATTGACGCGGACATTGGCACGCGCGACCCGGACGGCGGCCGGGTCGATGTCGGCCGCGACCACGGGTGCATGCCAAGCGCGGGCCATCGCAATGGCGATGATGCCGGTGCCGGTGCCCATGTCGAGGGCGCGGGCGATAGGGTGACGGCGGCGGAGCCAGTCGAGGGCCCGAAGGCAGCATTGGGTGGTCGCGTGCTCGCCGGTGCCGAACGCCAGGCCCGTGTCGATGACGAGCTCGATGCGGCCCGGCAAACCGGTTCTTGCCATGGCGCTGGTGCGGACATGAAAGCGGCCGGCCGTGACGGCGTGCCGGAGACGCTGAGTTTCGGCCACCCAATCGCGCGCCGCCAAGATCTCGACCAGGGCGTCGGGGGCGGCCACGCCGGCGCTGGCACCGGCCATCGCGAGGGCCGCCGTGAGCGCCGCCCGGTCCGGTTGCTCGCTAGCCAAGGCCTCGATGATGCAGGTTTCGGCGAGCCAGAGATCGGCCTTCCAGTCGACCCAGGCGGCGGCGCCATGGCGCCCGCCGCCGCCCGCGTCAATGACGCTGATGGCGGTGGCGAAGGGCTCGAGCGCCCGCTCGAAGGCGGCGGCGGCCGTGGCCGGCACGGTGACGGCGATCCGCCAGAGGGTCTCGCTCACGCCCGCTCGACGAAGCTGTCGAGGACGCGCTTCGGACCGGCTTTCTCGAAGACGATCTCGAGGCGATCCACATCCACCGCCTTGATCGAGCCGTAGCCGAATTTCTGGTGGAAGACCCGGTCGCCGACATGGAAGCCACCGGCGGGCGCTCGCGCGGGCGACGCCACGGCTTGGATGTCGATGGTACGGCCGCGCCAGCCGGCGCGCGGTCCGCCATAGGGGAAAGCCATCGCGTCGGAAACACTCGCCGTGCCAGTAGCACCGCCCGAACGCCAATTGCCGCCGCCGCTATAGAGGCCGGTATCGGCGGTGCGTTCCAGGCATTCCGACGGCAATTCGTCGATGAAGCGCGAGGGCAGCGCCGACTGCCATTGATTGTGGATGCGCCGGTTGGCGGCGGACGAGACGATGGCGCGCTGTCGCGCCCGGGTCAGGCCGACATGGGCCAGGCGGCGCTCTTCCTCAAGGCCGGCAAGTCCGGACTCGTCGAGCGCCCGCTGATGCGGAAACAGGCCCTCCTCCCAGCCGGGCAGGAACACGGTGTCGAACTCGAGGCCCTTGGCGCTGTGCAGCGTCATGATGGAGATCATGTCGCCATTGGCCTGGGCGTCGTTCTCCATCACCAGGCTGACATGCTCTAGGAAGCCCGCCAGGTTCTCGAACTCGTCGAGCGCGCGCGTCAGCTCCTTCAAATTCTCGAGCCGGCCCGGCGCCTCGGGCGAGCGGTCGGCCTGCCACATACCGGTATAGCCGGACTCATCGAGGATGCGCTCGGTGAGCTCGGCGGGGCCGGTGGCCGCCATTTCGGCGCGCCAGCGGGCGAAGTCGCGCAGCAGGCCGGCGAGCGGCCGGCGAGCGGCCGGCTTGATCTCGTCGGTCTCGATGAGGCGCGCTCCGGCCGCGTGCAGCGATATGGACTCCGCGCGCGCCAGACGGTGCAGTATCTGGAGTGCCACATTGCCGATGCCGCGCCGCGGCAGGTTGACGATGCGCTCGAAGGCGAGGTCATCGTCGGGCTGGGCCACGACGCGAAGATAGGCGACGGCGTCGCGGATTTCCTGACGCTCGTAGAAGCGCGCCCCGCCGACCACCCGATATGCCAAGCCCAAGGTGATGAAGCGTTCCTCGAACTCGCGGGTCTGGAAACCGGCGCGCACCAGGACCGCCATCTCCGAAAGCGATTCGCCCGCGGCCTTGAACTGCTCAACCGTCTCGCCCACGAGGCGCGCCTCGGCCTCGCCGTCCCACACACCGCGCACGACGACCGGATGGCCGCCCGCCCGGTCGGTCCAGAGCGTCTTGCCGAGCCGGCCGCTATTGTGGGCGATCAAGCCGGTGGCGGCGGCGAGAATATGGCCGGTCGAGCGATAATTCTGTTCGAGGCGCACGATGTGGGCGCCGGGAAAATCCTTCTCGAAGCGCAAGATATTGCCAACCTCCGCGCCGCGCCAGCCATAGATCGACTGATCGTCGTCGCCCACGCAACAGATGTTGCGATGGCCTTGGGCGAGGAGGCGGAGCCAGAGATATTGCGCGACGTTGGTATCCTGATATTCGTCCACCAGGATGTATTTGAATTGCCGCTGATAGTCGGCGAGCACGCCGGGGTTAGCCATGAACAAGGTCAGGCAATGCAGCATGAGATCGCCGAAATCGACGGCGTTGAGCGCAATCAGGCGCGCCTGGTAGGCGCGATAGAGGTCGACGGCGCGGCCGCCCGCGAAATCGCCCGCCTCGCCCGCCGGCACTTGGCCGGGCGCGAGGCCGCGGTCCTTCCAGCGCTGCACGATGGCGAGGAGCTGGCGCGCCGGCCAGCGGCTGGTGTCGACATTCTCGGCCTGGAGGAGCTGCTTCAGGAGGCGGGTCTGGTCGTCGGTGTCGAGAATGGTGAAGCTCGCCTTGAGGCCGGCCAACTCCGCGTGACGGCGGAGGATGCGGGCACTCAAAGCGTGAAACGTGCCGAGCCAGAGCCCTTCGACCGCGCCGCCGATGCGCGCCGCCACGCGCTCGCGCATCTCGCGCGCCGCCTTGTTGGTGAAGGTGACGGCGAGAATCTGGCTGGGCCAGGCGCGGCCGGTGGCAAGGAGATGCACGAGGCGCGTCGTCAGCACCCGGGTCTTGCCGGTGCCGGCACCGGCCAGCACCAGCACCGGGCCGTCGAGCGCCTCGACGGCGGCGCGCTGCGCCCCGTTTAGGCCGGCGAGGTAGGGCGCGTCCAGCGCCGGAACACCCCTGTCGGGAGCGGGTGCGTCGTCGAGTTCGAAGGGGTCGGCCATGCTGGGCTGCTTATAGCCTATCGGCGGCGGCCGAGGAATTGTTTGCCGGCGTCGGGCTGTGGGTTGGTTCGAAGTTCAGGCGCCCGGGTACGGCCTCGGAAAGGACACGCCGCTGAACTGGTCCTGATCCTGTTTGATGGTGTAGCAAGCCACCGCAAGGGCGGCTCGGGCGTCGCTCGCCGTTGGACGGGCACATCGAATGGCTGAAGGAGCGGGTTACGGAGCAGTCCGACGTCACGCTGGCCGAATTGTGCGTCGAACTGGCCTCGCGGGGGGTGGTCACCAGCAAGAGTGCGGTATCGCGGGTCTTTGAGC
>SHVR01000071.1 GCA_009694185.1 Alphaproteobacteria bacterium | reverse complement strand
CCGGCGGGCGCCTTGCGGGCGGAGTGGTATCCCTACACCCACCCCTTCAACATGACGGGGCACCCGGCCGTCACCGTGCCGTGCGGCTGGACCGTGGCGGGCCTGCCGGTCGGCCTTCAGATCGTCGGGCCCTGGTGGTCGGACGACCGCGTGCTGCGGGCCGCCGCCCTCTTCGAAGAGGCACGGCCCTGGGCCCAGCGCCGCCCGGTGCTTCCCTTCGACGATTAGCGGCTCACACGGCCACGGCCGTCGCGGCCTCCGCTTCGACCTTCCGCCACATGGCGCGTGCCGGTCGTGATCCGACGGCGCCAGCGCACCGTGTCGTTGGCGCCCGGGCACGGCGTCTGTCGATAGCGCGGAAAGGGGCTTGCGCTTGCCTCATATCAATTTCAGAATGTTTGCGTTCGCGACCCATCGACACGTGCGATGGCGCTGCCGAGGGGGATGGCATGCAAGACGACAGCACCGGACGTCCGGCGGTTCTCGCACCCCTGGGTAGCCTGAATGACGCTCTGCTTCTGGCCTGCAAATGGGTTTCGATCGCGCTTGTCGCCGCGATCGCGGTGATCGTCATTGCTTCCGTCCTCTTTCGCTATGGGCTCAACAATTCCATCGCCTGGGCCGAGGACGCCGCGAAATTCTTGATGGTGTGGCTAGCCTTCATCGGCGCGCCGCTCGGCTTCCGTCACGGCGCGCATGTGGCAATCGAGCTGCTGCCGCCGGGCCTCCCGCCAGCGCTCAAGCGCGCGGTCCGCTTCCTCGTCCACGCCGTCGTGCTGGCGCTGATGACCACGCTCGCTTGGCAGTCCTGGCTATTCGCCTTGAACGGGTGGGCGCAAGTGGCGCTGACCATCGGCGACATCTCGATGTTCTGGGTCTTTCTGTCCATACCGATTGGGTCCGCGGTCATGGCCACGATTGCGCTCGAGCTGCTGCTTGTGACGCTCTTCGCACTGCCCGAGCCAAAAATCGCGGAGGATGAGACGATTTCGACCCGGGGAATGTAGGCGTTGAGCAGGAGCGCGGCGTGAGTCTGGTTTTTTTGTGGGTCTTCGTCGCCACCATGGCGATCGGGGTCCCGATCGTGTTCGCGCTGGCTTTCGGCCCTCTCGTCGGCTTTCTGGTGGACGGCAGGACGGCGTTCCTCACGGTGATCCCGCAGCGCCTTTTCGTCGGCATCAACGTCTATCCGTTGCTCGCCATCCCGTTGTTCGTTCTGGCGGGCGAAATCATGAATGTCGGCGGCATTACCCAGCGCCTCATCGACTTCTCGCAGAAGCTCGTCGGGCACCTCCGCGGGGGGCTGGGCCACGTCACCATCGTATCCGCCACGATCTTCTCGGGCATCAGCGGCTCCGCGGTCGCCGACGCCTCTGCTCTCGGCAGGATCCTGATCCCCAGCATGGAGAAAGAGGGTTACCATCGCAGCTACGCAGCGGCAGTCACCGCTGCCGCGACGGTGCTCGGACCGATCATTCCGCCCAGCATCATCATGGTGATTTACGCCTACATCATGCAGATCAACGTCGCGGCCCTGTTCGCGGCAGGCTGCATTCCGGGGCTGATCATCGGTATCGGCCTGATGATCGTCAATCAGTGGGTGGCGAAGCGGCGCAACTATCCCGTCGCCGACCGGCGGGCCACGTTGCGCGAGATGGCCACCGCTTTTCAGGGCGCGTTTTGGGCGCTGGTGGCACCCTTCCTGATCCTGGGCGGCATCCTCGGCGGCATCTTCACCCCGACCGAGGCGGCCGCCGCGGCCGTCCTCTATGCGGCGCTCATATCCTTGATTGTTACCCGCGAGCTGCCCCTCGGCGAGGTTCCCAACATTCTTTACCGCACGGCCGTGATCTCCTCCGCCCTGCTCCTCGTGGTCGGCACGGCCATGATCTTCTCCTGGGTCGCGAGCCTGTCGGGCGTTACCGCTCACCTCGGTGCGTTCATGTTTGCGGTCACCGACAACCCCTATCTGCTGCTCTTCATTATCAACATCCTGCTCTTCATCGCCGGCATGTTTCTGGACGCGGGTCCCGCGATCCTCATCCTGGGGCCGATCCTGGCGCCGACGCTGACGCAACTCGGCGTCGACCCGCTGCATTTCGCCATCGTCATGTGCGTAAATCTCTCGCTCGGCCTTGCCACCCCGCCCATGGGGCTGCTTCTCTTCGTCGTCTCGGCAATGAGCAGGGTCTCGGTGCTGGCCATTACGCGCGAAATGTTTCCGTTCTATCTCGTGCACGTCGCCGTCATCTTTCTCATCACCTACGTGCCGGAGGTGGCCCTATGGCTACCCAGGGTATTGGGCTTTTGAGAGGGAAAGCATCAAGCAACCCCGTGGAGGAACCATGAAAACGACACGAGTGATCGCCGCCGCATTCGCGCTGTGGCTCGCTGCAGCGGTGCCCACGCTCGCCCAGCAATCCTACACACTGAAGTTTGGGCATGCCGGGCCCGCCACCGACATCGCCGACGACCATGTGGCGGCCATGTACCTGAAATTCTTCCTGGAGAGCCGGTCGAGCGGGCGCATCAAGGTGGAGATCTTCCCGGCATCCCAGCTCGGCGACTTTCGCGCTATGGTCGAGCAGGTGCAGCTCGGCACGCTCGAAGCCACCCATACCTCGGTCGGCGGCATCGGCCAATTCTTCCCCGAGATCCAGGTCCTCGAGCTGCCTTACATTATCCCCGATGACCTCGTCGCCGAGCGCGTGGCTCGCAGCGCCGTCATGGTCGAGATACGCGATGCGGTGCTGAAGAAGACGAGCAACGTGCGGTTGATGTCGGCGACAAACACCGGGCGGTTCCGCAGCTTCTTCACGACCAAGAAGCAGGTTTTCTCGGCCGCCGATCTCAAGGGCGTGAAGATGCGCACCGTAGATTCCCCCGTGGAGATGGAATTCGTGCGCTTCCTGGGCGGCAACCCGACGCCGATCGTTTGGGGCGAGCTCTATACCTCGCTCAAGACCAATGTCGTCGAGGGAACCAAGAACGCGGCCACCGATATCATCCCCGCCAACATGCACGACGCGCTGAAGTTCGTGGTGCTCGACGAGCACTCATACCTGTGGGGCTTCAACTGGATCGGCGACAAGTGGCTGAAGTCGCTGCCGAAAGATCTGCAAGATCTCGTCGCCGACGGCTTCCTGCAGATGGCAGACGTACAATTCCAATACAACAAGCAGTATGAGTCTAAGAGCCTCGAGCTGTTCACCAAAGCCGGCGGCAAGATCCACGTGCCGACTCCCGAGCAACGTGCAACCTTTGTGGCCGGCGGCACCCACATGAAAACCTGGTTCGCGCAGAAGTACGGCAATGAGTGGGTCGAGAAGCTGGACAAGGCCGTGGCCGATGCGCAGAAAGACGTGGCTCAGCAGCGTAACGCACTGATTGGGCGGTAAGCCGCGTTAGACGCAGTACCTATACGCGGCAGTGGTTGCCGACTTCGCCGCGTTGGGCGGCCGAGGCGGCCGTCATGGAGGGTGCCACACTCGGCCCGCTCCATGGCGTGCCCTTCTCGGTGAAGGACTTGCTCAACACTGCCGGTGTGCGCACGACCTTCGGCAACTTCGCGCTCGAGTACAATGTGCCAGCCAAGGACAGCGGGGCGGTCGCCCGCCTCAAGCGGGCGGGTGCCATCGCCGGCAAGGCCCAGGGCGATCTCAAGGGTGTCAGGATCCACTGGCGCCTCTTTCTCGGCAATGACGTGCTTGACCCCGAGACCGAGCGGCTGTTCAAGAGCGCGGTTGCGGTATTCGCCGATTTCGAGCTGCACGGTCCGGCGGCGATTGCAGCGATGCGCGAGGCCGATCCGGGCGGCTATGTCAGGATGATTGCGCTGCTTTGCCCGCGCGAGGTGGCCCTCGAAAGCCCGCTGGACATGGTATCGGACAGCGAGCTTGCCGACATGATTATGGTGCTGCAAGCGCTCGTGGCGGAGCGGAGCGGATAGTTACCAATGTTCGCCACCGTCCGCGTCCGAGTGTGGGATGAATTGTGGGCCGCCTTTTCATAATCCGATAAATAACACATATATTTCAATTATTTAATCTGTTTTACTGGCGGAGGGGATGAGATTCGAACTCACGGTACGGCTTTACACCGTACAACGGTTTAGCAAACCGCCGCCTTCAGCCACTCGGCCACCCCTCCGCCGATGGTGAGAGGCACCACGGCATATGCTTAGCCGTTCTAGCCTTTGGCCCCGGGGTCGTCAACGTAGCCGGCAAGCGGGCTGGCGACGGGCGGCCTTCCGCTGGCGCCCCCGGTTCACGCCAGCAACGCCCGCCGGAGCGCCGCCACCACGTCGCGCTGGGCATCGACGGCGCCATCCACCATGGGGGCCATGCCGAAGAAGCCATGGATCATGCCCGCATAGTCGCGGTGCTCGACCACCACACCCGCCCGCCTGAGCGCCGCGCCATAGGCGATACCATCGTCGTGCAGCACGTCGCATTCGGCGGTGACGATGAAGGCGGGCGCGACACCCGCGAGGTTCGCCGCCTTGAGCGGCGAGGCGCGCCAGTCGTCGGCGTCGGCCGCGCTGTTCAGATAGTGGCCCCGAAACCAAGCCATGGCGGCCTTGGTCAGCACGCCATAGCCTTCGGCGTAACGCCCGTAGCTGGCCCCGACGAACGTAAAGTCGGCGACGGGGTAGACCAGCACTTGGAGGCGGAGGCGCGGCCCGCCCGCGTCGCGCGCCATGATGGCGAGGACCGCCGCCAGATTGCCGCCGGCGCTGTCGCCGGAAACAGCGAGGCGGTCGGCGTCGATGCCGAGGCTGGCCGCGTTGTCATGGGTCCAGCGGAGGGCGGCGACGCTATCCTCGACCGCCGCCGGAAAGCGATGCTCCGGCCCCATGCGATAGTCGACCGAGACCACCAGCGTGCCGGTGCCCGCGCACAAATTGCGCGCCACACTATCATGGGTATCGAGGCTGCCGATCACATGGCCGCCGCCATGAAAATAGACGATCGCGGCCTTGGGCGCTGGGCTCGGCGGCCAATAGAGGCGCAGCCGGATGCCGCCCGGGGCACCCGGGATGCGCCGCTCCTCGATCCGGCCGACCTCGGTCGGATTCTGGTTGCGCGCCTTGGCGACAGCCTCCATCTGCGCCCGCGCCGCCTCCGGCGTCATGGCCTCGATCGGTTGCAGCTTGGCGTCGGCCATCGCCTTCAGGACTTGCTGGATTTGCGGATGCAGCGCCATTCTTTGTTCTCCCGAGACCGCCGCGACGAACGGCGTCGAGCGACACGATAATCGCGGCCGAGGCGATGCGCCACACTTCGGCGCGCCCGGCTTCCATGGCAGAATGGCGCGCCTGGTCCCAGAGCACGGTGTATCATGGTTCTCTCTAGCACCACGACGGGGAGCGCGGCCGGGAGCGGCCTGCGTCGGCGCGTCGGCGACCTGCTCCTGGCGCTCGCCTTCATCGCGGCGTTCGCGGGTCTCTATGCAATGGCCAAGCGCACGCTGCCGATCTTGAACATCGCCGAGAATTGGGCGGCGGATTGGCTGACGGTCCTCTTCGAGCCGTTCGCCCCGCAGCATCCCGACAATCTGCTGCTCGCGATCACCGAGAATACGCTGGCGCGCTTTCCGTTTCGCTCGCCGGTCGACCGCGCCTTCTTGGCCGACATTATCCAGACCCTGACCGCCCGCCAGGTGAAGGCGATCGGCCTCGACATCCTGTTCGATCAGCCGACCGTGCCCGAGGCCGACGCCGCATTCCAGGCGGCCGTCAAGGCCGCTCCCATGCCGGTGATCGTGGGCTGGACCGACCGGGCGACCCATCTGACCGAGCGGCAGTATCAATTCCAGCAAGACTATCTCGCCGGCATTCGCGCGGGCTTCGTCAATATGCTGAAAGACGGCGGCGACGGCACGGTGCGCAACGCCTTTCCGGGCCGCGACGAGGCGACGGGTTGGCGGCCAAGCTTCGCCGGCCAGATCGCCCAAGGCGTCGGCGGGACGCCGCCGGCCGAGGCTTTCACTATCGCCTACCGCATGGGCCCCGATCTGGCGACGCCACCCTTCCGGGTCTTTCCCATCGAGGCGCTCGCGGCACTGCCGGCCGCCTGGTTCCAAGGCAAGGTTGTTGTGATCGGCGCCGATTTGCCGTTCGACGATCGCCACCGCACCCCCTTCGCCTCGGCCTGGGGGAATGAGGCGGGAACCATCCCGGGGACCCAGATCCAGGCGCATATCCTGGCCCAGTTGCTGGACGAGCGCGCACCCAAGGGCAATTATCCCTGGATCGAGTGGGCGACCATCCTTGTGCTCGCCTGTCTCGTCTTGGCGATCGCGGGCATGGAGCAGGGGCCGCCGATCCAGCTTGCCCAGGGTGGTGTGGCGATCGTCTTGCTGTGGGCGGCCGCCGCCGGGCTGCACTGGCGCTATGACATGTTGTTGCCGGTCGTCGTGCCGAGCGTGATCTTCGGCATCGGTCTCTATGCGGCCGTCGCCTATATTGGCCACCGTCGCCGGCTGGAAGGCAAGTTCGTGCGCGACGCTTTCTCCCATTATGTCTCGCCGGCGGTGCTGACCCGCTTGGAGGCCAACCCGGCGGGGCTCGTGCTCGGTGGCGAGAAGCGCGACATCTCGGTGCTCTTTACCGACATCGAGGGCTTCACCACGTTCGCCGAAAAACAGGAGCCGACGGTGCTGGTGGCGATCCTGAACCGTTACCTGACCGCCCTCACCGAAGTGGTGCAGCGCCATGACGGCACGGTCGACAAGTTCATCGGCGACGCGGTGATGGCGATCTTCGGCGCCCCCGATGCCCAATGCCAGGCGGCCAGTCTCGACTACTTCGCCGGCAAATCAATGGCGACGCGGGGCGTGGCGCCCGATCAAGGAGTTAGGCGTTCCGCGTCCCAAGGCAAGGCCCACATTTCCTGGCTAGCCAGCTTCCCCGCGAGCGTGTCGGCGATGGCGGCGATCAGGCGTTGGCCCTTCTCCAGCGTGGCGGCTTCTGGATTGCCGAGCACGCCCGACGCGGACCGGGCACCGATGGTTCGCCAGCGATAGACGCCGCCACCGACGAAATCCTTCACGTCCGGCGTCCGATTGGCGCGCGCCATGGCGATGCGGTCGACCGCGACCAGATCGGGGCGGACCGCCATCATCATCGAGGTCTCGGCCTCACAGGCATGTTGCAGGTCGGTCTGGGTCTCCAATATCGCGCGAATCGCCTCGGCGGCGGCGTACCAATAGGTGAACTGGACGATCGGCACGCCGAGCACAGGCGTCAAACTATCGGCCGCGACGCGCAGCGCGTTCTCATTGCCGCCATGGCCGTTCAAGAGCACCAATCGCCGAAAGCCGTGCCGCACCACCGAGCGGCAGATGCCGCCCACGACCGCGAGGAAGGTGGGCTCGTCCAGGGTGATGGTGCCGCCGAAGCTCATATGATGCTCGGAAAGGCCGGTCCACAACATGGGGAGGACCAGCGCCGGATGGCTCGGCGCCAGGCGCCGGGCAGTCTCCAGCGCCACGGTCTCGCCCAGCATGCTGTCGACCTCGACCGGCAGATGCGGCCCATGTTGCTCGATCGAGCCGACCGGCAGGATGACCATGGCATCCCGCCTCGCCATTTCGCGAAGCTGGTCGGCGCGCAGTCGCCGCCACTCGACTTCCGCCGTCATGGCCGGCCCCTAGCGGCCGGCCCGGACCAGTCTGCCCGGCCGGGCGCCGGTCTCCTCGCCCGCTTCGAAGATCGGCTCGCCGGAGACGATGGTCGCCCGGTAGCCGTCGACTTTCTGCACCAGGCGCCGCCCGCCCGCCGGCAAGTCGAAGACCATTTCCGGGTGATGCAGGCGGAGGCGGTCGAAGTCGATCACGTTGATGTCGGCCTTGAGGCCGGGTACCAAGCGGCCCCGGTCATGGAAGCCGAAATAATCCGCCGTCTCGGAGGTCTGGCGCTTGACCACCCATTCGAGCGGCAGACGCGGGCCTCGGGCTCGGTCGCGCACCCAATGGGTCAGCATGAAGCTCGGCAGGCTGGCATCGCAGATCAGGCCGCAATGGGCGCCGCCGTCGCCGAGGCCGAGCAGAGTGGCCGGATCGGTAATCATCTCGTGCACCACGCCATGGTCGCCAAAGACATAGTTGACGACCGGGAAGAACAGCATGCGGCCGCCATCGGCGCCGGTCAGATAGTCATAGCAATATTCGGCCGGCGTCTGATTGGTGCGCTCGGCCATGGCGGCGATGCTGCGCTCGGCCGGCGGCTCATAATCCGGCGGATCGCCGAGCGGGTACATGCGGTCCCAGCGGGTCGCGATGGCGCGTTGCAGCGGTGGCAGGATGGCCAATAGCTTGTCCGATACAGCCTCTTCGATGATCTGCTGGCGGACGCCGGGATCGCGTAGCCGCGCCAGGCGCTCGGCCGGGGTGGCCTTGGCGAGCGCGGCAAAGCTCGGCTTGGCGGTGAAGGGGTTGAGCGAGGTCGTCAGGCCGAGGATGAGGCCGACCGGCCGGCCCGCGACCTGGGCGGTGATCGAGGCGCCGGCCTGGCGCGCCTTGCGCACGCCCGCCATGATGCGCCGCCAGCGCTCGGGATCGTTCGAGCGATCGGTCAGCAAAAACCAGAGCGGCCGGCCCGTCGCCTGGTAGAGCCGGGTCATCCAGTCGAACTCGGCGCCTTCGTCCTCGAAGTCGCTCAGCATGCCGAACGCGCCGCGCCCCGCCTTGCCAAGCGCCGTGCCGATGCCAAAGAGCTCGTCCTCGGCGGCGAAGCGACCGGGTACGTTCTCGCCGCGCGTCGTCTTGTGGCTTTCGGTGCGCGAGGTGGTGAAGCCGAAGGCGCCCGCCTGCATCGCTTCGAGGGTCAGGCGGTGCATGAGCTGGATGTCGTCGGCCGTCGCCCGCTCATGGCGGATCGCCCGCTCGCCCATGGCAAAGACGCGCAGCGGGTGATGCGGCATCTGGGCCGCGATGTCGATGGTGCGCGGCATCCGCTCGAGCGCGTCCAGAAACTCGGGAAAGCTCTGCCAATCCCACTTAAGACCTTCGTGGAGGGCGGCACCAGGAATGTCCTCGACGCCTTCCAAGAGGTCGATCAGGGCATCGCGATGCTCCGGGCGCGCCGGCGCGAAGCCGACGCCGCAATTGCCGAACATGATGGTCGTCGCACCATGCCAGGAGGAGGGCGCGAGAACCGGGTCCCAGGTCGCCTGGCCGTCATAATGGGTGTGCACGTCGACCCAGCCGGGCGTCACCAGTTGGCCGTCGGCCTCGATCACGCGGCGCGCCGGGCCCGCCTTGCCGCCGACCGACGCGATGCGGTCGCCGTCGATGGCAACGTCGCCCGTGAAGCGCGCATTTCCGGTGCCGTCGACAATGCTGCCGCCGCGAATGACCAGATCGTGCATGGGAGTTCTCCTCTTGGCTAGCCCGCCTGATAGCGACGCTCGGCATCGTCTGGGGCAGGGATACCCCTAGCATCGCCCGATCATGCGGTATCGCGCAACCAATTCCCGATCCTTGCGACGGCCGGGGCAAACGGCCAAGCTGGGCTCATGCCCACTTCCACCTATCGCCCCGATCTGATGGGAAGCGCCAGCCTCGATCCGGCGGGCTCCTTCGAAGCCGGCTCCTATGCGAGCTTTACGCTGGTCTATAGGGCTGGGCGCTTCGGGATCGACGATACCGGCTCGATCAAGATCGGATTTCGATTCGCGACCGACTTCGGCCCGGTGCAGTTCGGCGATCCCGAGGGCTCGGGCTATACGACGGTCGAGGCGTCCAATGGCGCCACGCTCGAGACCAAGTGGGAATTCAAACGCAACATCCGCCCCTGGAGTCGCTCGCTCTATATCGGCGTGGTGAAGGATTTTTTGGCGCCCGATGACACCATCACCATCCGGTTCGGCGACCGGCGCCAAGGCTCGCCCGGCATTCGCGTCCAGACCTATTGCGAGAGCGAATTCGAGTTCCATGTGTTGGTCGACGCGATCGCGACCTATGACTATGTGGCGCTCCCGGAAAGTCCGCGTATCCGGATCGTGTCCGGACCGGCTGTGCGCTGGTCCGCCATCCTGCCGACGCTCTGTCGGGCAGGTGAGGTGTTTCGCCTGGCGCTCAAGGTCGATGACCAATGGGGCAATCCCTCGGATCGCCTCGACCGGGAAGTCCGCCTTGAGGCCGACCAGCCGGTCGCCGGCTTGCCCGCAAGCCTGCGCTTCGAGAAGGGGATGTTCGGCGCCCTGATCGAGGGCTTGGCGGTTGACCAGCCGGGCGACCTTACGATTCGCGTCCTCGACGCGGCGGGTAACGAGATCGTTCGCGCCAACCCGATGTGCGTGGTCGCGTCGGACGAACGGCTTGTGCATTATTGGGGCGACACGCACGGTCAATCGAACGAGACCCTCGGCACGAATAGCGCGCGCGAATATTTCGAATTCGGCCGCGATAAGGCGCATCTCGACGTCATGAGCCACCAGGCCAATGATTTCCAGATCACCGGCCGGTTCTGGCACGATCTCAATGAGCTGACCCGTGAATTCGACCGGCCCGGCCGATTCGTCTGCATTCCGGGTTACGAGTGGTCGGCCAACACGGCGGTCGGCGGCGACCGTAACGTCCATTACCGCCAGGAGGGCGAGACCATCCATCGCTCCTCCCACGCCCAGATCGCCGATGTACTCGACTTGGCCGACGAGGCCAATGACGCCCATGACGCCCACCAATTGTTCGCCCGGCTGAAGGGCAAGAATTGCGTGGTGCTGGCCCATGTCGGCGGGCGCTATGCCGATGTCAAGTTCGCCCATGACGGCGATCTGGAGACGGCGGTCGAGGTGCATTCGGCCTGGGGCACCTTCGAGTGGATATTGCGCGACGCGCTGGAATCCGGCCATCGCGTCGGCATCGTCGCCAATTCCGATGGCCATAAGGGTCGGCCGGGCGCCTGCTATCCCGGTGCCTCCTTCTTCGGCAGCTATGGCGGTCTCACTTGTTATCTCGCCGAGCGGCTCGGCCGCGATGCCATCTTCGAGGCGTTCCGCCGCCGCCGGCATTATGCGACCACGGGCAATCGGGCATTCCTCGATGTCGCCGTCGAATGCGCCTCGCCCGCCGATTGCTTCGAGCGCGATCCGGCGCTCACGGGCAGCGCGCCATCCGAGCCCGTCCGTCGCCTGCTGATGGGCGACATCGCGCGGGTGATCGACGATGCGGTGGACCTGGTCATCGAGGTGGTGGCCTCGGCGCCCATCGAGCGGCTCGATATTTTCGACGGGCTCGATTGCCGGGAGACGGTGCGGCCTTATACGGCGGCGGACTTGGGGGCGCGCGTGCGCCTCGTCTATGCGGGTGCCGAAGTTCGTGGCCGCGCCCGCGCCACCAATTGGGACGGCACGCTTGCCATCGCGGGCAATGAAATCGAGCGGACCCACGTCATCAACAATTGGAACCTCGATCGCGGCATCCATCGCCAGGATGCGACATCGCTGGCGTGGAAGGCGGTCACCACCGGCAATTACGGCGCCATCGACCTCTGGCTGAAATCGGCCATGGCGGGCGCGCTCTCCTTCACGACGGCGCCGGTGTCGGGCACATGCCCGATCGGCGAGCTCGGGGTCGAGCCGAGGCGGTTCGAGGCGGGCGGGCTCGATCGATCCATAAGCCTACAGCGCCTGCCCGCGATTATGGGCGAACGGCGGCTCAGGCTCCGCCGCCGGGTCAATCTCCGCCGCACGGGCGATACCCGACTTTTCGTGCGCGTGCAGCAGGAGGACGGCCACCGAATGTGGTCCAGCCCGATCTATCTCTTTAGGCGGTGAGGCGGTGAAACCCGACCCTCAGCCGACGGTCACGTCCTCCCAGAAGCCGAATCGGCCGCCAACATTGGCCATGGCGGGGCGCGGCGCCTCATAGCTCCAGGCGTTGCGCGCATGGCGCTTTCCGGCCACCACCACGTCATAAAACTGGACGCCGTGCGGACATTCGAGATCGCTCGCGGTTTTCGGTACTTTCTCCAGCCACTCGGTACGCACCGCCGATGGTGGGAAATAATGGTAGCCACCGGCCTCGACGATGTCGGTACTCTCGGCCACCACTTGGCCTTCAAGAACTGCTTTCATGCTCCCTTCCTCCTGCTACCCGGCCAGGATCATGGCCGTCAACCGATCGGGCTCGCTCAGCATGGGATAATGGCCGGTGTCGAGCTCGAGCCACTTGCCCTTCAGCGTGTCGGCGGCCCGCCGCTGATGGGCGACCGGCGGGTTGGCGCTGTTGCGGCACCAGATCACCGTGGCGGCCCAACTGTCGGACCAGAAGCGGTCGAGCTTGACCGGCGCCCGCATGGCGGCGATCGGATGCTGGGTGTAGCGTTCGAGCGCCCAGGCGCGGGTCTTGGCATCGAGGTCGGCGAAGAGGCGGCCCTCGGCGTCCTGGCGCGACGGGCCGGTGGTGAGTTCGGTGTCGACGGCCGTCGGGCGCTTGACAATGTCGGGGATCGCCTCGCCGTTTTGCAGGGCGAGCGCGTCGACGAACACCAGGCGGGCGACCCGCTTGCGCGCCAGTTCGGCGGCCCGGCAGAGCACCATGCCGCCGCTGCTGGTGCCCACCAGCACGACCTTGCTGAGATCCTCGTAGAACATGAGGCCCGCTAGTTCCTCGGCCTGGGTCTCGGTGGTGATGCCGGCGCGAATCTGGTGGCGCCGTTCGGCGCAGCCATCGAGCGAGGGCGCATGCACCGCATGGCCGGCCGCGCGCAAGCGGCTCGCCACCGGCTGCCAAATCCAGCCACCCTGATAGGCGCCATGGATCAAGAGGAATGTGGTCATGTTTCTAGTTCCCTTTTCCGACGGTGACGCCCGCGAATTGCTCGAACACCTTGACGACGGCGGCGCCATCTTCCTTGTTGTAGCCGCTGGCCCGCGCCATCTGGTAGACTTGTTGCGAGATATTGGCGAGGAAGACCGGCACGCCGAGCCGCTTGGCGAACTGGGTCTCGAGTTCCTGGTCCTTGAACGAGATGTCGACCGTGCCGCCCGGCTCGAAGTCGCGCGCCAGGATGCGCGGCACCCGTAGCTCCCAGGCGGCGCTTGCCCCGGTGCTGACCCGGACCACCTCGTAGATCTGTTGCGGGTCGAGGCCCGCCTTGACGCCGAGCACCATCGCCTCGGCGACCGCGACCGTATTCACCTGGACCAGCATGTTGTTGACGAGCTTCATGGCGAGGCCGCTGCCGAGGCCACCCATATGGAACTGCTTGGCGCCCATGGCCTGGAACAAGTCCATGCAGGCGTCGTAGGTCTTCGCCTCGCCGCCGGCGATGATGGTGAGTTGGCCCGACTGGGCGCGTACCGTGCCGCCGCTGACGGGTGCATCCAGCATCAGGATGCCCTTGGCGGCGAGACTGTCGGCGATCTGGCGCGCCGCATGCGGGTCGATCGTGCTCATGCAAAGCACGATATGACCCGGTTCGGCGCGCTGGATGAGGCCCTGCTCACCCAGGATGACTGCCTCTGCCTGCGCCGTCGTCTCCACCATGCAGATGCTGCGCGGGGCCGCGGCCGCGACCCCATCCGGCGACGCCGCCACGGCCGCGCCCCGGGCGCTCAGCGCCTTGACCTTGGCCGGGTCGATGTCGTTGACCACCAGCGAGAAGCCAGCTTTGACGAGATTGAGGGCCATGGGGCCACCCATGGCGCCGAGGCCGATGAAGCCCACTTTGCCGGGCATTGATTCCTCCTAGTTTATGGTCGGGCGGTTTTTTCAGCTATGACAGTAGCAGTCGACGCGCGTGGCGTCCTTAGTATCCATCCGGAATCGGGAGGCTTCTGCGAGGTCGCGCCCCGTGCTCGCCCGCCGCCGCCTTGTCGCGCGACCTCACAGAAGCCTCCGGATGACTTTCAAGATGCCAAGCCGATTCGATCGGGCGACCATGTTCATCGGCAAAATCCCGGCCTATCCTCCAATCGAGGCGGCACCCTCGCCGCCGCAAACCGGAGAATGACGGTGGACGACGCCAACGAAACCATCCGGCCGTCCCGCCAGCGCCCGAAATCCCGGATCACGGCGATCGAGTGCATTCCGCTGCATATTCCCTTCAAGGTGCCGTTCAAGATCGCCAGCGGCGGCGCCCGGCCGATCATGGAAACCTTGCTGGTGAAGGTCGCGACCGACGCGGGTGTGGTCGGCATTGGCGAAACGCACGCCTGGCGCCGGCAAGGCAGTGCCGAGATGCTTCCCGGCCTCGTCAACATCATCAAGCGCTATTTTGAACCGCTTTTGCTCGGCCGCTCACCCTTCGATATCGCGGCGATCATGCATGATTTACCCCGATCTATTCACGGTGCTGAGGCTGGCGCCGGCTTGGGTTCCGTCTGACGAGCATGACCGCGACGCCATTTGCATCGTTTGATGGTGAAGGTCGGTGGTCGGCGCTTGGGGTTGATGGGCTGGGGTTGGGGTGGGGCACGC
>SHVR01000070.1 GCA_009694185.1 Alphaproteobacteria bacterium | reverse complement strand
ACCGTCGATCGCTGCCACCACGCGCCGACGCAAATCCATCCTAAACGCCCGCCCCATCTCCCCCTCCTCGCAAATCGCAAGAAGAGAGAATCACCTTCCGCCTGACTTGGGAATCCCCTACGACTCCGAGTTCATTGAAGGGGCTCTAGTATCAGTCGACGCCAGAGACTCGGCGCCGGTCGCGTTTGCGCAACCATTCCAGCGCCCGGTTCATTCTATACTCCGGCTATACTCTGGCATGCGAGACAAGCGACAACCAGGAGAGCGACGATGGCCATGAAAAAGGGTTACCAGCAACTCGTCGACGAAGCGAACGGGCGCATCGAGACGCTGACGGTCGAAGCCGCCCAGAAGCTGCACGGCAATCCCGATGTGGTGTTCGTCGACATTCGCGATCCGCGCGAGCTGGAGCGCGAGGGTATGATCGCCGGCGCTTTCCACGCGCCGCGCGGCATGCTGGAATTCTGGATCGACCCGGACAGCCCCTATTACAAGGAGATCTTCGGCTCCAAGAAGAAGTTCGTCTTCTACTGCGCGGGCGGGCTGCGCTCGGCGCTCGCCACCGACATCGCCCAGACCATGGGCCTCGAGCCGGTGGCCCATATCGCGGGCGGCTTCGGCGAATGGAAGGCGAAGGGCGGCCCGGTCGCCGAACGGCCGGCGCGCAAGCCCGCCGGCTGAAGAATCAGGTGTTGCCCACCGCCGCCCGGCCGGCCGCGGTGCCCGCGATCTTGCCGAACACCGCGCCCGAAGTGAGCCCGCTGCCGCCCGGATAGTTGAAGTAGAAGAGGCCGCCCACCAGCTCGCCCGCCGCGTAGAGGCCGGGGATCGGCGCCTCCTCGGTGTCGATCACCTGGGCGTCGCCCGCGACCTTCAGGCCCCCGAAGGTAAAGGTGATGCCGCAGGTCACCTGATAGGCCTCGAACGGCGGATCGGCGATGGTGTTGGCCCAATTGGTCTTGTTGACGGCCAGGCCCCGGGTGCCGCGGCCGTCCTTGACGTTCGGGTCATAGGGAATGTTGGTCTCGACCGCGGCGTTGTAGGCCGCCATCTCCTCGAGAAACACCTTGGCGTCGACCCCTTCGAGCTTGGCCGCCAGCTCGGGCAGGGTGTCGGCGCGCACCTTGGTAACCCGTTTGATGCGGTATTCGGCGCGCAGGCGATCGAACACCTTGCTGTCGAACACCTGCCAGGCCATCTGGCCCGGCTGGTTCAGGATGACCCGGCCATATTTGGCATAGGTGTAGTTGCGGAAATCCGCGCCCTCGTCGACGAACCGCCGCCCCGTGGCGTTGACCATGATGCCCCAGGGATAGCTGTGCTTCTGGAAATTATCGCCCACGTCGAGATCGCCGAACTCGGGCGCGTTGAAGTCCCAGCCGACCGCGTGGCAGCCCGACCAGTTGCCATAGGCCCTGGCGCCCGCCTCAAGGGCCATGCGGATGCCATCGCCGGTGTTGAAGCGGGTGCCGCGCACCTTGGCCATGTCCCAGCCGGGGCCAAGGTAACGGGTGCGCATTTCCGGGTTCGCCTCGAAGCCGCCCGCCGCCACCACCACGGCCTTGGCGGCGATGTCGAAGGTCTTGCGGCCCTGGCGGACGCGCACGCCCTTCACACCATCGTCGTCATTGAGCAGGCTGAGGGCGCGGGTCTCGTACATCACCCGGATGCCCTCGCGCTCGGCGATCTTGTTGAGCGCCTCGACAAGGCCGGGGCCGCCCCCCCAGGCCTGGATCACCAGCCCGCCCCAGAACTTGAAACGGCCGTCGATCTTGAATGCCTGATTGCCCCAGATCGGGTTGAAGCGCACCCCCTTGTCACGCAACCACAGCATGGTCGGCAGGCTGCGCTTGACCAACAGCTCGCACAGCTCCGGGTCGGTGCGGTATTCGGTGACCCGGCCCATGTCGTCGAAGAACTGGTCTTCCGTATAGGTGCCAAAATCGGTGATCGCGATCTCGTCCGCCGTGAGGTCGGGTACGAGCGCCTTGATATCTTCTATACCATTGAAAACAGTGCGAATATTTCCGGCCGTGAAGGCTGAATTGCCGCCGCGCTCTGCCATGGGCGCGCGCTCCAGCACGGTGACCTGGGCGCCCTGCTCGCGGGCCGCCAGCGCCGCGCAAAGGGCGGCATTGCCCGCCCCGATCACGATCACATCGGCGCCGCGCTCGGCCATGGGGGTCTCCTCGGTTTCGGTTGCCGGTTGCTTGATTACTATGCCAGGCGGGCGAAGGGTACGGCGAATTTCGGCTGGCCAAGGCCGCCGGCGGCCCGACCTGTCCAAATTTTAACGAGACATTTGGCTTTTAAGGCGATGTTATAGAGTCGTTGGGGGAACCCCGGGCAAGAGATCGGTTGGGTTAGAGGCCATGGCATCGGAGCAACCTGCCTGGGTTTGGACGAGGGTCCTGCCGCTGGCCGGATGGATTGTCATGATCGCGTGGACGGCGGGCAACCTCTGGCCGCCGATTAACCATGACGCGGCCCTGTTGCTGGACGCGGCCGATCGCATGCTCAATGGCGACCGGCTCTATGTCGATATCATCGACATGAATCCGCCGCTGATCTTCTACCTCTCGGCAATCCCCGAATTGCTGGAAGATTGGACGAACCTGCCATCGACCACCTGGTTCATCGTCCTGATCGTGGCAGCCATTGTCGCCGGCGCGCTTGCCTGCCGCCGCCTCGGCCATCGCATCGTGCCGGCCGATCGTGGCGTGTTGCGCCAGGTCGTGCCGCTCGCCGCGTTGTTCGTCACGGCGGTGTTTCCCGACTATGATTTCGGCCAGCGCGAACATCTGCTGCTGATCGCGCTCTGTCCCTATCTCTTGCTGGCGGCCTGCCGCTGGCAAGGCGTGTCCGTACCCCGATGGTTGACGGTCGCCATCGCGCTCGCCGCCACCATTGGCTTCGCCCTCAAGCCGACCTTCCTGCTGGTCCCGGCGGTCGTTGAGTTGGCACTGTTGGCGCGGCGGGGCTGGGGACGCACGCTCGGCGATCCGGTTCCTTGGTTGATGCTGGTCTTGACGAGCGCCTATGGCGCGGCGGTGATCGTTTTCCTGCCGGAATATTTTTCCTTCGCGCTGCCGTTCGGCCTGGAAATCTACCGGCCGGTCGGGAACGGCAGCCTGTCCGTGCTGTTCGTGTCCTATTTGACGCCGATTTACCTCGCCGCGCCGTTGCTGGTCTGGGCCGCCTGGCGCTGGTCGGACGCGAATATCGCGGCGATGCTCACTCTGCCATTGCTGCCGCTGATCGCGTCCGCCGTCATCCAAGGCATGGGCTGGCGCTATCACGCGATGCCGGCCATGGCGATCGCCATTTGGCTTGGCCTGACGCTCGCCGCGGAATTTGTCGACCGCGTGGCGTCGAGCGAGGGGCGGACGATCGCGGTCGCCCGGCTGGCCGCCACCGCCCCTTTGCTCTTGGTCGCCGCCGCATGGATTCCGACGGCCCTCGCCTACACGCCCTTCGAGCGGCAGTTGAAATTCACCGACAGCAATATCGACGATGTGGTCGACATCATCCGCGAGTTCGGCGACCACCAGCCGGTGATGATCTTTTCCGTCCATCCCACGCCCGCGTTTCCGGCGGTCAACTATGCCGAAGTGCCCATGCGCTCGCGCTTCCAAACTCTCTGGGCGGTGGTTGGCGCCTATGCGAACTGTCCAACCCCGAAGCACAATCCCTATCGCTCGCTCGCGACCATGCCGGCCTCGGAGCGCTTCGCCTACAACAGCATCGTCGAGGATTTCGTCCGCGCCCGCCCGGCCTTGTTGTTCGTGCAAACGAACTTCGGTCTGTGGCGGTGCGACAATCGGCCATTCGACTTCATCGCTTACTTCCGCGGCCATCCCCAGTTCGAACGGGCCTTTCGCCACTATACGCCGCTGATGGAGGCCCACGAGTTGACCGTCTACTACCGCGGTCCCGCCGACATCGAGCTGCGCGCCCGGGCCGGCGAACTCGCCAGCGCCGAGTGATAACCCGCTTCCGGCCAACGAGCGATCAGACGTAACCCATTCTCTTGTCGGCGGCGATGAGGGCGGGCTCGCGCGCCGCTGGGTCGCCGTAGCCGCCGCCGCCGGGCGTTCGCATCAGCACCCTGTTGCCTGGCCCGATGATGTGCTGTGCCTTGGGATCGACCGGATGATCGTCGATGCGCACTTCGCCGATGGTGCCGGGACCGCCGCCCTTGATGCCGGGCGCCGGTATCTTGGTGCGCTCGGCCAGGAACGAGATGGCGATGGGTGTTTCGGAGAGGCACTCGAACAGGATTTCCTGGCCGAGCCCGCCGCGATGCCGGCCCGCGCCGCCGGTGCCCGGCCGGAAGCGCTTGTAGTGGACGCGGAAGGGCGCCAACTGCTCGATCACTTCGACGGGCGTCGACGAGATGTTGCTCGGCCATGAGAGGCACGAGACGCCGTCGCGCAACGGGTTGCCGCCCATGCCGCCGTTGAAGAAGAAGACGTTGGCGTAGGTGCGGCCGTCGCGCACGCCCGCCTGGGTGATCGCCCAGATGGGTGAGCCGGCGCCGGCCATGATGCGCTCGCCCGCCACGTCGCCCAATGCCGCGAACACCAGGATCGGCAAGTAATGGCCGACCATGACCCGGGCGCCGCCGGCGGCGGGGAACGTCGAGTTGACGATCGAGCCCGTCGGCGCCTTGATGGTGATTGGCCGCAGCGCCCCCTCATTGTTGGGCAAGTCGGGCGAGAGCAGGCACTTCACCCCATAAGAGGTGTAGGCATAGGTGTAGCAATAGGCGACGTTGATCGCCCGGTCGACCTGGGCCGACGAGCCCTCGAAGTCGATCAGGATTTCGTCGCCCGTGACCGTCAGCGCCATCTTGACCGTGACCGGCGTCGCCAGGCCGTCGGTCTGCAATTCGGAGTGATAGACGCCGTCGGGGAGCGCCAGGATGGCGGCGCGCATGGCGCGCTCGCAGCGACCGTGAATCTCGTCGGCGAGGCCGCCAAGGTCGCCCATGCGGTATTCGTCGAGCAAGGTCTGGACCCGGTCCTGCATCAGATCGAGGGCGGCGAGTTGCGCCCACAGATCGCCAACGGTCAGATCGGGCGTGCGCACGTTCTTGCGCAGGAACTTGAAGAAGGTCTCGTCGGGCTCGCCCGCGCGCATGATCTTGAGAGGCGGAATTTGCAAGCCTTCCTCGAACACCTCGCGTGGCTCGGCCGAGCGAATTTTGCCGCCAATGTCCGGCGCATGCGCCGTCGAGGCCGAGAAGCCCACCAGACGGCCGCCGTGGAACAAGGGCTTTGCCACGGTGATGTCGGGCAGATGGCCGGTTCCGAGCCAAGGATCGTTGGTGCAGAGCACGTCGCCGGGCTGGAGGGTCTCGGGCGGAAATTCCGCCAGGAAATGTTTCACGGTCGCCGGCAGGGTGCCGATGAACGAGGGGATGCTGTCGGTCGCCTGGGCAAGCGACTGGCCGCGGGCGTCGGTGATGACGCAGGAAAAGTCGAAGCTCTCGCGCACCACCGTGGAGAAGGAAGAGCGCACCAACGCCGCCGCTGCCTCGTCGACCGCCGAGATGAGGCGGGTCCACAACACTTCGAGCGTCACGGCGTCATAGGTCGGGCGATTGTCGCTGTCCATGCCTGTTGTTCCTTCACCCGAGTGTGACGACGATGCTGCCGGATTCGCCGACCCGGGCGGTCGCGCCGGGCGGCAGCACCAGTGTCGATTCCCGCTCCTCGACCACGGCCGGACCGTTGAGCGTATCACCCGCTTGCAGGCGATAGCGGTCATAGACCGGCGTGTCGACGAAGCCGGCGGCCTCGTGAAAATAGGCTTGCCGCCGCCCCTTCAGGCCGCCACCGCCGCCGGTCGCATTGGCCAAGGTGAGGGCGCCGTCGCCGCTGGCTGCCCGCATGGCGATCCGCACATTGACGACCTCGACGGGCACGCCGGGCGGCGTGCGGGTGAAGATGCGGCGATAGGCCGTCTCGAAGGCGGCGAGGATCGGGGCTTCGGAGGCCGCCGCATAGGGGCCGGCCGGCAAGGGGGTCACCACCTCGAAGCCTTGTCCGACATAGCGGATATCGGCGAGGCGCTCGCTCGTAGCCCGCTCCGGGGCGAGGCCGGTGTCGGCGATCACCCGGCGGGCATCGGCCTCGAGCGCCCGGAAGCTGAGCTCGAAACGCGGCCAGTCGAGCCGGTCAAGGCGCTGCACCATGGTCGCCACCCGATCGACACGGGCCGGCGCCATAAGCAAGCCGAGCGCCGAGGCGACGCCCGCCGCCGGCGGGCAGACGATCCGTTTGATGCCGAGCTTCAATGCCAGGTGGCAGACATGCACCGGTCCGGCGCCGCCGGTCGCCAGCAGCGCATAGTCGCGCGGGTCCTTGCCCCGCTCGGCGATATGCACCCGGGCGGCGCTCGCCATGGTCTCGCCGACCACGTCGTAAATACCCCAGGCGATGCCCGTCGCGTCGAGGCCGGTGGCGGCGGCCAGCGGTGCGACCGCCTTGAGCGCCCGGTCGCGGTCGAGGCGCATGCTGCCGCCCGCGAAATAGCCGGCATCGAGATAGCCCAGGATCAAGTCGGCATCGGTGACGGCGGCACCGGTCCCGCCCCGCCCATAGCAGGCGGGACCCGGCACGGAACCCGCGCTCTCCGGCCCAACCTTCAAGAGGCCGAGCGCGTCGACCCTGGCCAGACTGCCGCCACCCGCGCCAATCTCGATCAACTCGATGGCGGAAACGCTGATCGGCAGCCCACTGCCCTTGACGAAGCGCTTCTCGCGCGCTGCCTCGAAGCCATGGGCGACCAAGGGCTCGCCATCGTCAACGACGCTGAGCTTTGCCGTGGTGCCGCCCATGTCGAAGGCCAGCACCCGTCGATCGCCTTCGCGCTTGCCGAAGAAGGCCGCCGCCAGCGCGCCGGCCGCCGGTCCGGACTCGATCAATTGAACGGGTGTGCGTTGCGCCTCGCCCACATGGGTCAGGCCGCCATTGGAGAGCATCAGGAAGAAGGGTGCGGGAATCCGCCGCCCGGCGATCTCCTGGCCGAGATGATCGAGATAGCGTTGCGCCAACGGCTTCACGAAGGCGTTGACGACGGTGGTCGACGCACGGTCGTACTCGCGAATCTGCGGCGAGACCTCGTGCGAAGTGGATAGGAACAGCGCCGGGTGGCGCGCCTGGATGAGTCGCGCCGCCGCCGCCTCGTGGGCCGGGTTGGCATAGGCGTGCAGAAAGACGATGGCGACGGCCTCGCACTCCTCGGCCACGAGTTCGTCGGCGGCGGCGATAACGCCGGCCTCGTCAAGCGGCAGGACTTCCGATCCATCGGCGGCGAGGCGCTCGCGCACTTCCTTGCGGAGCGGGCGCGGCACCAGGGGCCTGGGCTTCTCAAGGAAGATGTCATAGAGCTCGAACTTGCGCTCGCGCTGAATCTCGAGGACGTCGCGAAAGCCTTCGGTGGTGATCAGGCCGGTCTTGGCCCCCTGGCGGGTGATCAGCGCGTTGGTGAAGAGCGTCGTCGCATGCACGACGCGCGTGAAATCTTCGGGTGCCAGCCCGTCTTCGCCGAGTAGCTGGTCGATGCCGGCCATGACGCCTCGACCGGGATCGTCGGGCGTGGTCAGCACCTTGCGATTGAACTGGGTGCCGCTCTCATGGTCGTAGACCACGATGTCGGTGAAGGTGCCGCCAATGTCGATGCCAAGCGCGTAGCGACCCACAACTCATCCCCCTTTGCTGCGTCCCCGATCGGGGGTCACGGTAACGGTCGGCCAGGGCGGCGTAAACCGCCCGCTGATGGACTCTGCTCTCGATCAGCGGACGCCGCCGGTCACTTCACCCAGATTCTTGAAGACGACGCGCAGGAAGAAGGTCGTGCCCGAGGGAACGTCCACATCGGACGTGAAACGCCGGGACAGCGTCGTGTCGACGACGATGCACTCGTCGGAATAGCGCAAGCCGAGGCGGTAGAGCAGCGGTCCGCCGGTCTCTTCGGTCAGGTCGCGCTGGTGTGTGAAGAAGGTCGACCAGTTGTCGGTGAGCTGCGAGGAGAGGCGGGCCAGGATCTGCTCGCGGTCCGTCGGGAAGGCATTGCCGGCGACCGCGCGGTCGAGGAAAACATAGTTGCCGATGAGCGTGAGCGCCGGTGGTCCGAGCCGGAAACCGAACTCGCTTCGCCGGGGGCTGAAATCGTCATGGTCGAGCCGGAAGCGATACAATAGATCGAGGTGGGTATGCGGTGAGACCTGGATGCGGCCAACCACATCGGAGAGTTCGTCCTCGACGCCGGATCCCTGGGTGAACGCGGAACCCTCGCGCGCCCGGAGGCTCTGGCCGAAAAACAGCGACGAACTGCCGCCGCTTACTCCCCAGACGCCGGTCCGCAGGCCGTAATTCAGCCGCTGGCCCGTATCGATGCGGTCATAGCCGGGCAGCCTGTTGGGTCGAAACAGGTTGGTCTCGTCGAATTCGAAATCCTGGCTGTCCTCGTTCGGGATGCGGCCGGGATTGCCGCTATCCGGGCCGGCAACGACCGAGGCGATCGGCTCGATGAGCTGGCTGTAGCCATCGCCGGCATTGACCAAGGGATAGCGCCAGGTGATCGCCGTCTGGGGAAATAGCCGCCCGGTGAAGCCACTGTCGGCGGCACCGAAATTTGCCGGGTCTCTCTGGTCGACGCCTTCCACGGAATAGGCGTCGGCCCGGAGCGTGTTCGAAACCTCGAACATGTGGCCACCCTCGGTACGGAACGGCAGGTGATAACCGGCAATGGCGGCCAGGCGCCGGCTCTGCGGTCCCACGTCGCGATAGAGCGCCGCGGCGGCTGTGTCGAACGTCCAATAGCCTCCCATCTCGCTGCTCTCGCCGACAAAGCTATAGGCGGCGATCGGCAACGCCGTCGGCGTCAGATTGTCGACGATATCGGTGCGCAAATCTTGCGACTTGAAGGCGGCGACCGAGGCGTAGTTTTGGCCAAAGAAACCCTCGAGTTGCCCCGTGCTGCGGATGGTCGGCGCGCTGTCGAAGCGGAAGCGGCGCAGATAGGTCTCGTCGCTCGCGCGGTAGATGCGAAACTTGCTGCGCCAATTGTCGTCGATATCGAAGCCGCCATCGGCCTTGAAATGGCCGCGATGGCGATCTTGCCGGACGTCGTTGCCTTCGACGCGATCGGCGTTGACGTAGCTGCCATCTAGGGTAACGGCGCCCTTCTGGAAGCGCTGCCGGTACTGGCCCGACGCGACGACGCCCTGGTCGGTGGTGAAGATCGGGGTAATCGTGGCGTCCTTGTCCGGCGCGATGTCGATATAGAAGGGGGTCGCCATGGTCCGCCCGGTGGTCGAGTCGCTACCGAATGAGGGCGCCAGGAACCCGGTGCGTTTCTTGACCGTCGAATCGGGGTGCGCCAGGTAGGGGGTGTAGAACACCGGGACGCCGAAAATTTCCATGGTGGCGTCTTTGTATTCGACTTCCTGGGCGAGCTGGTCGTGAACGACCTCGGCCGCCTTGATCTGCCAAAGAGGTGCGCGGGTCGGGTCCTCGCGGCAAAGGTCGCAGGGCGAGTACACGGCGCGGCGCAAGATCGTCACCCGGTCCTCGCGCCGCTCGCCGCCGATGCCGGCGAGCCGCGAGCGATCGGCCATCAGCACGCGGATATGATCGATGAAGCCGTCCTTCAGGTCGGCGCTGAATTCGGCATGGTCGGCAAACAGCACATCGCCGGTGGCATTCAGCAGGCTGACGTCGCCGCTGGCGGTGACGATCTCGGTCCGGCGGTTGTAGGTGACGGCGTGGGCGGCGAGAATTCGCTCGCCCTGAACGAATTCCACATTGCCGGTCGCGGTGACGAGCCCCAACTCGTCGTCATAGGTGACGGAATCGGCGCTGAAATAGACCGGCTGATCGCCGGCGCCGCCGCGCGGCATTTGCGCCGCGAGCGGTCGCGCGGCCAGCCCCGCGAGCAGCAGCAACATGACCGCCGCGAATCGTGCCCAGGCCCGCACGCCTCTTCCCCTCGGTACGCGTTCCCGGCCTGTCGCTACCTGCCGGCCGCGTAACCCTGCATCAGCCGCGGGTTGGCGGCGGCCTTGAGGACGTCGCCATCCTTGGTGCAGGCGCTGAGCCGGCCTTGCGACCAATCGCCGCCGATGTCGACCCGGTGGCCGCGCCGGCGCAGTTCCATGACCGTCTCGGCCGCCATCCGGCCCTCGACCGTGAGCCTTCCGGGCTCGGCCTGGCGCGGATAGAACGAACTCGGGAAGTGGCTCGACTGGAAGGTGGGCGCGTCGATCGCCTCCTGCAAGTTCATGCCGTGCTGGGCATGGCGCAGGAAGAAGACGATCTGCCACTGATCCTGGCCGTCGCCGCCCGGCGTTCCGAAGGGCATGTAGGGCTTGCCATCACGGAAGGCGAACGAGGGGCTCAAGGTGGTGCGCGGTCGTTTGCCGGGTGCCAGGCTGCCGGGCAGGCCTTCCTCCAGCCAGAACATCTGCGCCCTGGAGCCGAGACAAAAACCCAGCTCCGGGATGACCGGCGAGCTTTGCAGCCAGCCGCCCGAGGGCGTGGCCGATACCATATTGCCGTGCCGGTCGATGACGTCGAGATGACAGGTATCGCCCGCCACGGTGCCGGTCCGGGCCATGGTGGGTTCGCCCGCGCCGGCCGCCTGGCGGACCGGGCCGCGCGTCTGGCCGATGCGCGCGTCATGGCCGGCGATGCGGCCAGGCCGGAGTTCGAGCGACGCCCGCTCGCCGATCAGCCCTCGCCGCTCGGCGTTGTAAGTATCGGACAGCAGGGTCGCCATCGGTACGTCGACGAAATCGGGGTCGCCATAATAGGCCTCGCGGTCGGCATAGGCGAGCTTGCCCGCCTCGACCACGGTATGGACGAAGTCGGCGCCGAACGGGTCCATGCCGGCGATGTCGAAGTCCCTGAGCAAAGCGAGCTGCTGTAGGAAGACCGGCGACTGTGCCCATGGTCCCGCCTTGGCGAGCGTGTAGCCGTGATAGTCATAGGTGATGGGCTCGTCATAGCTCGCCCGCCAGCGGCCCATGTCGTCGCCGGTGATCAGGCCCCGGTGCCGTTCGCCGGAAGTGTCCATGACGGCTTCGGTCCGGCAGAAGCGGTCGATCGCCTCGGCGACGAAACCCTCGAGGAAGGCCCGCCGCGCCGCCTCGACCTGGCGGACGCGGTCGGCACCGGCCGCCTCGGCTTCGCCGACGATGCGCCGGTAGGTCTCGGCGAGTTTGAGGTTGCGGAAGATCGACCCCGCCTTGGGTGTGGCGCCGCCCGGCAGATAGACGGCGGCCGAACTCCGCCATTCCGTCAAAAAGAGTTCGCGCACGCCCTCGATGGTGTTGCAAATGTGCGAGACCAAGGGATAGCCGTTGCCGGCAAACGCGATGGCCGGCGCCATGACTTCGGCCGGCGTGAGCGTGCCATAGTCGCGCAGCATCAGGAGCCAGGCGTCGAAAGCGCCCGGCACGCAGGCGGCGAGCAGGCCGGTGCCCGGCACGATGTCGAGGCCCATGTCGCGGTAGCGGGCGATGGTGGCGGCACCGGGCGCGGGACCCTGCCCGCAAACGACCCGGAGCCGCCGTTCGGATTGCGACCAGAGCAGGAGCGGCATGTCGCCGCCCGGTCCGTTCAGATGCGGCTCCACCACTTGCAGCGCGAAGCCCATGGCGACGGCCGCGTCGAAGGCGTTGCCGCCCTTCTCCAGGATGGCCATGCCGGTCGCCGTCGCGAGCCAGTGGGTCGAGGCGACGACACCGAAGGTGCCGAGGATTTCCGGGCGGGTCGTGAACATGGGGCGATCCTTGCATATTCAGATGGATGCAGGCTGCAATGTAGCGAGCCCGACCGGCCAGGCAAAGCACAGCGTATCCCACCAACCCCGGCAATGGAGCGACATTTCCCATGACCGACACAGGCGTCGACCTGCCGCTAGCTGGAATCCGGGTGCTCGATATCGCGACCTTCATCGCGGCACCCTATGCGGCCGCCATCATGGGCGAGTTCGGCGCCGAGGTGATCAAGGTGGAACAACCGGGGGTGGGCGATCCATGGCGCCGCTATGGCACGCCCTCGGCCAGGGCGGACAGCAGTCTTGCCTGGTTGAGCGAGGCCCGCAACAAGCAATCCATCACCCTCGACCTACGCCAGCCCGAGGGCGCGGCGCTGTTGCGCCGCTTGGTGGCGCTCTCGGACGTCGTCTGCGAGAATTTCCGCCCCGGCACCCTGGAGCGCTGGGGCCTCGGCTATGACGAGCTGGCGAAGGATAAACCCGGCCTCATCATGCTGCGTGTGTCGGGCTATGGCCAGACCGGGCCTTACAAGGATCGGCCGGGCTTTGCCCGCATCGCCCATGGCTTTGGCGGGCTCAGCCATCTGGCGGGCCTGCCGGGCGGCATACCGCTGACCCCCGGCTCAACCTCGCTTGGCGACTATATGACGGGCGCTTATGGCGCCATCGGCGTGCTGATGGCGTTGCGGGTGCGGGAGCGGACCGGCAGGGGCCAGGTGATCGACCAGGCGCTCTATGAATCGGTCTTTCGCGCGCTTGACGAGCTGGCGCCGGCCTACGCGGCAGCCGGCATCGTGCGCGACCGGGAAGGGGCCAGCACCAGAAACGCCTGCCCGCATGGCCATTACCTTTGCGGCGATGGGCTCTGGGTCGCAATTGCCTGCACCACCGACAAGATGTTCGAGCGCCTCTCGCGGGCGATGGGCCGCCCCGAACTCGCCGGACCCCACCGCTATGGGCCGGTCCGGCACCGGCTCGCCGAGCGCGACCGGGTGGAGGGACTGGTGTCCGACTGGACGGGCTCCATGGACCGGGCGCGGTTGATCGAGGTCTGTCTTGCCGCCGATGTGCCGATCGGGCCGATCTACAGCATCGACGAGATCTTCGCCGACCCGCACTACCAGGCCCGGGGCACCCTGCACAGGGTTCGCGACTCGGAGGTGGGCCAGGTCGTCGTGCCGGGCGTCATCCCACATTTATCGCTGACGCCAGGCCGGATCGAAACCCTGGGGCCGGTCCTGGGCAGCGCCAACGACCGGGTCTATGGCCGCCTGCTCGGGCTTACCGATGGCGACATGGCCGCACTCAGAGCCAAAAAAGTCATCTAAAGTGCACACTTATTGCGCAATACCCATTGGTGTCGTGCCGCTCATTGCGCGTGCGAATCGGCTGCGGCCGCGCCCAAAGTTTTATGGGCCATCCTGTTGAAAACAAAAAAATTACTGTCACATTACGATTGACAAACGGACTCAACCTTACTACCTTGGGAGGTGCGGCAGATGTGCTGTCGTTTGACGGTCCCTGTGCCGCGTTTCTTGGGCGTTTTCTCCCTTAACTTGGGCCGCATCTCGGTGCGGCCCATTTCTTGACGAGACACCGGTTGGCTCCCGGGCCGTCACCGGCCGGCTAGATCGTCAGCCGCCAAGGCCCCGAGCCGCCTCAGCAAGCTTCCTATGTCATCGGCCAACCGGGCTAGCCTGGGTCCGCGCTCGAAGGTGGCCTCATCCATATAGAGGCCACGATTGATTTCGATCTGCAGCGCATGCACGCCGTCGCTCGGCCGACCGTAATGCCGGGTCGTGTAGCCGCCGGGATAAGGTTCGTTCAGGGCGACGCTGTAACCGAGGCCGGTCAGCAGGGTACTCGCCACGTCGATGACAGTGGGCGCGCACGCGCCACCATGGCAGTCGCCGAGCACAATGTCGGCGCCGGCGCCGTCCCATTCGAACGAGCCACCCGCCGAGGGCATCGAATGGGCGTCCACCAGCAGGCAGCACCCGAAATTTGCCGCCGTCGCCGCCACCAGCCCGTCGAGGGCCGCGTGGTAAGGGCGATGCACCGAATCGACGCGGGCGAGGGCTTCAGCGAACTTGAGCTTGCGGGCGTAGATTTCCAGGCCGCTTGCCACCACCCTTGCGAGGGTGCCGAGGCCGGCGCTGATCCGGGGCGAGCGGGTCTTCACATAGGCCGGCAGCTCGTCCTCGAACATGCTGGGGTCGAGTTCGAACGGCTCGCGGTTCACGTCGACATACGCCCGGGCGAATAGAGCGCGGATCAAGGGTGCGCCAGCCGCCGGCGCGCCGGCCACGATTTCATCGACATAGCTGTCTTCCGAGCGGCGGATCTGGCGGCCGTCGAGGCGGGAGGCCGATAGGAACTCGGCCGGATAATGGGCGCCGCTATGCGGCGACGCGACGACCATCGGAATGGTCTGCGTTCGCGGCATCCGGATCTCGTGGGCCAGGAGGTCCAGGCCTCGGGGAAGGGCGATCAGGGCATCCATGGCTCGGTGGGACCACGCGGTCGTTTGTCGGGGGCCATGAGAACCGGTCGTTTACACTTTGACAAGGCGTTGCGACTAGTACCTCTGCACAGTGATTATGACTCTTTGATTGGGTTGGGGTAAGCGCGTTCCAATTTGGCGCGAGCTCGCTCGGTAGTGAACATCCATTTGATGCGAGCGCCGGCATCATTGCGCTGCTTCTCCCAGGCGGCGATTTCGGTG